>NZ_DBGB01000040.1:0-128596 GCF_002295765.1 Sphingobacterium sp. UBA865 | reverse complement strand
TTTTTGAGACAGCCTCTTTTTTTATATTATTTTGCTTCTTCTCTATACCACATCAATGGTCGTCAAAAGAAAATATTCGATAGCCTACAAACATGTATACGCTCGTCGAATGCAATCCAATAAAAAATTAATGTCTATGCTTTTTCTTTTGTTGTCCTGGAGCAAAATCACGTGCCGACTGCTCACCATAGTATTTTTTAGCATGCCCAGGAGGCATTCTTTTCGGACCACGGCCATGACCATGGTGATGATGGGCAGAATAACAGGCCGACATGGATAGCGCGATAACAACAGACAGCCCCAATACTATAATACGTTTCATCTTCACTAACTATTTTTAAATACCCTATTACAATTATCAGTCCAAATTATTTACTGAAGCAAATAAATACGCCCTGCCCTAAAATTTCCTTTTCTAAGGGCGCAGATTTCCCATAAAATAAAAAAGCCCATGCTGTTCGCATAGGCCTTTTCACAATAAATATATCTTGAATCTAATTAGATAACTCTTACATTTACCGCATTAAGACCTTTACGGCCTTGTTCAACTTCGTAAGATACATTGTCATTCTCACGAACTTTGTCTACTAATCCAGAAACGTGAACAAAAATTTCGCTCTCGCCTGAGTTAGGGATGATGAAACCGAAACCTTTGGTCTCATTAAAGAATTTTACTTTACCTTCTTGCATGGCACTATATTATTAATTTCCCTAAAGGTAGAGAAATAAAATCAAAAATCTTAACCTTTTTATTTTTTTTATCCGTTAAACTTTTTCATAAACTTTGGCTCCAATCTTGTAGCAATGCGATAATGGCAATCGTATTATTATAAAAAGTTAAATACGAAAAATATGAAAAAAATACTATTAGGACTAGCCTTTTTAGGTTTGATGACCCAAGTAAACGCGCAACAAATGGTTAATAAAGAATTTGTATCTACGGTAGGCCGTGCAGAAGAAGAAGTAACACCAGATATTATCTATATTGATGTTACCCTAAAAGAGTTTTATGAGAACGGTAACACGAAGAAAAAGGCCGCAATAGAAAAGCTAGAAAAAGATCTGTTCGATTCGGCGACAAAAGCGGGTGTAAAAAAAGAAGATTTTACCATCCAGAATATCTGGAGCTATAATGTTCCGGATAAAAAGAAAAAAGACACCGATATCTTGCTCTCCAGACAATACCGTATTAAGGTAACCAACTTGAACAATTTGGGCCAACTATTAGACGGTGTTGACAAAGCCGGTATCCAAAGCACCTATATTAGCGAATATGATTATTCGAAGAAAAAGGAGTTGGAAAAAAGTTTAAAAACCAAGGCGGTATTGGATGCAAAAGTCAATGCTCAAATTTTGGCAGAAGCCGCAGGCCAAAAAATTGGTAAAGCGATCGTATTATCTGAAACACCACAACAAATTATATTTGGCGTACAACCGATGATGCGTAATGCCATGTATAAAGGTGCTATGGCCGAAGCAGCAGACAGCGCTGGTGACAGTGGGTTAGATTTAAATATCAGACCGATGAAAGTTACGAGTGAAATCAGCGCTTCATTTGAGTTATTGTAATCATGCATAGGGAAAAAACTCCAGCAGATAAATTAAAACAAATTGACCAAGATTTCGGTTGGATTGACCGAATATCTTGGTTAATGGATAATCAATTCAAGATTGGAACCTTTCGCTTCGGACTTGATCCAGTCTTGAATCTCATCCCCTTAGGTGGCGCGATAGCGGGCTTCGGAACCTCTCTGGTTCTTGTCATAGCCATGTGGCGTAACGGCGCCAGTCCAAAATTAGTCATACGCATGTTACTCAATATCTCGATTGATGCTGTTTTGGGTAGCATTCCTTTCCTCGGAAACTTTTTTGATTTTTTTAGCAAGGCCAATGAAAAGAACATCAAATTATTACGACAACATTACTACGAAGGCAAGCATTCAGGCTCGGGTATCGGTATAATCATCAGTATTCTAACGGTCTTCTTCTTATTCATCGGTGTTACATTTTATCTTATCTGGACGTTGTTCTCTTGGGCATTCTCGCTATTGAATACCCTCGGATTCTAAATAAACCTCCTTGCTTCACCTATAGGGCAGAATCCTTCGCATTTCTCTTAAAACAGTTGCCCATATCTAATATCTATTTAATAATTTTGATCGCGATAGTCATCGTGTTATGACATCCAGAACTTAATCTCAAATTTAAAATGAGCAAAAAAAGAATATTTTCACTGATTTTGATCGTCATCATGCTGGCCGCAATTTTGACTAACCCAAGCAAAGAGGAACACGAAAAGGTTGTACGCGCGAAAGCTGAACAGCTATTGAAAAGCCAGCTTCATGCGAAAGATCAAGAGTTTTTCGGATTGGGGATGCAGCTCTTCGGAAATGACATCGTCGATAAATTTATCCAAAGTTCCGTTGTGGTCGACAACTACTATTTGTTTTCGCTAACCAAAATAAAATGGCAGGGTACAGAACAGATTATCGGTGGCGGAGCTTTTAAATACATCTGGCTGAGCCCAAAAATTGATGAAAAGGCCGACGAAATTATTGCTGCATTGAAAAAGATTTAACATGCCTTTAGAAATACTTTATCAAGACGAATCCATCGTTGCAATCAATAAACCACATGGACTATTGGTGCACCGATCTGCTATTGCGCGCGATGCTTCAGCGTTTGCCCTACAGCTCCTTCGGGACCAATTAGGAAAAACCGTTTATCCCGCACATCGTTTGGACCGGAAGACCGGAGGCATTCTGTTATTTTCATTAAATAAGGAGACGGACCAATACTTACAAAAAAGTTTTCAGGAGCGTAAGATCGACAAAAAATACCTCGCTGTTCTGAGGGGCTTCGCGCCAGCAGAAGGCCTGATTGACTATCCCTTAAAAAGGGACGATGGCACCGTTCAGGAAGCACAAACATCTTTTCGCTTACTTGCTCAAGGCGAGTTGGCCGTTCCCTTCGGAAAATTTCCGACAGCACGATACAGTCTCGTCGAAGCCAACCCAATTACAGGTCGTATGCATCAGTTACGTCGCCATTTTGCGCATATCTTCCATCCTATTATCGGCGATCGTCCACACGGATGCAATAAACAAAACAAGTTCTGGAAAGAAGCCTACCAAATGGATACCATGCTATTGCATGCCTCGGAGCTGACCTTTAAACATCCTTTATCGGGCGAAGACGTTCATATCAAAGCACCCCTACAACCCGATTTCATCCGGGTATTGGAAATATTAAACCTCAACGCGATATATTAAAATTGATTCTCGAAGCCTTTATCAGCATATCCGGTATTACCGCAGCTTCTGGTATTGTCTATCAGGATAGGCAAATCCATATCGTTTCTGACAATAGCAATTATATCTACAGCTATAGTATCACAGACCAAAAGTTGTCAAAAACGGCACTACGGCAGTCTGATCCAATGGAAAATAGGGCTAAAGCAGCTAAAATGGATTTGGAATCGATCACTTTCGATGGAAGCCGCTATTATCTCTATGGTTCTGGTTCTACCCCAAACAGAAACACTCGTTTTATTTGGGACGGCAAAACAGTCCTTCAGGAAGACTACAGTAACATCTATTCTTCCTTAATGGAAAAATTCAATATTTCCAAAGAAGACTTCAATATTGAAGGCGTAGTTCATTTAAAAGATAAGATCTTATTTTTTAACCGGGGAAATGGCCCTAAAGGCATAAATGCCATTTTAGAGTATCATCCGCTTGCTGCCGAACAATCCCGCTGTATCCCGATTGAACTACCCAAGCTCAATGGCATATCGACAGGTTTCTCAGATGCGACCCTGGTTGGAAATGAAATCTATTTTATTGCTACCGCCGAAAATGCAAAATCGACTTATCTGGATGGAGAGATCAGTGGTTCCCTTCTTGGAAAAATACCTTCCGATCTTTCCGGCAAACCCGAGACATTCGAAATTCCCGAAAAGCATAAATTTGAAGGAATCACATTGAAAGAGGAAACTGCCCATGGCCTAATTTTCCTACTATGTGAAGATACCGATAGCGAAGATGATCATATGACCATCTATTCGCTCCGGGTAAGCAATTAAATCGATTGTTCTAAAATGGATTCACAGTGAGGAATCACGTATATTTTATTAAATTTGTAGCTGATTAAAACTTAATTTTTATGTTAAAAAATACTGCCCTTTCGGAGACGCACATTGCTTTAGGAGCAAAAATGGTTCCCTTTGCAGGCTTCAACATGCCCGTACAATACACAGGCATCAATGATGAGCACGAAACAGTTCGCACAGGTGTAGGAGTTTTTGATGTAAGCCACATGGGTGAATTCATCCTAAAAGGGGAAAAAGCCCTGGATCTACTTCAAAAAATCTCTTCCAATGATGTGTCAAAATTATACGATGGCAAAGTTCAATATGCTTATATCCCCAATGAAACTGGCGGTGTAGTTGATGACTTCCTAACATACCGTATAGACGATAAGACATATTTTTTGGTTGTGAATGCGTCAAATATTGAGAAAGACTGGAACTGGATCTCCAAATACAATACAGCCGGTGTGGAGATGAAGAATATCTCTGATCAAACCTCCTTATTCGCGGTACAAGGTCCTAAGGCTGCAGATGCACTTCAATCGCTTACCGACATCGAATTAGCCCCAATGGAATACTATACCTTTGCAAAAGGTACATTTGCGGGCGTAGAGAATGTGTTGGTTTCTGCAACAGGATATACGGGAGCTGGAGGTTTTGAAATCTATGTGGCCAATGAAGATGCCCAAAAAGTATGGGATGCTATTTTCGAAGCCGGTAAAGCTTATGGAATCAAACCAATTGGTTTAGGTGCCCGTGATACTTTACGTCTAGAAATGGGTTTCTGCCTATACGGAAATGACATCGACGATAATACCTCTCCTTTAGAAGGCGGTTTAGGCTGGGTAACGAAGTTTACAAAAGACTTTGTGAATTCTGCGGCGCTTAAAGCGGAAAAAGAAGCTGGTCTAAAGAAAAAGCTCGTTGGTTTCGAAATGATTGACAGAGGCATTCCTCGTCATGATTACGAAATTGTTGATGCTGATGGAAATGTAATTGGACGTGTGACTTCAGGTACGCAATCACCAACATTGAAAAAATCAATCGGTTTAGGTTATGTGGACACAGCCTTTTCAAAAGACGGCACCGAGATCTTCATTCTGATCCGTAATCAAAAAATAAAAGCAAAAGTAACAAAACCACCATTTGTGAAGTAATAAAAAAAGCCTGCTNNAGCAGGCTTTTTTTATTACTTCTTCTTTTGTTTTGTAGTAGGTTGTTGTTTACCGCTTTCTTTTTGCTGAATAAGTGATCGAACCCGTTTGCTTAAAACAACACGGAGATAGATCAAAACCACCAAAAAGGCGATGGATAATCCCGTTACCAGCATGTTGCCGGCCTTATACCCTTCAAAACCACTGTAAACTAAAAATACAATAGCCAAACTCAACACTATATTTAGAAAAAAATACTTTAACATATCACTTTTTTATTAATCCCAATACCCGCTGTCTCCATCCGCCAAAGAAATAGAATGCTCCACCAACAATGTTTAATAAAACAATCGTCAAAGCCATCAGCATCCTTTCTGTGTTAGAAATTGTCCTCGAAAGCATGATTTCCCGTAGAACCAATATTACCCATAGGAGAGACAATAGAATGGAAAGGCTACCTAATATGGGGAATATACCAAGGTTAAATAATCGCGCTAAAATAGCTACGCTATAAAAAGCAAGACTAAACAAGAAAGCTTGCTTAGTCTGATGCTCCAAATTTTTCATCTCAATAAACGTCTAACTCTGGATCGATTTCCTCTTTCCAAGCTAAAATTCCGCCTTTTAAATTTGCAAGATTGTCAAAACCCTGTTGTTCCAATAACATAATCGCCTGTGCAGAACGTTTTCCAGAACGGCATTGTACGATAACAGGTTTATCTTTCGCAATCTTATCAGCTTCAATCAGTATACCTGAAAGTGGAATATTCAATCCATTTAAATTGGATACTTCATACTCAAAGGATTCACGAACGTCTATCAACTGAAAATCTTCGTTGTTATCGATTTTATTCTTTAATTCTTGTACAGATACTTCTTTCATTTTCAAACAATTTAATAGTCAAATATACTACATTTTTTCCGAAAGTGTTCGCTTTCCTGGATGCTCAAAATCAGTCGATGTTGCTAAGAATAGCCTCAATCTTTAGTGTATTAATGGCATTAGAAATCTTAGATGGGTTTTGCCTGTCATCGGATCATTTGAAATGGATCATTTTAGGAAGTTTATTGTCTGCACAATTCGCTTGTAGAATTTTCCTTATCTTCACCCAGACTTTACTAAGCTTTATATGAATTCAATACCTAAAATTATACTGTCTATATCTTTACTTGGACTCTCGGCAGTAAGCTATGGACAGCAAGTTATTTCCGAGCAGGAACGCCAAGATGTGAGCCGCATACTCAATACCCTAGCCGCTGACGATATGCGTGGGAGATCGGCTTTGACAAAAGACATCGAACCAGCTGCAGATTTTATCGCTGCCGAAATGAAGAGAATAGGCCTTAGCCCCTACGCAGAACAAAATTACAGGCAAACATTCCAATTGGATAAAATCTCTCCGGTAAGCAAATCCGCAACCATCAATAAGCAGCTGATCCCAGCTGACCATGTTATTTCACTTGGAAACCACGTTGATTTACAGTGGGATAATCGAAGTAGCCTTAACATCGTCGAAATAAATCGGGCGATGATTTTGCGAAAGTATTTAGAGAACATTCTCTAGCCAAAGAAAATACACTTGTATTGGTAGACCCCTCCTTTGAAAGCTATTTTGTGCGTTTTGGTCAAATGCTCAACTCCCCTAAATTTATAGAGGACCCCTCCAAACAAAAACCATCAATTGTCTACCTTTTAACAGCGGAGAAACCCCAAACTTTTCAAATTCATATTGAACGGAAGCTTCAAAATTTCCCCTTGTTTAACGTGGCAGGAATAATCCCCGGGAAAAGTAAACCGAACGAATACGTTATCTTTTCGGGACATTACGATCATATTGGCATCCTTCAGGCAGTAGGCCAAGATTCTATTGCCAATGGCGCCGATGACGATGCCTCAGGTGTGACCGCAATGTTAACCCTGGCAGATTACTACAAAAAACAAAATAATAATGAAAGGACCCTTATTTTCGTCGCTTTTACGGCAGAAGAACTGGGCATGTATGGCTCAAAATATTTTTCCAACCACATCAATGCTGACCAGGTAGTCGCTATGATCAATATGGAAATGATCGGAAAAGATTCCAAATTCGGTCCCAATACAGTGTATATTACAGGATACGATCAGTCGAATCTTGGTGAATTAATGCAGGAAAATTTAAAAAACACAAATTTCCGATTCTATCCTGATCCATATACCAAACAAAATCTCTTTTATCGAAGCGATAATGCGGTATTGGCAGCCAAAGGTGTGCCTGCGCATTCATTTTCAACATCCCAAATGGATAAGGATGAATATTACCATACCGTAAAAGATGAAGTGTCTACATTGAATGTTCAGAATATCATTTCCAGTATAGAAGCCATCGCCATAGGCACCTCCGGAATTGTAACAGGCAAACAAACACCTTCACGGGTCGAAAAACTAAAAGATTAGGCGACAGGCCTAAGCTTTTACTTCTTTTTGCATGACATAATCGTTTAGAACATAATCATAATAAGGAATATCAATCGTTTCAATGACCTCAAAGCCCTGCTTCAAATAGAAATGGTAAGCAGGGTTATTTCTATTTACGTTCAATTCAAGAATCCCTTTACCCTTTAAGATGGTTTTTTCTGAAGCGAAGTCTATCAGCGCCTTTCCGAAGCCTTTTCCTTGCACATTGGGCATCAAATAGAGCTTTTCAATACGTATACGATCCTCAAGAGTTCGCAAGGCAATAAATCCCTGACCGATACCATCTTCTTTCAAGACATAAAAAAATTGGCCATTAACCATACTTTCTGCAAGTCCCTCAATGGTATAGTTTTTTTCGAGCATAAAGTCAATTTGATCTTGTGAAAGTATCTCTCCATAAGTAACAGGCCAAATACTATGCGCCATATTTGAAATGCTTCTGATATCGCTTTGTTCTGCCAATTCTATTGTTATCATGCAATCTTTTCTCCTATTAAAATGTATTTTATATGGGAAAATTTAAGGACAAATAAGCCGTCTTTTTCCATTTCGTATTCGTTGTCATTGATCTTAATCAAGCCTTCGTGCGTGTTTTTTTCATCAGCATCAAGCCCCTCAATTCGGATTCTTTCCCCTGTAGGCTTCCATTTGGTGAAGCCTGTTGTCACAAAACAATAGCGAACTCCTTTAGAGATAAGCACAATATTAATCTGCTCCAGATAGGGCTGGTAATAAGCCACATCAAGCTGATCAGTCAGGATATTCACCGCTTTGTATTGATGTGCTATCAGGTATTCTATAGCCGTCTTTAGAAAATCATTATCATAGGAAATGATCTTTAAATTTTCCTGTGAATCATTAATGGATTTTTTTGTAAAAACGATATCGAACTTATAACCACGCGCATCCAATAAATCGATGGTTTCCGCCTCAATGACAATTGTGGGGCTCCATTCCAGCAGCTGCCCCAAGCCCTCTTCGTCGATGAGGAAAAGGTCTTCAATCAGTAATGCAGGTTCCTGATTCTCTCGAACAATGTGATGAGATGACATATATAATTTAATAACCGAGCCTACGCAAGGTAATGTATGCCATCAACCCCGTACTAATCTCCAAAGAAGTCTCATCCACGTCAAAGGTCGGCGTATGGACAGCTGAAGAGATACCACGTGCTGCATTACCTGTACCCAAACGATAGAAACAAGCATTAATTTCTTGTGAATAATAGGAAAAATCCTCCGCGGCAGGCCATAGATCTAAGTCTACCACATTTTCCTTACCGAGATACTCTTCTGCAAATGTCCGTGCACTTTTAGTCAATTGGGGCTCATTGATTAGAAAAGGATAGCCCTTACGGACTTCAAATTCACAAGTCGCTCCCATACTTTCAGCAATGCTCACAGCAATCTTTACCATGCGCGCATGTGCTTCAGCACGCCACTCCTCATCAAATGTGCGAAATGTACCTTCCAGATAAACCTGGTCAGGAATAATATTTGTAGCTCCGTTGGCCATAATCTTTCCAAAAGATAGCACAGTCGGTGTACGTGGATCTGCAAAACGACTAGCAATCTGCTGCAAAGCGGTAATGATCTGTGCTGTAATAACAATTGGATCAATATTTTGATGCGGGTGCGCACCATGCCCGCCCCTGCCTTTGACTGTCATAAACAGTTCATCGCAGGAAGCCATATATTTTCCCTCACGGAAACCAACCTTGCCTACCTCAATAAAGGGCATCACATGCTGACCTATTATGGCTGAGGGGGCAGGATTCTGCAAAGCGCCCTCTTTGATCATTAAGGAAGCTCCTCCTGGCAAGCGCTCTTCGCCAGGCTGGAAGATCAATTTGATCGTTCCTCCAAATTCGGCTTTTAGGCTATTCAATATTTTAGCTGTCCCCAAAAGTGAGGAGGTATGTACATCATGGCCACAGGCATGCATCACTCCTGGGGTGTTGGAACCATATGAACGCCCCTCCACTTCTTTAATTGGTAAAGCATCCATATCTGCGCGCAACGCGATAACTTCATCTGAGGGTAGGTCACCTTTGATTAAAGCGACAATCCCCGTATCAGCTTTAGCCTCATAAGGAATTCCCAATTCATCCAATTGCTTTTTTACAAATGCCGAGGTATTGTATTCTTCGAAGGAAAGTTCAGGATTCTGATGAAGATGTCTACGGTTGGAAACCGTATCTTCAAAATATTGATGAGCTAAGGCCAGGACTTTTTCTTTCGTACTTGCCATGAGGTTGATTGATTTATTGATATACAAAAACGTTCTCTGAAAAAACAAAGACGTTGCTAAAATATTGACGTAACTCGCGCATGAAGGCATTTGCTTCAGAGCGACTTCTAAAATCACCTACCTTGACGCGATAATTGGGTTCATCATAGGTGATATAGGTATCAATATCTTTATACATACTTCGGAAACGTGTCTGCTCCGAAAATGCCTGATTCCGATTCGATCCAGCAAAGATCTGTACACGGAATCCCCTTACTTTGACCCGCGTCGCCGCTGAGCGGACAACGGGTTTAGCAGGAACTACTGTCGCTTTGCTTTCGACAGGATTGATCCCCATAGCTGCCCTGAAATTTTGAAGCTGTGTAATCAATGAATCTTTGGTTACAATTACTCCACCTTTTTCTTGTGCGTTTACCTGAACTAGCGCAAACAACACAAGTGCATGTATGAAAATCAATCCTCTCTTCAGCATAGTTTAACCTTTCTTATCGATTAGTTATTTGCGCCGTGGCAATTTTTATATTTTTTTCCTGAACCACAAGGACATTCGTCATTGCGTCCAACAGTATTCTCGTTACGAACAGGTTCTTTTGGACCTTCATTCACATCCTCCTCACTCACACCTGTAGGCGAAGCCAATTCAGCTTTCGTTTCAATCGTTTTTACTGGAGCCTGCTGTACTTGTCTCGCTTGCATAGAAGTCGGTTCTTGACCAGGGATCTCTCCTTTGAAAATAAAGCTAACGACATCCTTATTCATTGAAGCCAACATCGATTTAAACAAATCAAATGCCTCCATTTTATAAATGATAATCGGATCCTTTTGTTCATAAACAGCATTTTGAACCGATTGTTTCAAATCATCCATTTCACGCAGATGCTCTTTCCAAGCCTCATCGATTAATGCCAATACGATTCCTTTTTCAAAAGATTTGAAAACTTCTTTACCGTTGCTTTCGATGGCTTTTTTCAAATTCGCCGAAACTTGAATGCCACGGATACCATCCGTAAATGGAATAACGACATTTTCGACGATCTGACCTCTTTCCGCATACACATTATTCAATACAGGAACTGTCAAAGCACCAACGGCCTCAATTTTATGGTGGTAAGCGTTAATTGCATGCTCAAATAGACGATCAGTCAAGCCTTCAATTTTACCCTGTGCAAATTCTTCTGCTGTAATTTCTGGTGTGATCGCAAAAATACGGATTACTTCGATTTGGAAATCTTCGTAATTACCTTGCTCTTTTGCTTCAACGACAATTTCTTCCGCAACATCAAAAATCATGTTGTTCAAATCCACGTCTAAACGTTCTCCAAACAAAGCATTTTTACGTTTCGAATAAATTACGGTACGTTGGGAGTTCATTACATCATCGTATTCCAATAGACGTTTACGGATACCGAAGTTATTCTCCTCCACTTTACGCTGTGCGCGTTCGATGGATTTAGTCAACATACTATGTTGCATCACCTCGCCCTCTTCAACACCCATTTTCACCATGATGTTAGAGATTCTCTCTGAAGCGAATAAGCGCATTAAGTTATCTTCCAAAGAAACGAAGAATTGCGAAGAACCTGGGTCTCCCTGACGACCGGCACGACCACGTAACTGACGGTCAACACGACGAGATTCGTGTCTTTCGGTACCGATAATGGCAAGACCACCAGCTTTTTTAACTTCTTCGGTCAATTTAATATCCGTACCACGACCAGCCATATTCGTCGCGATGGTTACTTGTCCTGGGCGTCCAGCTTCAGCGACGATATCAGCTTCTTTTTGGTGTAACTTCGCATTTAATACGTTATGCTTGATCTTACGTAATTGAAGCATACGGCTCAATAACTCCGAAATTTCAACCGATGTGGTACCGACCAATACTGGCCGTCCCTGCTCTGTCAATCGTTGGATTTCTTCAGCTACAGCATTGTATTTTTCACGGGCCGTACGATAGATCAAATCTTGACGATCATCACGTTGGATTCCACGATTTGTCGGAATTTCTACGACATCCAATTTATAAATTTCCCAAAGCTCACCGGCCTCTGTCGACGCTGTACCCGTCATACCCGAAAGTTTGTGGTACATGCGGAAGTAATTTTGCAATGTAATCGTTGCGTAAGTTTGTGTCGCATCTTCTACTTTCACATTCTCCTTTGCTTCGATCGCCTGGTGCAAACCATCTGAGTAACGACGGCCATCCATGATACGACCTGTTTGCTCATCGACAATTTTCACTTTACCTTCATCAACGATATATTCAACATCATTTTCAAACAAGGTATATGCTTTTAACAACTGGTTGATCGAGTGGATACGCTCTGCTTTAATCGAATAATCGCGCAACATATCTTCTTTCTGAGCCGCCTTTTCTTCCAAAGTCAACGAAGACTTTTCAATTTCGGCAATCTCAGTACCAACATCCGGTAAAATAAAGAATGAAGGATCTTCGCCTGTTGCTGTAATCAACTCGATACCTTTTTCTGTCAATTCTACTTGGTTGTTCTTTTCATCAATCACAAAATAAAGTTCTGCATCTACTTTAGGCATATTTTTATTTTGCTCTTGCATATAGTAGTTTTCTACTTTTTGTAAGATCGAACGATTAGCGCCTTCGCTTAAGAACTTGATTAATGCTTTATTTTTAGGCAAACCTCTATAAGCTCTTAATAATGCTAAACCGCCGCCTTCAACGTCAGAATCACCTGCCGCCAGCGCTTTTTTAGCATCATTCAAGACGGTATTGATGTACGCTTTCTGTACATGCACCAAACGTTCGATACGTGGTTTTAATTGGTAGAATTCGTGTTGATCGCCACGAGGAATCGGACCTGAGATAATCAATGGTGTACGGGCATCATCAATCAATACGGAGTCAACCTCATCGACCATGGCAAAGTGTAATTTTCCTTGCACCAATGCGTCCGGAGTCTGAACCATATTATCACGTAGATAATCGAAACCAAACTCGTTATTCGTACCATATACGATATCCGATTGATAAGCTTTACGACGTTGCGGGGAATTTGGCTGATGTTTATCAATACAGTCAACAGATAGCCCATGGAACTCAAATAACGGAGCATTCCACTCCGAGTCACGACGAGCAAGGTAATCATTCACCGTTACAATGTGTACGCCTTGACCAGAAAGAGCATTTAGATAGGTCGGTAATGTTCCTACCAACGTTTTACCCTCACCGGTTGCCATCTCGGCAATTTTACCACTGTGCAATACAATACCACCGATTAATTGGACATCATAGTGTACCATGTTCCAAGTGACCTCAGTACCTGCAGCCATCCATTTGTTTTTCCAAATCGCCTTATCACCATTGATTATAACGTTTGATTTGTAAACAGCCAATTCTCTGTCAAAATCGTTGGCAGTAACTTCTAATTCTTCGTTTTCTGTCAAACGTCTTGAAGTTTCTTTTACCACGGCAAATGCCTCCGGCAAAATATCCTTCAATACCTCTTCCAACTTCTTGTCACGGTCTTTGGACAATTTGTCCACTTGCTCGTAAATAGAAGTTTTCTTTGCCATATCGTCCTCGTCTTGATCCGCTTCTTTTTTAAGCGTGTCAATTTCTTGGTCAATATCGGCTAGGTAATTTTTAATTCTTTCTTTGAAATCAACGGTCTTGGCACGTAACTCGTCATTGGTTAGATTTGAAAGCTTCTCATATTCAGCTTTGATTTGGTCTACCACAGGCTGAATTCCCTTGATATCTCTCTCGGATTTACTTCCAAATAATTTACTTAAAAACTTTAACATAATTTTTTTTCTATCTCAACTTAAGATTTTGTACAATAATGACTCCAAAGTAAAATTGCAGACAATTTGACACTAATCGGGCAAATTTAGTTATTAGATATGATATCTAACAGCTTACATCCATTTTTTTTACGTTATTTTTATTGAAAATGTCAGTTCCTTACAGCCTGCAAGAATCCTCTACCTATTTATCCCCTTTTACGCCATCTTGACGTGAAGTTTTTCTGAGCAATATGAGCTTTAAACCGACAGTCAATTTATGATAAAAACAACTTACGGTCTGAATGCGGAATGAATCCCAGTTCCTGTGCCTTTTCAAACATCTTCGTAATTGCATCACGTCCTTCAAGCCCCAATGCTACTGAATATTTATTGACATAAAGTTCAATATGCTTGTACATCACCTCTTCACTCATTTCCTGTGCATGTGCACGAATGAATTCAAGCCCAGATTTCGGATTGGCAAATGCAAATTCTACACTTTCTTTCAAAATCGTATTCAACGTCTCCTTCACTTCTTGTGGCAGACTACGTTTTACGACAATTCCTCCAAGAGGAATCGGAAATTTTGTCGTCTTCTCCCAATACTCACCCAGATCCACCACTTTATGCAGTCCTTTTTCGGCATAGGTGAACCTATTTTCATGAATAATCAACCCTAAGTCGATGGATCCATCCAGTAAAGCTCCTTCAATATCCGAAAAAACAAGTTCTACTTTATTTTTTAATTCGGGGAATGCCAGGCTTAACAAAAAATTAGCCGTGGTATATTTCCCTGGATACCCTACTTTCAATTGATCAAACCCATCTAAACTTTCGGCCCGATCTAATTTTTGCTGCAGCAATTTTGCTAATTTCGGATCCTTCGTAATCAGCATAGGCCCTACACCAAATCCTAAAGCACTCCCTGCATCGAGCAACTCATAATCTTCAACAGCGTAGGCAAAGGCATGATAGCTCAGCTTGGTAATGTCAAGATCGCCTTGAAAAGCTTTCAGGTTCAAGGTCTCCACATCTTGATATTCCACCTCAAAATCCAGTCCTTTGGTATCTATCTTATGATGAATCAATGCATCAAAAATAAATGTATCGTTTGGACATGGAGAAAATCCTAATGTTAATTTCATGTTGTACAAAATTTTTCCCGTCGGTCAGATGGGGTTTATGAATTTTAATCAAACTGTAATTCTATGCGTGATCAGGTATAGTATCATAGCCAAAAAAGTACTTGCAATAATTCCTTTTCCCAGGTGATCTTTCCCCGATCGATACGCAAAACGTAAAAGCACTAAATTAACCAATACAGCTATAGTGTAGATGGCCATAGGCTTCTCGGGTAAAAAATGAAGTTCAAGATCCGTAAAACGTACTAAAATATAAGCCAATACTGGAGATACAGTACCGATACCCAATCCGATCCAGCTATTATTTTTCACGTTTATCGCCTCCCCTTGTATTTCCCAAATGATCAAAGCTCCATGAATTCAATTCTGGAATGGCGTGATGTGCCGTCATATCGAACTGTGTCGGAACGACAGATACATAACCATTGACCAATGCAAAACTATCGGTATCTTCTCCTCTGTCCTGCAAGACAAATTTACCCGTTGTCCAATAATAATCACGATTGTGTGGATCAATACGTTCATCAAATTCTTCTACCCAATGTCCTCCTGCCTGTCGGCAAATTTTAATACCTTTAAAACCTGCTGTTTGGGGAAAATTAACATTCAGCAATGTATTTTTAGGGAGACCGTTAGCCAGCACCTGCTCGGCAATAGAAATCACGTAGGGTCTGCAATAGCTAAAATCCGCATCGTGAGAAAAATTATCAAGCGAAAACCCCACAGAAGGAATCCCTTCAATGGCCCCCTCTACCGCAGCAGACATCGTACCGGAATATAAAACATTGATTGAATTGTTGAGCCCATGATTGATCCCCGATACACATATATCGGGCTTTTGCCCTTTAAAAACTTTATTTACAGCAAGTTTTACAC
The DNA here is from genome assembly GCF_002295765.1 of Sphingobacterium sp. UBA865. Classification (NCBI taxonomy): domain Bacteria; kingdom Pseudomonadati; phylum Bacteroidota; class Sphingobacteriia; order Sphingobacteriales; family Sphingobacteriaceae; genus Sphingobacterium; species Sphingobacterium sp. UBA865. The sequence goes on along the minus strand of NZ_DBGB01000040.1, from coordinate 112,867 downwards.
AATCTACTGGCGTTCCTGAACACTGGTACATTTCAACCCCTTCATATAAATTGATTTTATCCAAACGTAGTGGCCTACCAAGTGTAATGGCATGCCCCATTCCAGATTGTGCCGAATCAGGAGCAACGACAACTACATTTCCGATTTTCTGCATCTCTTCCAACAGCACCTTAATACCTGGCGCTGTAATACCGTCATCGTTAACAACTAAAATATTGGGTTTCATATGTAAATAATTTGCTTTTTAGATGGTCATAAGGGACCCCCAGTCCTCTCGGTCCGTGTTTATACGTTTAGAATATGGGAATTTCTTCTTTACCATACACAAAGTTAGTAAATCTGAAACCGAGATGTAAATAATATTGACACAACAGGTAATTATTATCTGCAAAGGCCGCACATTAGGACGCCAAACAGTAAAAGCAACTGTGGAAAACAGCGGTTCAAACGAACACATGGAAGTTGGAAAAGAGCGATGAGATTTGGGTGCATCAAATGAGGATCAGATGATGACCAAATTCAATGTTTTGACAGTGCTTGTTCAGTGCTTGTTCAGTGAACACTGAAGGAATACTGACTGATTACTGTTTAAAAATTGGTTAAAAACTGTTATTAAGTAGAATTTGGTCGAAGTATATTGCAGTCATAATAGCCATGTCGATTATCTTAAAGTTGCTACCGCTTTCGGAAAACCAACCGATCACTACGACATCGTTTGCGTAAGATTGTATCGCAATTGACAAATATTAGCCCTAAATTTAGCATTCAAACAAAAATAATAATTCAGTTATGAGCATTAATTTTGAATCCCGCTATGCAATAGGGCCAAAGGAATACAAAACTTTAGATACACAAGGATTAAGGGAGAATTTTCTAATTGAAACAGTTTTTGAAGCAGACAAAATTAATTTTGTCTATACCCACTACGATCGCTATATGGCCGGTGGAGCAATGCCTGTAAGCTCAAAAATCAAATTAGACACCATTCCCGTATTATTAAAAGAACCTTACTTCCTTTCTAGAAGAGAGTTGGGTATTATCAATGTCGGTGGGAACGGTCAAGTCGAAGTTGACGGCATTATTTATGATCTCAATACCAAAGAAGCCCTTTATATCGGTCAAGGTGCTCAGGAAGTTTATTTTTCAAGCCAGGATGCTGCAAAACCAGCAAAATTCTATTTAAACTCTACACCTGCACATTGCAGCTACCCAACTAAAAAGGTAACGAAAGAAGATGCGAATAAACTAGAATTGGGTTCATTGGAAACTGCCAACCACCGTACGATCAACCAGATGTTATTGAACAAAGTGGTACAAACCTGCCAATTACAGATGGGCATGACTGAGTTAAAACCCGGATCTGTATGGAATACAATGCCATCCCACACCCACGATCGTCGTATGGAAGTCTATTTCTACTTTGAATTACCTGAAGGTCAGGCTGTATCACATTTTATGGGACCTATCGATGAAACCCGCCATATTTGGATACACAACGATCAGGCTGTAATTTCACCGCCATGGTCAATTCACTCAGGAGCAGGAACGTCCAATTATACATTTATATGGGGAATGGCAGGTGAAAATTTAGATTATGATGATATGGACAAATGTGCCATCACAGAATTGAAGTAATATGAAAAAAACACTCGTATTGAGTTTAGCGCTAGGGCTTTCAACACTTGCTTTTGCGCAGAACAACAAAACCATTACTGTAAACAACTCTTCCGCTAGCGCAAGAACAGAGTTGATCAGTATCCCTTATACTACATTTGAAAAACACTTCGCATTAAAAAACAGTGTATTTACTATTGTGGACAAGGATAAAAAGGAACTGGCCTATCAGCTTGAAAAACTAGGAAAACCGACGGCACAAAATATTTTGATTCAAATAACCGTTGCTCCTAGAAGCTCAACAACCTTTGGGGTTAATGGAAATAAACCCGCAACTGTCACCCCAAAGACTTATGCAAGATACGTCCCTGAACGCAAAGATGACTTTGCATGGGAAAACGATATTGCAGCGTTTAGAGCCTATGGAAAAGCTTTAGAAGGCAGCTCTGAGGATGCACAAGGTTTTGACTTCTGGGCAAAACGTAGCAATGATCTTATTGTTGACGAATGGTATAAAACTGGGGACTATCATGCCGATCATGGCAAAGGATTAGATTATTATTCCGTCGGACAAACCTTAGGTGTCGGCGATGCAACGCCATTTATTGACGAACAGGTCGTTTACCATAAGCATTATCGTCAATACGAGGTCTTGGACAATGGTCCGCTACGATCCACATTCAAACTTATTTATGAACCGGAAAATGTAAAGGGTCAACAGCTACAAGTCGAAAAAACAGTTTCTTTAGACGCTGGGAGTCAATTGAACAAGATAAGCTATTCCATCAAAAACACAACCGCTGCCGCTACGCCAATTGTTGTGGGGATCGCTAAAAGAAAAGAGGAAAAACCTCAAATTCTAAATGATGTAAAGAATGGCATTTTAGCCTATTGGGAGCCTGCAGAAGGAGATAAAATTACAGGAACAGCCGTTATTTTACCAAAAGTAAAGTATGTGTTCAAAGATAGCCCAAAACAATTTTTACTGGCAACCACCGTCAAAAATGATAAACCCTTAGTTTATTTTGCGGGTGCTGCGTTCAATAAAGCTGGCAAAATAGGGAATTTTGAGCAATGGCAGTCTTATGTAAAAACATTCAAAAACAATTTAGATCAACCATTAACAATAAAATATTCAAAATAATGTCCATACTGCAATCTTTTGACTTAAGTGGGAAAGTAGCCTTGGTAACAGGCTGCAAAAGGGGAATTGGCAAGGCAATTGCCGAAGCATTGGCTGAAGCTGGGGCAGATATTATAGGCGTTTCGGCGTCATTGGAAATTGAAGGCTCCGCAGTAGAAAAATCCGTAAAAGCATTAGGCAGAAATTTCTATGCCTACCAGTGTGATTTCGCCAAACGGACAGCGCTTTACGCGTTTATTGAAAAGGTAAAATCAGCGCATCCTGCGATTGATATCCTTTTTAATAATGCCGGAAATATACTTCGAAAACCTGCCGCTGAGCATCCTGATGAATACTGGGATGAAATCATCGAAATCAATCAAAATGCACAGTTTATATTGACGCGCGAGATTGGAAAGGACATGATTTCACGTGGAACTGGAAAGATCGTATTTACAGCATCTTTGTTAACTTTCCAAGGTGGTATCAATGTTCCGGGATATGCCGCTTCAAAAGGTGCTGTAGGATCTTTGGTAAAGGCTTTTGCGAATGAGTGGGCTTCCAAAGGTGTGAACGTAAACGGATTTGCTCCAGGATATATCGCCACGGATAATACCGAGGCACTTAGGGACGACCCTGAACGCTCTAAGTCCATTTTGGACCGTATACCTGCAGGTCGCTGGGGAACTCCAGAAGATTTTAAGGGGCCAGCCGTATTCCTCGCTTCAAAAGCTTCTGACTATGTACATGGAACCATCCTTACAGTGGATGGTGGTTGGATGGGAAGATAACAATCAACCTTTAAGATGAGTTTGTTTTAAGAGTCTTTATCCGGAGGGGTAAAGACTTTTTTTACAATTCTAAATCCCAGATTACTAAAAGATGCATTGGGACTAACCGAACCTATATAGACTGTATTAAAAGCAGCACAGCTATTTTTACTACACCACCAGGAGCCTCCTCGGGCATGGGCAATAGAGCGATCACCATCTCTTTCAAGTTTTCCGGCACAAAATTCAAAGACATTTCCAAAGATGTCATAAAGCCCCCATGGATTGGGTTTGAATTTTCCGACCGGAGAAGTATAGAGATAACCATCGGAATAATCAGCTTTCAAATGATCTCTACCATGCCATACATTTGCATAATCGCCCATATTCTCTTTACTGAAACCTTCAAAATAATAGCCTTCGCTTCCGGCTCTAGCTGCCACCTCCCACTCATCAAAAGATGGCAATCTACAATTTGCCCATGTACAATAGGCCAGCACATCTTTATAAGAGATACAGGTAACTGGGTGATCCATCTTGGCCGCAATTCCGCCACGAATTACACCATTCGGAAAGCGCCAATAGGCCGTACTATCCTGCAACCAGCGAAACTCCGCCAGGCCAGGCTCAAAGACCATGGCATTATGGTAGCGTTCTGCTAATGTCTTGTAACCCGTTGCCTGAACGAATTTTTCAAATTCGGCATTCGTCAGCTCAAATTTCGAGATCCAGAACGATTCGATATGCACTGTTCTTTTGGGATTATCTAAGCTTGCTGTATCGCCCAAATGATAGTCTCCGGCTGGAATTTGGATATAGTTTCCAGCTTGGGCTTCACATTGGAGATGTAAAACAATCAATCCTATCAAATAGAGTAATTTGCTCATCCTCCTTGCCGTTTGTTATAATACAAATTTGACGTTTCGAATACTAAAAATCCAACTGCACTACTTGCTTTTTTTCTCATCGTAATATTTAAGCGCCCGACTAAAGATCAGCGCCTCATTTTCTTTGTTGTAATTTAGATACGAATAATAATTACTGTCCTCTCCATACAACTTTTTAAATGAACTGGATTTTATAAATTCACTGTATTCACCACGTTTCATCAGTAATAACAGCAACGTCAATGCATCTTTATCCTTTGGTGTTTTCTTGGCATAATCAACAATAAAAGGGATCATCTGCCAGCCATTAATCTCCACTATGGCATGCTTATAATTTACCCCCATCCGTTTGCTCCGGACAATAGATTCCTGAATAAGCTTCATCACCGAATCCCTATTTTCCTGCAAAAAATCAGTCTGTCTTTGCGACCAAGAGGATTCATTAAAGCCGTCCAATAATGTAGCAAATATTTTTTTGTCGATCTGCGTCTGATACTCGGGTATAGCACAATTTTGCGCATATAGCTCGGCATGAATCATGGTATAGGTGAACTTTTCACGCAGCGTTAGCTTTTTAAAATCAACGGCTGAAATCGCATTTATTCCCGCATCTGTTGTTTCCTTATCTTCTTCGGGGATTATTGTTGAAATTAATGCTTTTACTTTGTCCAAACCGTAAGGCGGTATGGTCATTTTGCTCCGCAGCTCAATAGCGGCAGGATCCATAAAAAGACTATTGTCATCCGCACTATCCGTCTGTGCAAAACCGGTCCCCCAATACACGAAACACATAAACAATAAAACGATTTTTCTCATAGCATACGAATTAATATATTTTTCTCTATCATAAACCTCCCCAAAAAGCCCAGAATTAAACTTGAGACTCATACCGCTAACTAAACAAGCCTGATAGGTAAAAAAACAGGTTCTCACGAATGATTGCTTTTATTTCCAGGCTATTTTAATTATTCATTAAAGATCGTCTTATCTGAGCTTAAAAGTGAAATATTATTCCTGCAAAAATTATTCCTTAATATTTTCTTGAGATACCTACAAACAAAAATCCCCGGATTTAATAAAACCCGGGGATATCATGCTTCATTTACTTCCATTTATATCAAGAATATAAACCTTTCTTATCAATAAATTCAATCACCTTTTTAGGTGTAAAGAATTGAATATTCTTGTTTTCCTTGATTGCATTTCGCAAAAAGGTAGAGGATAATTCCATTAGTGGGGTGTCGGTCATCGTGATAGCGGGATGATCTTTAAATTTTTCATTATCGAACCCTGGTCTAGGATAAACATAAATCTGGTAATCACGCAAGATAATATCCGCATTCTTCCACTTTTCCAGCGATTCCAAATTGTCTTGTCCCATAAGTAGCACAAATTCCCGGTTTGGATATTTCTCGCTAAGATGCGTTAAGGTATCGATGGTATACGATGGTATTGGCAAATGGAATTCAATGTCACTTACTTTCAAATGATCACAGTCTTCCAAAGCCAGATTTAGCATTTCCAAACGGTCATAAGGGTCTGCTAAGGTGGACTTCTTTTTAAATGGATTCTGTGGAGAGACCACAAACCAAACTTCGTCAAGTCCAGTAAAATTGGCCATATAGTTAGCTATAATCAAATGCCCTATATGCACCGGATTAAAAGAACCAAAAAACAAACCAATCTTTCGCATGAACTTATTTATTGATAAATCCCATGACAATTTCTTCCGCATCGGCACATGCTGTAGCTAAATCAAAATTGTTCAATATGACATCAAATTTATTGGCATAGGAAAGTTCCAATTCTGCTTTCGCAAAACGCTCTTTCAGCTTTTCTTCCGAATCCGTTCCACGTCCTGTCAAACGCTCCTTAAGCACCTCCAATGATGGCGGTTGTACGAAAATAGAAATTGCCTGTTCTGGGAATTTTGATTTCAAACGTAATCCACCGACAACGTCGATATCAAAAATAACATGTTTACCTTCTTTCCAAATACGCTCAATTTCTGAACGCAAAGTACCATAGAAAGTCCCTGAATATACTTCCTCAAATTCGATAAACTCCTGTTTTGCTACCTTATGCAAAAATTCTTCTTTCGACATAAAATAGTAGTCCTTTCCATTTACCTCCTGCCCTCTTGGATCACGTGTACTTGCTGAAATGGAAAATTCAATCTTATCACCGTGTTTACTTAAAAGATCTCTTACTATTGTCGTTTTTCCAGCTCCCGATGGTGCCGAGAATATAATTAATTTACCGCTCATTCTTATAATACGTTGAGCAATTGCTCTTTTATTTTTTCCAATTCTTCTTTCATTCTGACCACGATCTGTTGAATGCCGGCATGGTTAGCTTTGGAACCTAAGGTATTGATCTCCCGCCCCATTTCTTGTGAAATAAATCCCAATTTTTTCCCGTTTGAATCCGCAGAATCAAATGCCTTTAAAAAGTAATTGCAATGGGCGCGCAATCGGACTTTTTCTTCGGTCACATCCAATTTGTCAATGTAGTAAACCAACTCCTGTTCAAATCGGTTCTGATCCACATTATCTTTACCCACCGTATCATTTAAAAATTGTTCAATACGCTGTCTGATCAAAGGAATACGTTCTACTTCTAAGGCCTCTACTTCTCCAAGGTAAGTTAAAATAAGCTCCGCGCGCTTCTTTAAATCTCCAGCAAGCACATTACCCTCGTCTTCACGAAATGTAGTAAAACGTTTGACCGCATCATAGAAAGCATCCATCAATACTTTGGATTCTTCGTCATCAACGGAATCATCATTATTGGTAATTACCTCAGGCATATTTAACGCCAGTTCAAACAGATTGACATTGGTATCGTTAAGTTCCAAAGCGATCTGCTGCAATTGACTGTAATATTTTTTGAGTAAATCAGCATTAATAGAAGATGCCTTCGCCGTTTGATCCGTGTATTCAACAGTTACATTCATGTTCACTTTACCACGCTCAATAAGTTTACTGCTCTCAGTGCGCAGGGTCAATTCTTTGTCCGAAACAACTTTGGGCAAGCGAAGATTTAATTCAAGGAATTTTGAATTTAAGGACTTTATTTCGACACTATATTTAACTTTACCGTTATCAGCGGAAGCCGTGCCATATCCTGTCATGGATTTTATCATATGCAAAGGTATGACTTTTCAGTAAAAATTGAATACCCTGCGTCGATTAATTGCTGATACTCCCCAAATTACCTTTCATTTATCTACCAGTCGTGCTTGGCTATGATAACAACTAAATAACTTTCATAAGGTTTGGCACCTTTACACTCGACGTAACCAATTCCGACATCGTATAGCGAAGCATTCCACTGATCCATGCCCAGTAAATGTGTGCGATGATGATAACCCGGAGCTTCCTTTCCAATAATTAGAGCCTTAATGCCAGCGGTAGCACTAGATCGGTTGGCCGCAATAGACTCAAAATTGTTTGCATTTCGTTTGGACAGCCATGTTGGGTTAAGTTGATATCCGGCTTCGTCAATGAAATAATTTGGTCCATACCCCTCAGGTGAAACATGGTCAAAATAGGAGCGCTTGGCCATATCTTTTGCCCGATAAACTGCAACCTCCGCCAACTCCTTATTCCAATTGAGTTTGGTCCGTTTAATCTTCTGCAAGTTGAAGAGCTTCAGCTCTTTCTTATACCGTTCTGGATTCGTACGGATTTTGTTCAGTAATTCATAGGCCTCGGTCGCCTGATGATGATCGACAACGATACGTTGGGCAAAAATAGACTGTGTAAAAAGCAGGGTAAATGCTAAAACCAAATAGTTCATACGTAAATAATATCTTCTTGAGTGAGCTGACGAGATATCCAAACTATCGTCTCCCCTTCGCTTTTATAGAGTCTAACCTCTTGTTTATAGGCAATGTTTGTACTTTTTGATAGGGATATTTCGTACCAATCCTTTAACCTTAAAAGACTGCATTTAGTATGTAACGTTTAATCTTTTTTTGTTTTTGTCTGCGAAAAAAACTGTATAAGCATGGGTATTAAGCTAATAAAGATAACCGCCAAAATAACAAGGGAAAAATTATGCTTAAAAAATGGTATTTGTCCAAAATAATAGCCAGCCAAAATAAATAACGAAACCCATAATATGCCCCCAAGTATATTATATTTTCCGAAGGTTGTATAGGGCATACGGCCAATGCCTGCCACAAATGGTGCAAAAGTCCTTATAATCGGTACGAATCGGGCATATACAATAGTCCTTGTTCCATGCTTAGCATAGAAATCTTGCGTTTTTTGCAGATAAGCCGGTTTAAATAACCTTGATCCAGGCTTAAAAACCCGAACTCCAAAATATTTGCCAATTTCATAATTCACAAAATCACCGAAGATAGCGGCAAAAATAAGAATGACTATAAATAATGGTAAGGAAAGCTGACAATCCGGACGGGCAATGATTGCTCCCAAGGCAAATAAAACGGAGTCACCAGGGAGGAATGGGGTAACAACAAATCCTGTCTCCGCAAAAATGATTAAAAACAAAATCAGATAAGTCCAATTTTCATAACTATTGATCAGTTGCAATAGATGCTGATCGATATGCAGGATAAAATCAATAAGCTGTGAAATGAATTCCATTTTTTTGATCTATAAAAAAAGGGAATCTTATTGGATTCCCTTTTTAGTTTTTATCTTTTCTTTTACAAGCTCGAAGATTATTGGCAATATGGATATAAAAATAATAATCAATACGACCTTCGAGAAGTTATCTCTTATAATAGGGATATTTCCTAAAAAGTATCCTGCTAGGGTTATACCTCCCACCCACAAGACGGCACCTACGACATTATAGGTAATGAAAGTACCATAATTCATCCTTCCAATACCACCAACAAAAGGCGCCAAGGTCCGTACGATTGGTACAAAGCGAGCGATAACAATTGTTTTACTGCCATATTTCTCATAAAAAGAATGTGTTTTGGCAATTTGCTCGTCTTTGACAACCTGTTTACCAAAGAGCTTAAATCTTGTAAGGCGCATACCAAAATGTTTACCGATAGCATAATTTAAGGAATCTCCAGAAACTGCGGCGATCAATAAAATGAGAATCATCAACCATACGTTAAGATCATTCGGTTGTGCGGCAAGCATACCTGCAGCAAACAACAACGAATCTCCCGGTAAAAAAGGCATTACAACCACTCCAGTTTCTACAAAAATGATGAGAAACAGAATAAGGTATGTCCAAGTCTGATAATCATTGACTATTTCAACCAAATGTTTATCGATATGGAGAATAAAGTCAATAAGATGCGTAACTATTTCCAAAGCGAAAAGACGATTAAGCGTTGTTTAACATAACCGGCATCACCAACATCAAAATATCTTCATGATCTTCAGATACAGCCGGAATCAATAAACCAGCACGATTTGGTGTACTCATCTCCAAAACAACTTCTTCACTTTCCAAGTTATTTAACATCTCGACCAAGAATTTAGCGTTGAAACCAATTTCCATATCATCGCCTTCAAATTGACAGGATAAACGTTCATGCGCTTCATTCGAGAAATCAAGATCTTCTGCAGAGATATGCAATTCACTACCCGAGATCTTTAGGCGAACCTGATGTGTGGTTTTATTAGCGAAAATCACCACCCGTCTCAATGTATTTAAAAACAATAGTCTATCGACAGTCAACTTATTTGGATTGACTTGAGGAATTACAGCAGCATAATCTGGGTAACGCTCATCAATCAACCGACAGATCAAATTGATATTACCAAAGCTAAAGAATGCATTGGTTTGATTATATTCAATAGATACTGTAATATCATCGGATGGCAATGAAGATTTAAGTAAAGAAAGTGCTTTTTTCGGTAAAATAAGGGATGCTGGTTTCTCCGCTCCGATATCCGTTCTTGAATAACGCACTAACTTGTGCGCATCAGTAGAGACAAAAGTCACATTCTTTTCAGCTAATTGGACCAAAACACCAGACATAGCAGGCCTCAACTCATCATTACTGACGGCAAAGATCGTCTTACTGATTGCTTCAGACAGAATAGGCGCTGGCATCTGAATGACTGAACCATTATCTATTGAAGGAATTTTAGGAAAATCGTCAGCATTCTCTCCACTCAATTTATATTTCCCATCACCGGCACTGATCTCAATAGCCAAGGTATTCATGTCTACTGAAAATGCTACTGGTTGATCTGGCAAAGTTTTTAATGTCTCGATCAAAATCTTCGACGGCATGGCTACTCTTCCCTCTTCCTTTGCTTCGATCTGTAAAGAAGTAACCATACTTGTTTGCAGATCCGTAGCAGAAATAGTCAAGTTATTGTCTTTTATTTCAAAAAGAAAGTTTTCCAAGATTGGCAAAACAGTACTTGTACTGGATGCACCATTGATAGCTTGTAACTGCTTTAATAAAATTGATGTTGATACAATGAATCTCATTTCCTGAATACTAATTATTATGTGCAATAATACACAAATTAATCAATATTTTTCAGTTTTATGGGCGCCTTTCTTTCCACATCAGGCGATTTCAATCGTTCAAATAAGCAATTGTATTTCAATTAATAAGCACAGCGCCAAAAGTATAGAAAGCAAATTGGGCCCAATAAATCACAATATTTATTACATTTGTATAATAGCAGTATTGTATGCAGTTTAAAGAGATCATTGGGCACAAAGACATCAAGGAACATTTAGTTCGCACAGTTCAAGAAAACCGTGTGAGTCACGCGCAATTATTTCTTGGTCCTGAGGGTTCAGGCAGCCTTGCTCTTGCTTATGCTTATGCGCAGTTTTTGAATTGCGAAAACCGGCAATTGACAGACAGTTGTGGCGAATGTCCATCGTGTCGAAAATATAGCAAACTGATCCACCCTGATCTTCACATGTCGTATCCTTTTATAGCCAAGCATAAGGAAGATACAGCAACAGATTATGCGGACAGCTGGCGAAAATCTTTTCTATCCAATCCCTACATGGGACTGGAATATTGGCGCAATCAGTTGGATGCGGACAATAAACAGGTGAATATCAATATTGCAGAGGCGCATGGTATCATCAAAAAATTAAGCCTAAAGTCCTTTGAAGCGGAATATAAAGTTTTAATTATGTGGTTGCCCGAATACTTGGACACACAAGGCAATGCGCTGTTAAAGTTAATCGAAGAACCACCCGAAAAAACGCTCTTTATTCTAGTTGCAGAAAATCAGGACAAAATATTAAATACGATCATATCACGTACGCAATTGGTCAAAATAAAGAAGTTGGATCACATGGAGGTCGCACAACATCTCAAGAGCGTATATCATCTTTCGGATCAGGAATCAGCTGAAATTGCGTTTATAGCGGATGGAAACCTGCAAGAAGCCATGAATCAAATTCAATCGCAAACAAATAATCATTTTGGCATTTTAGTCAATTGGTTGCGTTTCATTGTTTCAGATGCTGGAACCAATATGATCTCGTTAGTGGAAGAAGAACTCTCAAAAATGGGGCGAGAAAACCAAAAAAGCTTTCTTTTTTATGCAATTAATATGATGCGTCAAATTATATTAATCAAAGAAGGGCTTTCCAGTTTAGTGTTCTTACCGGCCAAAGAATTGGATTTTGTTCAGAAATTTGCAGTACACTATACCGTTGAACAAATTGAAGCAACAATAAATCTATTTGAGGAAACACATTATTTTGTAGAAAGAAATGCAAATCCCAAAATATTATTTTTAGATTTATCTTTGCAGTTAACATTAATATACAAGTACAAAACGTTTCCGAAAGGAACTCAATATATATAAATAGAAAACTATGGGATGTGGCAGTTGCTCATCCGGCGGAGGTTGCGGTACTACCACGACAAATGGTACACCGGCAGGATGTCAGAACAATGGCTCTTGCATGACTAGCGGATGTAATAAATTAGATGTATATGACTGGCTTTCCGATATGGATATGCCTTCAAACTATAAACCATTTAATATCGTCGAAGTACGATTCAAGGGATCACGAAAAGATTTCTTTATTAATGTAGACAATACCTACCTAGAAATGGGGGAAATGGTGGTCGTAGAACCTTCTACCGGTGGCTATGATGTCGGACATGTCTCCTTAACAGGTGAATTGGTCAGACTACAATTAAAAAAGAACAATGTTACCCCAGAAATGGTAACTAAAAAAATCTATCGGAAGCCCAATGAAATGGATGTAGAGAAGTATAACGCAGCAAAAGATCTCGAATGGGAAACGATGCACAAAGCCCGTAAACTGGCTTTGGACCTGGGTTTGTCCATGAAGATTTCTGATGTTGACTACCAGGGTGATAAAACCAAGGCTACCTTCTACTACACAGCTGAGGGCCGCGTGGATTTCCGTGAGCTTATCAAAAAAATGGCCGAATCTTTCAGGATACGCATAGAAATGCGCCAGATAGGTATGCGACAAGAAGCTAGCCGCCTCGGTGGCATCGGCTCCTGTGGTCGCGAACTTTGCTGTTCAACCTGGTTAACGGATTTCAAAACGGTTTCTACATCGGCAGCACGTTATCAAAATCTTTCGTTGAATACGTTAAAATTAGCGGGCCAATGCGGAAAATTAAAATGCTGTCTCAATTATGAATTGGATAGCTACATGGATGCTTTAAAAGACATCCCAAATAATATCGACCGCATCGAAACACAAAAAGGAGTTGCTTATCTTCAAAAGACCGATATCTTCAAGAAAATGATGTGGTTCTCTTTTCCTGGAGCTGAAAATTGGATTGCCATCCCCGTTCAACAAGTCAAAGAGCTTGTCGAAATGAATAAGCAGGGAATCAAACCGGAAGCTATTTCGAGTGCAGTAGATAACGATGAAGTCAGAGAAGAGAAAAATATCAACTACGATTATGAAAATGTGGTCGGTCAAGATAGCTTAACGCGACTTGATGATCGGAATAAAAGAAAGAAAAAAAGAAAATCAAAAAGCAACACAGTCAAACCGGAAAATAAGGCTGGACAAAAGACTGAAAAGTCGGACCCAAATCCACCCAAACAAGGGGGAAAACCTCAGGTAGCGAACGATTCTACAGCACCTACGGTGAATAAAGACAATAAAGAAGGTGGGAATAGACCAAAGAAACGTTTTAACCGCCATCGGAATAAAAACAAAGGTAATAACAACAATGCTGCTCCAAAAGCAGAATAAAAAAAAATATGCCTAATTTTAACCCATTAGGCATATTCTTTTTATAAATAAACATGAGACTCAAACGCACACCATTTCTTATTGGTATATTATGTATTTGCATAGGGGGTTCTTGTGAACAGACTTCCATTATAAATGATAACAAACCCATTGATAATAAAGCTTGGTTGAATACATCACCGTCTAGCTTTCAATTTCATATTAGCGATAAAGCCAAACGATATGATGTATTAATGGATGTCCGTCATACACCGGAATATGCCTTTTCGAACCTTTTTATCCTGATCTACCAACGTGGTCCAGATAAGAAGCAATCTATTTTCCGCAAAGAAATAAAAATGGCTCGATCCGATGGAAAATGGCTCGGAAAATCCTCAGGGAGCTTATATAATAACCAATCCATAATCCATAAAGATTACCTATTTCCGGATACAGGTATGTATACTATTTCCATCATGCAGAATATGAAAGAAAATCCGTTGAAAGAAATCACCGACGTCGGACTAACGGTTATTCCAAAATGATTGCTTTTTTACGTTATCTATTATTCCCCTTTTCGATCCTATACGGCTTAATCATATGGCTAAGAAATAGACTATACGATTTCAAGCTGCTCAGCTCAAAGTCATTTGAAATTCCCACGATTGTAATCGGTAACCTTTCTGTCGGAGGTACAGGAAAAAGCCCAATGACTGAATTTGTTGTTTCGAGCCTCAAAGATCAGTATAAAACAGCAATACTTAGTCGAGGCTATGGGCGGGTGACTAGCGGATTTCATTTGGTAAAGACCGATTCGCTAGCAAACAATGTTGGCGATGAACCCTTACAATTCAAAAATAAATTTCCATCGGTTACCGTTGCGGTTTGTGAAGACCGCTGTACGGGAATAGAAAAACTTCAATCAGATCATCAACTGATTATTCTGGATGATGCCTATCAGCATCGAAAATTATCGCCGCTTTTTAATATTCTATTGTTTGATTTTTTATCATTTGGTAGTCCCATGTTTGTTTTTCCTACAGGAAACTTTAGGGACTTACTGATTGAAGCCAAACGGGCGCAGATTATAACAATTACCAAATGTCCAATAGATCTCTCGAACCCTGATAAAAAGCGTATAGAACATAAAATCAGACGCTATAATAAGAACGCATTAATTACTTTTAGCCATATAAATTACTTTCAAGCCATTGACAGCGTCGGAAATACGATCGATTTCAACGACAGCGATGTTATTTTGGTTACAGGCATTGCCAAACCGCAACCGCTCGTGGATTATATCAAAAAGAAGGCAAATTTGGTCAAACACCTATCTTTTGGGGATCATCATACTTTTAGTGAATCAGATATTGAACAAATTACAAAATCCTACCGAAGCCTAGCTAGTAGTAACAAAATGCTGTTGACTACCGAAAAAGACTTTCAGCGGTTAAAACCATTTCAACAACAATTGGCGGCTATTGATTTGGCCTATCTTCCAATAGGCCTACAATTTCATGATCCTATCCATAAAGAACTATTCCTTAAAACAATCCATAATGCAGTAGCTCAAAGTGTTAATCAACCTTAAATTTTGTTAAGATAAATTGCTATACTAAACTTTTTCCTCAAATTTATATTCAATAGGTAAACGAAACTACTTAAAAGTCTTTTCGGTCCATAGGGATGGACAATAAACAAATAGAGTGCACAATTACAATGATTGGCATTCATGATATAAACTATACAAAGATGAAAAAGAAAATTTTAATGGCAGTAGCCTGTTTATTATTAAGCGCTACAGGAGTTTTTGCGCAACAACGTCAACAACGCAGTCCTGAGGAACAAGCTAAAATGCGTGTAGAGCATCTTGACAAATTACTTAGCCTCAATCAAACACAAAAGGATTCGATCTATAACCTTACATTGACCCAAGCGCAACAACGGGCTGCTCTTCGAAACGATGGCGGAGATCGCAAGGCAAATATGGAAAAATTCAAACAGCTTCAGGAAATACAAACAGCTAAGATCAAATCTTGGCTTAGTCCCGAACAAGGTAAGTTATTTGACGAACAACAAGAAAAAATGAAGGAAAGAATGTCTAAACGTTCCGATAATTAATGATTAAAATTCTTTTAAAGAAAGGCTCTTGTTTTATGTACAGGGGCCTTTTTTATTGCTTGTATCTATTTTGTGTATACCATTATTTATCCATACAAGTCTTAGTCAATGCAGTATATTTTAATCATCACGAGGTGATCGCGCCGAACAAGATATCCGGCATCGGATAAATCATCGTTACCTTGTTTTGTTTATCCTAAAACAAAACCAACGTATTTTTTTACAATCTATTAACACATTATCCTGTGTTAAAAATTTGTTAAAGTAACAACTTTAATACAATATAAATACCAATTCAAAGTTTTATAGTAAAACAGTGTAATTGTAACTTTTTAAATACAATAGATATGAAAAAGCTAATTTTAACAGGAATCGGATTCTTTTTGGCCCTCAGCCTAACATTTGCCCAACAGGGTACTCCGGAGGAAACTGCGGCAAAAGCAACAACTGAACTTGTTCAGAAACTGAATCTGAATGATGAGCAAAAGACTGCAGTATCAACTATATTATTGGATCAGGCAAAAACCGAGCAAACGATAACAAAAGACAGTAGCTCCTCTGCTGAAGTAAAAAATGAAGCACTAAATAAGCTTCAAAGCGAGGTAGACACCAAAGTCAGCCAGCTGTTAACCGAGGATCAAAAAGCACTTTACCAAAAAATAATTGCTGAGAGACCGGCGAAATCAGCCCCTGGGACAAAACAACCAGTAACAACTGACCCCACGCGTTAATAGTGAAAAAAATAGAGAATAAACATTGAATAATTTCATCTAAAATTAAACATCATGAAAAAGCTATTTTTAACAGGTATAGGTTTCTTTCTAGCAATGAGCCTAACATTTGCACAACAAACAACCCCAGAAGAGAATGCAACCAAAGTGGTGACCGAATTAGTGACAAAGCTAACATTAAACGAAGAGCAAAAAACAGCTGTGTCAACCATCGTATTAAACCAAGAAAAGGCTATTGCAGCCGTTATCCAGGACGCGACAGCTACAGCTGATGCCAAAAAGGAAAGCATAACCAAAATTCAAGGTGAATCCGATACTAAGATAGCACAACTGCTCACCGATGAACAAAAGACAGCTTATCAGAAATATGTCACAGAGAGACCCCCAGTAAGTATTCCTGCGACTCAAGAAAAAACTGAACAAAACGAATCCGGCAACGGACAGAGCAATCAATAACAACAATCGTTCTATTAAGAATGAAAAACCTCTGGACTAGATTATGTCCAGAGGTTTTTTAATACCTTACAAGAGCTTAAATGCATTAAAAAAGGGCTATCCAATCATCTTGGACAGCCCCTTTTGTTTACTGCTTACGGTAATTGACATTAAGATTTCAATTTTTTCATAATGTCACTTACATAAGTCTTAAATTTCTTGTCAGTTTCAATTAAATCCTCTACGGTTTGACATGCATAAATGACTGTCGAGTGGTCTCTTCCTCCGAAGAAAGCTCCGATCGATTTTAGTGAAGATTTGGTATGAGCTTTTGCTAAATACATCGAAATTTGCCTGGCCTGCACGATTTCACGCTTCCTAACTTTCGACTTTACCATATCTACAGGAACTTCAAAATATTCACAAACTAATTTCTGAATAAAGTCCATTGAAATTTCCTTATGGGTATTCTTCACAAAGTTCTTCAACATCGATTTTGCTAAACCCAAATCGATCTCTTTCTTGTTCAATGTAGATTGAGCCAATAATGAAACCATAGCTCCTTCCAATTCACGAACACTGTTATCGATTTGTGTTGCGACATATTCCACTACATTTTCAGGTAAATCAATACCGTCAGAATACATCTTCTTCTTCAAAATTGCCATTCTCGTCTCAAGATCAGGAATCTGAATATCTGCAGATAATCCCCATTTAAAACGACTAAGCAAACGTTCCTCCAAACCAGCTAAATCCTTAGGCGCCTTGTCTGAAGTTAAAATAATCTGCTTTCCAGATTGATGCAAATGATTAAAAATATGGAAGAAAATATCCTGTGTTTTTTCTTTACCAGCAAAATTATGCACATCATCCATAATGATGACATCCATTGCTTGATAAAAGTTAACGAAGTCATTGATTGTGTTATTTTTCAATGAATCCACAAACTGTTGACAGAATTTTTCACAAGACACATAAATGACCAGTTTATCGGGAAGATTTCTCTTGATTTCATTTCCGATTGCTTGGGCAAGGTGTGTCTTTCCTAAACCAACATCACCATAAATCATCAAAGGGTTGAATGAAGTACCACCCGGTTTATTCGCCACAGCATATCCTGCAGAACGAGCAAGACGGTTACACTCACCTTCGATAAAATTTTCGAATGTATAGTTTTGATTCAATTGCGGATCAACCTGCAATTTTTTCAATCCAGGAATAACAAACGGATTTTTGATATCCCTATTTAAAGATACCGGCACAGGGATAGATTGCCTTTTCCCTTCTGCTCCATTGCCATTCGATGGAAGATTAGTCGTATAAGGATGAGAAGCTGAAGACTTCTCCACTACAATATTGTATTCCAATCTACCTTGTTCTCCTAGGAATTTCTTTACGGTCTTGCGAAGAATTCCTACATAGTGTTCTTCCAACCACTCATAAAAAAATAAGCTAGGCACTTGAATAGTCAAAACGTCACCCTCCAAACGGACTGCTTTCACAGGTTCAAACCAGGTCTTGAAACTTTGTGCTGGTATATTATCTTTGATAATCGAAAGACAATTATTCCAGACACTTGAATACGTTTTTTCCATTCTAAAATTGTTAATAAGTTGATTTACAATACGCGACAAAAAATATGTTGATAACTTTCTCTGAGAACGAAGATGACAAAAAAAAATCAGCTAAAAAACTAAAATATAAAATAATTGATAATACATTATATATCAGTATTTTACCGTGTAAAATTGTGGAAAACTAGCGCTAAAATTGATCTCTAAAAATAATTATTAACATTCCAAATTTATTTCAAAAAAAAGAACAAAAAAAGTAGCAAACTTACTACCTATCAGTCCTTAAGGTCTAAATCTAAATTAACCAAAATAATAGCTAATTACAATCTTTAGTTCATATATTTTTAATATTAAATTTATAAGAATTTAAAGCCAACTTAACATCATTGTCAGAGGACTATTAAAGTTACGCACAACCTTAAAACAAAAATCAATGCGGATTATAGGACAGAAAAAAACAAATTGTAACAGATGAGATGAGTTCTAAATTCAAACATCCCTACCCTTGAAAAATGAAAAAGGAGATCNNGATCTCCTTTTTCATTTTTCAAATGTATAGCTCTTATCCGACCATTGAGCTGGTCAATTTTCCATTGCAAAGTTTTTTGGCTTCTGATACGATAGCATCAGCATCGTAGTGTGCATGCTTCCACTGTGCATTTTGTTCAGCATGCTCAATGATCTTATCCGGAATACCCAAACGAACAACCTGGCTATGATATCCGTGATCGGCCATAAACTCCAATACAGCCGAACCTATGCCCCCCTGTAAACTTCCATCTTCAACCGTGATAATTTTATCAAATTTCTGAAAGACCTGATGAAGCAAAGCTTCATCCAATGGTTTAGCAAATCGAAGATCATAATGCGCTGGATGTATTCCCAGTTCATTTAACTGCTGTACCGCTTTAACAGCTTCATTTCCTATCGCTCCAAAACTTAAGATAGCAAGCTCCTCACCTGCTGATATAAGACGCCCCTTTCCTATTTCTATTTCTGTAAATGGGCGACGCCAGTCTGGCATAACACCATTTCCTCTAGGATATCTAATAACAAACGGACCTTTATTGGGTAACTGCGCTGTATACATTAAATTTCGTAACTCTTCCTCATTCATCGGCGCAGAAACCGTCATATTTGGAACACAGCGCATAAAAGCGATATCATAAGCGCCATGATGTGTCGCACCATCCGCACCGACCACTCCCGCACGATCCAAACAGAAAACAACATTCAGATTTTGTAATGCAACATCATGGATGACTTGATCATAAGCGCGTTGCATAAACGACGAATAGATATTACAGAATGGTAATAATCCCTGTGTTGCGAGTCCCGCACTGAATGTAACTGCATGCTGCTCAGCAATACCAACGTCAAATGCACGGTCAGGCATAGCTTTCATCATAATGTTCATGGAAGAACCAGAAGGCATTGCAGGCGTGATCCCCACAATCTTATCATTTTCTTCCGCAAGCTCAACTAAAGTATGTCCAAAAACATCTTGAAATTTAGGTGCTACCGGTTTATCATTCAAAGACTTCTTGATCTCACCCGTAATTTTATCGAATAGACCTGGAGCATGCCATTTCGTCTGATCTTTTTCAGCTAGCGCAAAACCTTTTCCTTTGATGGTGACGGCATGCAATAATTTAGGCCCCGGTATATGCTTAAGGTCTTCAAGGGTCTTAGCCAATTTCTTGACATCATGCCCATCAACCGGTCCAAAATATCTAAAATTTAAAGATTCAAAGAGATTGGCATTTTTTAATAAAGTTCCCTTTATGCTTTTTTCCAATTTTTTGGCAATACCAAGTGCATTTGGACCAACTTCCGAAATCTTGGTCAATACAGCTGCGATATCGTCTCTAAAACGATTATAGCGCTTGGAGGTTGTTATACTTGTCAAATACTCCTTCAATGCGCCTACATTAGGGTCAATGGACATGCAGTTGTCATTCAGAATAACCAAAAGGTTTGATTTCGAAATACCGGCATGATTAAGTGCTTCAAATGCCATTCCACCAGTCAAGGCACCATCACCGATAACCGCGATATGCTGACGATCCTTTTCACCCTTTATTTGGGAAGCGACTGCCATGCCTAATGCTGCAGAAATAGATGTTGACGAGTGTCCAACACCAAATGCATCGTATTGAGATTCAAAACGGTTAGGAAAACCCGAAATTCCGTTCTCAATTCGATTTGTATGAAATATATCGCGACGCCCCGTTAGGATTTTATGCCCATAAGCCTGATGACCTACATCCCAAATCAATTGATCGTATGGGGTATTCATTACGTAATGTAACGCCACCGTTAACTCGACGACTCCCAAACTTGCTGCAAAGTGACCACCATTAACCGAAACCTGATCAATAATAAATTGACGTAATTCCTGACTTAACTGTTCTAATTGGTCTTCCTTTAGCTTTTTAAGATCAGAGGGATCGTTTATTTTACTTAATAGTTCTCCAGCCTCAAACTGCATAGTACTGCTATTTACATGATATGTTCGTACAAAGTAACGACAATTTTATTTAATCTTTAAAATAAATCGCATTTACATATTGATGAACAACAAATAAAATAATGAATAGTTTGTATCGAAGTTATTCCAAAAGATTTTATATGTAAATTTGTATAAGATATGCAAGTAGAAGAAGGCTACGAAATCAAGCTTCCTCAATTTGAGGGACCTTTTGATTTATTATTATTTTTTATCGAACGGGATGAACTAAATATCCACGATATACCGATTTCAAAGATTACAGATGATTTTTTATCGTATGTGAGCCAAATGCAAGCGCTCAATATGGAAATGGCAAGCGAGTTTATCTTTGTTGCTTCTACACTGATGCGTATCAAAGCTAAAATGCTATTACCTCGTCTGGATCTGGACGACAATGAAAATGAAATCGATCTTAGAGAAGATCTTGTTCAAAAACTTATTCTCTATAAGCAATTTAAAGAGACCTGTGAAGAATTGAGAGTCTTGGAAGAAAATCGTCTCAAACTATACAGCCGAGGCAACATACGCTATGATATCCAACAAAGACTAAAATTAGATTCTACCGGAGAAAATTTGGATAGCTTCGACCTCTATGGTCTAATGATGATTTACGAGCAAATGATGTATCAATTTCGTAATCGTCCCCCTGAAGTAACCCATACAGTTGTCAAATATCCATACACCATTGAACAACAGAAGAAAGCAATTGCCGAACTGATTGAAATCAATAAAAAATTAGATTTTCAAGAAATTCTTAAAAACTCAGAAAATAAAATACAGTTCGTCTATAACTTTTTAGCGATTCTCGAAATGCTCCAGCAGCGATTATTACAGATCGAAGTGGGCTTAGGCTATAACAATTTCAATGTAGGTGAAAGAGATCCAAATGAGACGGAGGAACTCCTGTTTGAGGAGGAAGAAGCATAAAAAAAGACCTGTTTTGAACAGGTCTTTTTCGTATTAATCTTTTTTCTTAAATGCATTCCAGCCTTGTGCCGTTATCGGATAAAGATTCCCAGATTTGGAAATCATCTCACAACCTTCCGATCTTGGCGTCATATAACCAATAATACTAATATCAGGTAAATTCTTAATTTTATCGTGATCCGATTGCGCTATTGTAAACAATAACTCATAGTCCTCACCACCATTAAGTGCAGCTACGGTTGGATCAATGCCAAATTCCCGCCCCGTATCATAAGTCATCTGATCCAATGGAATTTTTTCCTCATATAATCGGCATCCTTTATCTGATTGTCGGCAAATATGAAGAATTTCAGATGCAAGCCCGTCCGAAATATCCATCATCGCTGTGGGCTTGATCCCTAGCTTGGCAAATAATTCAACAATGTCTTTCCGGGCTTCAGGTTTCAATTGGCGTTCAACGATATAATCCTTTCCTTCCAAATCAGGTTGTACATTCGGATTTTCTAAATAAATCTCTTTCTCACGTTCCAAGAGTTGTAAGCCCATATAAGCTGCACCGAGGTCACCGGACACACACAATAGATCTCCTTCCTGTGCTCCACTACGATAAACGATCTGATCTGCATCAGCATAGCCTATACTTGTCACAGAAATAACCAGCCCCTGTGCTGAAGCCGAAGTGTCACCCCCGATTAAATCGACATTATACTTCTTACAGGCAATCAAAGCTCCTTGATAAATTTCCTCTACGGCTTCTAATGGAAATTTAGAGGACATACCGATTGAAAAGGTAATTTGAGAAGCTATTCCATTCATCGCATAAATATCGCTCAAATTGACTTGAACAGCTTTATAACCTAAATGTTTTAATGGTACATACCTAAGATCAAAATGAATCCCTTCCAACAATAGATCAGTCGATACCAAAGTCTTCTTACCTTCGAAATCCAAAACAGCCGCATCATCCCCAATCCCCTTCACAGTGGATTTCTCTGTCAATTCAACAGCCTTACTTATATAATCAATCAGTCCAAACTCGCCCATTTCCTCTAGATTGGTCCGCTCGGTATTATCAAAATCAAACATGCTAAAAAGTTTAAAAGTTTAATATAGGTAATGCCAGATAATCATCTTTGACTGATGCATTAAGATGGCATTACAAAACAAGTATAGCTATAAGTCCAATGAATTTATATGCTTATCCAGCTAAGCGTCTTAATTACAAGCTAATACAAACATTCATAAAAATTGTTTGTATTACATTAAAAATCAATAATCTACGATAGCTAATCGTAGCAAAAATACAACAAATCTATAGTCCTAAGCGCGCTGATATTTCCAACATACGTTCAATAGGACGTTGTGCACGAAGAATCACATCCTCAGGAAGAAGAATTTCAGGGGACTCATACTTTAGACAGTTGTATAGCTTTTCAAGCGTATTAAGCTTCATATGCGGACAATCATTACATGCACAGGCATTATTAGGAGGAGCAGGAATAAAAGTCTTATGTGGACTCGCTTTTTGCATTTGGTAAAGAATGCCTGATTCTGTAGCAACAATATAAGCCTGGGCTTTATCTGTTTGGGTAAATTTAAGCATTCCAGCAGTCGATCCCACATAATCAGCTATCGCGAGTATATGATCTTCACACTCTGGATGGGCAATAAACTTAGCCTCGGGGTGCTCGCTTTTCAAACGGTCAATTTTATCTTGAGAAAAAATTTCATGCACCATACAAGCTCCATTCCAAAGTACCAGGTCACGTCCTGTTTTCTTCTTAACATATGCACCTAGGTTGCGATCTGGACCGAAAATGATTTTCTGATCCTCAGGAAGACTTTCAACAATCTGAACAGCGTTGCTTGATGTGCATACAATATCTGAAAGAGCTTTCAATTCAGCCGTACAATTTACATAGGTAATCACCAAATGATCAGGATATTGCTCTTTAAATTTAGCAAAAAGATGTGGTGGGCATGAATCTGACAATGAACAACCGGCTTTAGCATCTGGCAAAAGAACCTTCTTCGTCGGTGAAAGTATTTTAGCCGTCTCAGCCATGAAATGTACTCCAGCAAAAACAATTACATCTGCATCGGTTTTCGCAGCTTCCTGCGATAAGCCAAGACTATCTCCTATATAATCTGCTATATCTTGTATTTCAGACTCTTGATAATAGTGAGCCAAGATGACAGCCTTCTTTTCTTTCTTTAAGCGTTGGATCTCCTTAATCAAATCCAGTGAGGGATCAATCGGAGCATCGATATAACCTTTTGCTTGAAGCTCATAATTTACAATTTCCATGCGAGTAGTTTCAACTTTTATGAACAGCAAAAATAAGCATTGTTATATATATAAAAGTCAATTAAAAGCAAATTAATCAAGTCGTGGTAATATACCTCTCGCTTCCATTTGATCCATTAGTAGATTATAGTGAATAAAACACTGATATAAAACCTATTATTAATTAGTAACAGATTACAACGTGTTTGCTAAGTCGAGCTCATTGGATAATGTCAGTTTGTAAATTTGATCGAACAATGGTAACTTTTGTCCAATTCCATGATTTTGTAGAACTGACAGCAAAATATGTATTGATCATGCAAAATAAACATTTACAAGCATTAATAGTTAAATTAATTTACATAAAGTTTAATTACACAGTATTATGCCCATATAAACTCTTTTAGACTTGGATATTTGGAAAACTATTCAAGCTCTTCGTTTATACCAAAAACTGAAAGGGCTTATTTCACATTATTTCGATCTTCGAAAATCAGTTTCATCCATAACTTACTTTCGTAGCCTAAGAAACGTTTTTAGGCATATTACAAAACAATGAAAAATATGGCACAAAAGGAAGCTTTATTTATTAACATTTCAGATAAGAAAACGTTTTTGAGGCCGTATAGGATAGATTAATAAATCTTGGATTGATGTATAATTTTATATCAAATTCTCAGCGGGTTTATTTTGGCAAATTTTGACAGAATTGTGTATACGTGCAGCACTGAAAGCATAAAAATAACACCGAAAATTAAATAAAGGCTCTTAGAATCGTCTATAGCATATTTTATCACTGCCTAACCAATATATGGCATTCTAATCGCGAGTAGCTGAAGTTTATATATTCTCACTTGCCAACTCATACAGCAACGATGACCAGCGTAGGGCCAAAATCAATTTTCCTAAATCATAATACGCCGCAAATAACCAATAGAACGCATTATTTCCAAAATAAACCCGTCGAGAATAGCATATATAAGTATTATTAGCCTGTAAAAATGAATATAGGAATATAACAGGGATAAATTTATCGGATCAGGCCTAATAGGGTTGAATAAAATAATTCAGAATAAACACGATAAGAATTAGATATTTATAAAAAAATCAAATGAGTCGAGTAGAAGCGACTTTAAAAGGCACTAATTCCCGCAAATTGAAATTCGACTAAAATAATGTGTATAGTATCCAAAATAAACTGGATGAGAATTAAAAATTGACCGCTTTGATCTAGAATAGTGCCTTTATTTAATTCTAAGAAGCTTAATATAACTTTTTTTGCTATCTAATTACAGAAAATTTTATAGCAATCACAAATTCAGTCGAAATAACACAAAATAAAATTAATAATACCTTGTATCTGGATAGAAATCCTTTAAATAGCTCTATTCTAAACTCAATATAACACAATCGGAGCGTATATCCCGCTAGAATAATCATCTGGCAATAACTATCGCATAAAATACAATAAACTAAAAATATATAACTTAAAAGATATTAATTCATATAAAATAAAAATAAATTATTCAAAATTTAGGCAATTATAAAATTTGCGGATTATAGTACTTGACATTCAAATACATAGATAATATTAAAAAAAATACTAAATATGCAACTGATAAAGCGCTTTAAAAACGACAAACTCGCTTAGAATTAAATATCCCATACAAATAACGAATCAACAAAATATATTCAATCTATAAGAGCTTTATTTTAGAAAAATAAACCCTGAGAATGATCTAAAAAATTGCCAGATAGCAATAATCCAAAATATTCTAATGTCACTGATCTAAATTTGGATATTTCCTCCATTTAGCCAATGTTGGGCTGCAAATATAGTAAGATTGTTTGTTCTGCAATAAATTATTTGAAGAAATTATCTGCATTCCAAAATTATTAACAAGTCAATCTTCGAATTTCACTTAGATCTTAAAAAATTTACTATTTAAGGTCATAGAATGTATTAAAAAGCCCTGAAAACAAATTTTTAAAAAATATCCAATTCTAAACAGGTATATTTTTAAACAATCGCCTCGAGATTCTGTTTAAAATTCAATCCCGCGAAAACCAAACAAATATCGTAGCCAAATCTGAATATAAACACGCAGATCCAGGAATAAAAAATTCCAATAACCAAATACCTCTCAATTTCCATTTTTGAAAACTTTGCTGATAAAGTACAGAAATTTTTGACGCCAATTTTACCTCGTTGAGAAAGCAAAATTCACATATTTTTGAAAAAAATACGCAAATAAGCAAACCTCAAACAGTTTAAAATCCAAATATCAAAATCAATTAAATTGCCTTTTTCATATCAATTTTAAAAGCAAAGATTAGCAACTATTAGAATTCAATAAAAGAATTTATCTGCTCTAAAGACAGAAATATTAAAATCTCATAGCATCCAAATTAGAATTAAAACTTTTCTGATCCGATTTCTATCGGTTACAAAGCGATAAAATTGAAATAAGATCCCAAACGGGAAAATATCCAAGTATAAAACGACTTAAACCTATATTTTTTTTAAAAAAATTATAAATAACGCGCTGAAACTAGATTAAATCCATATACAAAAAAAAATAAAATAAATAGTCAATCCTAAAGCGCTTTAAAAGTCAATAGGAAATTTAAAAAATAAAATAAACTCAATTAGAATTAAATATTTCAATAGGGGACTTTATAATTCCCGAATATCGAAATCTAACCGCTTCTAATCGAACTTGACAAAACTAAACAAAGATTTTCGAACGTATTCCACAATCTTTTTTTTCAATAAATACTAATTATTTAAAATAGAAAATCTCTTATTGTTTATTATGGTGTGGAAAAGTGGTATAAATTAGGTTATTTCGATTTTGATTTTAGGTTTTTATAGAGTTTTCAACAATTTTTCAACAGAATTTATTCATTAAAGACCTGATTTTTAAAATTCTAAATTATCTTATTTTTTATTTTCCATATATTTTTGTTGAATAGTTTTTGTTTAGAAAATGTGGAAATCTCTAGATTTTTGTGCGGAAAAATTTTAGAAATAAGGCTTGCAAATAGGGGATTTGTGAATTGTTAAATACTTTTCATTTTTATTTAACCTTTTATTTACACGTTTTCCACATTTTTCGTTAATTTGAATCGTCACTTTTGGGGATAGTTTGTGAATTTTAATTTATATGGCAGATAGAAAGGTAGATTTTTTGGTCATTGGATCAGGTATTGCTGGATTAAGCTTTGCTTTAAAAGCATCGAAATTCGGTAAAGTATTGATAGTCACTAAGTCCAATGAGGATGAGTCTAATACAAAATATGCGCAAGGGGGAGTGGCTGCCGTTGTGGATAAGTCAGATAGCTTTGAGAAGCATATCATTGATACTAAGATTGCTGGGGATGGTTTATGCGATGTTGAAATTGTGGAAAACGTAGTGAGAGAAGCACCGGAACGGATTGCAGAACTTATTTCATACGGAACATCATTTGACAAGGAGGAATCGGGGTTATATGATCTGGCAAAAGAGGGGGGACATTCCGCTCATCGTATTTTACATTATAAAGATATAACTGGCTATGAAATTGAGCGTGCATTATTGGCGCAAGCACATAGTGATCCCAACATTGAAATCGTAACGCATTACTTTGCCATTGATTTGATTACACAGCATCATTTGGGGGAATACGTGGATAAGAACAGGGAAGACATTACCTGTTATGGAATTTATGCTTTTAATACCTCATCACATTTAGTAGATAAGATTTTGAGTAAGGTAACTGTGATGGCTTCTGGAGGAGCAGGGCATGTTTATTCAAGTACAACAAATCCAACTATTGCGACTGGAGATGGTATTGCTATGGTGTATCGGGCAAAAGGTAAGGTACGTAATATGGAGTTTATGCAATTTCACCCTACTTCTTTATACAATCCAAAGGACTCTCCTGCATTTTTGGTATCTGAAGCCGTACGTGGATTTGGGGGTATTTTAAGAAGGATCAATGGTGAATCTTTCATGGAGGAGTACGATGAACGTGCTTCTTTGGCACCAAGAGACATCGTTGCTAGAGCTATTGATGCCGAGATGAAGAAATCTGGTATAGATTATGTGTACCTTGATATCACGCATCGGAATAAGGAAGATATTATCAAGCATTTTCCAAATATTTATGAAAAGTGTCTTTCGATCGGACTGGATATGGCGAAGGATTTTATACCGGTTACACCGGCTGCGCATTACCTCTGTGGAGGCATTTATGTAGATGATTTTGGACGCAGTAGCCTCGTTAACTTATATGCTTGCGGAGAGTGTTCTTCTACTGGCCTACATGGGGCAAACCGATTAGCTTCTAATTCACTTCTTGAAGCGCTTGTTTATGCACATCGTATTTTCCTGGATGCCACAAAGTCGATAGGATTGATTAACCATATTGTTGATGTCCCCGAATGGGATGACTCTAAAACCTCTCTTTCAAATGAGGATATTTTGGTAAGTCATAATTTACGCGAGTGCCAAAAGATTATGAGTGACTATGTTGGCATTGTCCGTTCCGATTTTAGGCTTGAAAGAGCTCTTAAACGGCTACATCTCTTGTATGAGGAGACCGAAGAATTTTATCGAAATACAAGGCTTTCTGTTAAACTGTGTGAATTACGTAATGTTATTCAAGTAGCTTATATCGTGACAAAATCAGCTATGTTACGGAAAGAAAGTAGGGGATTGCATTATACAACGGACTATCCGAAACATTCGGAAGTATTACAGGATACAATTTTTTAAGGAATATGGCACTTATTTTATCTGTTTTGGATAAATCTCCGGTGATAGCCGAAGAATGCTTCTTAGCACCCAATTCAACGATTGTAGGCGATGTGGAGATTGGACATCACTGTTCGGTATGGTTTAATGCTGTCATACGCGGAGATGTCAATTATATTCGTATCGGTAATTATACTAATATTCAAGATGGAGCGGTTATACATTGTACCTATAAGAAATGCGGTACTACGATCGGAAATTATGTAAGTATAGGGCATCAGGCTATGGTACATGGATGTATTTTGGAAGATCATGTACTCATTGGTATGGGAGCTATCGTTATGGATAATGCGATTGTTGAATCGAATGTTATTGTAGCAGCTGGTGCAGTAGTTTTGGAAAATACTCGTTGTGAATCGGGATTTCTATATGCTGGAGTACCTGCCAAAAAGATAAAAGCACTTACTGAAGAGCAGAAAGATCTATTGCAGAAACTACCACATAATTATGTTCTGTACAGTTCCTGGTTTTAGCTTAATCGAATTAGCAATATTAAATAATTTATTTTAGAATGGCCTCAATTAATTTTTTTTGAGGCCACTCAATGAAAAACTATCTTTCTGTTCCCAATTAGCACGTATCGTAAATACTTTATTTAGATATACAACAGGTTCAGGAAAAGTTTTCTTTTCGACATCTCCAGTGTCCCAGATTCCATTATTATTGTCGTCGCGTATCACACGTATACTATACTTTCCTCCAGGATACTGTTTGTATACAACAGCCGGGTTGTTCATGTTTATTTTGTCGACGCGATAGACCTTATCTTTTTTCTCATTGATTAACTCAACCAAATAGGTTGTATTGCTATCTAGATCTGTAAAATCAAATGTCAGATCCCCATAGTTTTCACTATCGTCATAGGTCAAATCGAGCTTTTTCTCTTTGTTTTGTTCGCCAAAATAGCCTGTTATAGCGCCTTCTGTAAACTCGATTTGGTACTTTTTCTCTTTTCTCCAATTATAGCGAATATGGTAGATATTGGTATTTGCTGTATCTACGGCTAGTTGGTAATTGGTCCGGACCAATGAGTCTTCTTTGAATTTTAACTTGGTTTTATCGATATTTTTGATCGGTGTGAAAGCAGATACCTGAAGGTGTGTAATTCGATCGACCCGTCCATTATTTGGCGTAAAAATAGGCTCAATTGTCTGCTCAATTTTTACATTCCCTTTTCTAATGAGAATGGTATCCAATGGTCTTTCATTTTCTGTCAGAACAAGCTTTAGGGAGTCTATTTTTAAATTTGGAATAAACAAAGTAGCCGAGTCTGATGTCTTTGAAAAACGTACTTTTTTATCCTTGTTGTTTACTTCGTCATTTAGGATATCAAGTTTGGGCTTGTCGACTCTTCTATTAAAAACAAGAAGTATACTTCCATTTTTTTCAAATTTCTTCTCTTGGGTTCTAAACTTTTTTGGGATTCCTTTGAAGATCTCCAAGTTGATATTGCTCAAGTCTCGCTCTAGCACGATAGAGTCTTTTAGGAAACCTATTTCTTCATCAGCACCATTATAGATTCTATCGTTATTTTTTTCTTGAAGTGCGTAAATGCGATAAGTTCCCTCTCTTAGATTGTTTAGTTTATAGTTACCTGCAGTATCCGTTGTCGTGAATATATTCGCCTTCTTTTTACCAAAAATCGAGTCTTGGCTAATGGGGATCAACAAGACTTTAACATCCTTTTGGACCTCTTTCGTTATAGCACTTTTTACATTACCGGATATACTGAGTGAATCTATTTTATCTCCTGTCGCGAATACGTAAGCATAATTGACCAATGCATTTCCAGCGTTATAATCAACTAGTCCTTTACCGAAGTATATGCTGTAGGTTGTATTCTTTTCTAGGGAATCAGGTAAGGTAATTTCTAGATTTTTTTTCTTCACCTTGAATTCTGGATTGCTTCCCATGTCTGGCGTAATACTGAATTCCTTTTGTTGATTTGCCAGCTTGATATACTCGTCAAACGTGATCACTATTTTTTTAGCTGTAAAATTCTTCGAAAAATTCGTAGGGCTTTCCAATAGTATCTTCGGAGGAATAGAATCTTTTGGCCCCCCCGTGGGCTGTTGTATGCTCGCACATTGTATGGACAAGCCAATAAGCATAATAAACATGCTTAAAATAAGTAATCTTGTTTTTAAGCTACTTTTTAGCCTTTCTGAACCACTTTTATTTTCTCTTAAAGAAGTTGTCATAAAAAATAGAATATTGTCTTAAATCGCTTATTTTAAGCTTTGTGATGTTTAGTGTATAAGTATTTAGCATTCAGTTGTTTAACTCATGTGGACCATCAATACAGTGATATCAGAGGGCGAAACGCCTGAGATTCTTGAAGCTTGCCCCAGTGTACGTGGTTTAACTTTAGATAACTTTTGTCTTGCCTCAATTGATAGCGATGTTAATAGGCTGTAGTCAAAATCAGGATTAATTTCTCTATCTTCCATCTTCTTCATGCGATTGACAATTTCCATCTCTTTATCGAAATAGCTTTCATATTTGAGATTGATCTCTGCTTGTTCAATGGTATCATTATCGAATTGGGATACATAGTGTGCAAAGCCTTCGTCTCCTTTCAGAATATCTTGGATACCAACTTGTGGTCTTGCAAGAACATTACTCAACCTTGTTTTTTGCGGAAGTGCGCTTGAGCCAACTTCGGCTAATACGGTATTCATCTTTTCGACATTGGTCGAATTTTGTTTGAGATACTCGATTATTTTATTGGAGTTATCAATTTTGTCTTGCACTTTTTTGAGTCTTTCTTCTCCTACCAATCCCAATTTGTAAGCTAAGGGGGTTAAGCGAATATCAGCATTATCTTGGCGTAAAAGTAGACGGTGTTCTGCTCTTGATGTAAACATGCGGTACGGCTCTTCAGTTCCTTTTGTTACGAGGTCGTCGACCAATACACCTATATAAGATTCGGATCGTTTTAGAATAAGTTCCTTATCATCATTGATACGTTGATGCGCATTTATCCCGGCTAGGAAACCTTGAGCAGCGGCCTCTTCATAGCCAGTTGTCCCATTGATCTGTCCTGCGAAAAATAGATGTTTCACCAATTGAGTTTCTAAGGTTAGATCCAATTGCATTGGTGGAAAGTAGTCGTACTCTATGCCATAACCTGGGCGGTACATTTTCGCATTTTCAAAGCCTGGGATCAATTGCAAAGCTTTCAATTGTACGTCTTCTGGCAATGAGGTGGAGAATCCGTTGACATAAATTTCTACTGTTTTGAAGCCTTCGGGCTCCACGAATATCTGATGTCTTTCACGCTCGGCAAAACGATTTATTTTATCTTCTATTGAAGGGCAATAGCGTGGTCCCAATCCTTTGATACGTCCCGTAAACATGGGTGATTTTTCAAACCCAGTGCGTAGCATTTCGTGGACCTTATCGTTTGTATAGGTAATCCAACAACAGCGTTGTTCAGTTGGTATCTCTACATCTGTATAGGAGAACCGCCCTCTTTTTTCGTCGCCCCACTGTTCTTCCATTAACGCATAATTAAGGCTTCTTCCATCTATACGTGGTGGAGTACCTGTCTTCATTCTTCCTGATTCGAAACCAAGGGAAACAAGTTGTTCGGTTAAACCTGTGGCTGCCTTCTCTCCTGTTCTACCGCCTCCAAATTTCTTGTCCCCAATGTGAATTACACCATTTAGAAAAGTTCCATTGGTCAGTACCACGGCGTCCGATTCTATTTCGATTCCCATCGAAGTGATGACACCGCAAGCTTTTCCGTTTTTTACGATAACTTCTTTTACGGTATCTTGCCACATATCTAAATTAGGAAGAGACTCGAGTTGTAATCTCCATTCTTCTGCAAACCGCATTCGGTCATTTTGGGTCCGCGGACTCCACATGGCAGGACCTTTCGAAAGATTTAACATTCGGAATTGAATGGTTGATTTATCTGCTATGATACCAGTATATCCGCCCATAGCATCAATTTCTCTTACTATCTGTCCTTTGGCTACTCCACCGATAGCGGGGTTACAACTCATTTGCGCTATTACTCCCATATTCATTGTGATGAGTAAAGTGGACGAACCTAAGTTAGCTGCTGCCGCCGCTGCCTCACATCCGGCATGCCCCGCACCAACAACAATTACATTATATTTTTTAAACATTTTTCTATTCTTGTTCCACGTGAAACGTGGTGTTTTTATTTCTTTGTAAATTTACGTTTTCTTTGTGTTCCACGTGAAACCTGTGGTGAAATTTTACATAAAATCAGCAAGATATAACCATCTTTCGGATTTATCGTCTATCTGTTTTTGGATAGATTGAATTTCTTCCGCTAAGGAAGAAAGTTTTAGATGATCTGTTACCTGGTTTAGTTCCTCCGTTTTTAACGCTACTTGTGTTTCCAGTTTTTCGATTTCTTCTTCTAGTTTGTTATATTCCAATTGTTCCTTGTACGAGAGTTTTTTCTTTTCCTCTTTTACAATTGGCTTTACCTGTTCTTGGGTTATCCTTTTTTGTTTCTCCTTTTCTAATTTTTGGATTTCTTCCTGTTCAAGTTTAAAGTCGGCATAATTTCCGTTGTATATCTGCACGATCCCCTTTCCTTCAAAAATGAAAAGTTGATCCGTCAATTTATCTAATAGATACCTGTCGTGTGATACTAATATGAGTACTCCTTTGTAGTTGTCAAGAAAATCTTCCAGCACGTTTAATGTATCAATGTCCAAATCATTGGATGGTTCATCCAGAATTAAAAAATTTGGATTCTTCATTAAAACACGCATTAATTGAAGTCTTTTTTTCTCCCCCCCACTTAATTTGTTAACGAAACCAAATTGTTTTTCAGGAGGAAATAAAAAGTGGGTTAGCAGCTGTGAAGCCGTGATTACTTCCCCATTTGCCATTTCAATATAGTCTGCTATATTTTTTACAACATCTAATACTCGATCGTTTTCATTTACTTCCAATCCGCCCTGTTTATAGTAGCCATATACTGTGGTTTCCCCTACCGCTATAGACCCTGTATCAGGTTTTTCTTCTCCCGTGATTAAATTAAGAAAGGTTGATTTTCCAGTACCATTTTTTCCCGCTAGACCAATACGATCACCTTTTTTAAAGGTGTATGAAAAATCATGTATGATTTCTTTTGCTCCATAACGTTTGGCAACATGTCCTAGTTCGAGTATTTTTGAGCCCTGCCTGCTTACTTTCACACTGAGTTGTACCGAGTCGTTTCCTTTAATTGCTTTAGATTTTTCTTCCAAGTCATAGTATGCTTCAATACGTGATTTGGATTTGGTACCACGTGCCTGTGGTTGACGACGCATCCACTCCAATTCACGGCGAAGTAGATTTCTGCTTTTCTCAACCATAACCGCATCAATAGTTTCACGTTCCGACTTCTTTTCTAGAAAATAAGAATAGTTACCTTTATAGGTAAAGAGATTGCCCCTATCCAGCTCTCGAATCTCCGTACAGATATTATCCAAGAAGTAGCGATCGTGCGTTACTAAAAGAACGGTTTTGCTACCTGTTGTTAGTAGTTTTTCAAGCCATTCAATAGTCTCTATATCCAAATGGTTGGTGGGTTCATCTAATATATAAATATCCGGCTCGTCTATCAAAAGCTTGGCTAGCGCAAGGCGTTTTCGTTGGCCCCCTGATAAACTTTTGATATCTTGATGGAAATCCATAATGTTTAAACGATTAAGAATCGTCTTAATATTATGCTCATACTCCCAGGCATTCAATGAACTTATTTTTTCTGTAAGATCTTCTAATTTTTTCTGATCGATATCAGTTTCCAATAACAGCTCCTCGTACTCACGGATAAGACGTTGTTGATCGTTGTCTGTACTATAAATAAAATCGTTGATTGATTTTAATCCTGTGAAATCAGGATCCTGTTCTAAGAAACCAATTTTTATACCTTTTTCTTTTACAACTTTTCCTGAGGTTGGTAAGATTCGCTCTGCTAAAATGGCGAGTAAGGTTGATTTACCTGTGCCATTGATTCCGACCAAGGCCACACGTTCTCCCTTTTGGAGACCGAAATGTAAATCTTTAAAAAGCCATCTATCATGGAAGGAATGGCTTACTTGTTCTGTAGCTAAAATACTCACGTTATATCACCCTAAATTATATTCAGTCAATTTACACGCCAAAACACTACCAGTAGGTTTCTTCTCTTGGTAGTTTATATCGTGTTGATAATCAATATTTTAGTTATATTTTTATTGATTGTCAGTTATTTATATATTGAATCAATAATCGTTTTGATTGCTGACTAATGTAATCTATTGGGTGGCATACGATCAAATGTTAGCCTTTGCCATTGGGTAAAATGATAATTCGAAGTCCCAAAGGTTCGCTTGTTCATTTGGAATGCTCGCAAAAATAAAGAAATAGTTTCTTATTCGATGCGAAAAAAGCTTCGTTATTTGATTAATTGGCAATAATGATACTGCCCTGATAAAATTAATTCAATGCGTAATCCGCTATCAGATTGAAACGTGGTATTTCAACTTGAAAGCTGCCGTTGTCCAGTGTTCGGATCATATTATAATATCCTTCCATGAATCCGAATTCGCTATTGAGATTGCAACCTGAGGTGTATTGATGAGTCTGACCAGGTTCTATAATAGGTTGTTCGCCTACTACTCCTTCTCCAGATACCTCCCTATAGTCTCCTTTTGCATCAAAAATTTTCCAATAGCGACTTATCAATTGAACCGTGTAATCGCTGAGATTTTCTATGCTGATATGATAAGCAAACATGAAATG
Organism: Sphingobacterium sp. UBA865; assembly: GCF_002295765.1. Lineage (NCBI taxonomy): Bacteria > Pseudomonadati > Bacteroidota > Sphingobacteriia > Sphingobacteriales > Sphingobacteriaceae > Sphingobacterium > Sphingobacterium sp. UBA865. The sequence goes on along the minus strand of NZ_DBGB01000040.1, from coordinate 77,172 downwards.
TTCACGGTCCGGATTCGAATACTCCGATTGATAGATGGTTTCAACCGAGATTTTTACGCCTTCTGTAATTTGTGTGATCATTTGAATGATGTTTATTGTTGCAATGAATATTTACGCTAAAATACTAATAATGAGTTTAAAAATCTAAATTATAATCATTTTAAAAGGTTAAATAATGCTAAGTTTAAAATTAGTATAGCCAAATGGACCTTAATTAGTAGGTTTGTATTATGGCAAATGGTATCTTATATTTAATTCCTGTTCCATTGAGTGATGACGCAGCTTTCCAGTCATTTACTCCGTATTTAGTGGAAACAATCAATTCATTGGACGAGTATATTGTAGAGAACGAAAAAACGGCGCGCAAGTTTTTAAAACTTGCAGGTTTAAAGATTCCGCAGAGCGAATTAACGATCCATGATTATGGAAAACATGTGCGGGACAAGGGAAATATAAATGATTTTTTTGAAGGCTTGAAACAAGGCAAAAGTGTTGGATTAATGTCTGAGGCGGGATGTCCTGGTGTTGCTGATCCTGGTGCTTCTATTGTAGCGCGGGCACATCAATTGGGTATTAAGGTAGTTCCTCTTGTTGGACCAAGCTCTATTCTACTGGCACTTATGGCTTCCGGATTTAGCGGTCAGAAATTTGCCTTTCATGGTTATTTGCCTATCGATAAAATTGATCGAGCTAAGGAGATTAAAAATCTCGAACAGCAATCAGCACGTGAAAAGCAGACGCAAATTTTTATTGAAACTCCATTTAGAAATAATCAGCTTTTAGCCGATCTACTAAAAATATGTAAACCTTCCACCTTACTCTGTGTTGCGTCAAATGTAACAGCTGCCGACGAAAATATACAAAGTTTGACAGTTGGTGAGTGGCGAAAACGATCGTATGATTATCATAAAAAGCCAACTATTTTTTTACTTTATGCATGATGTTTTTAGAGCTGCCCCCTACCCTATTTTCATTGATGAAGTTTAATGATGAAATTAAAAGCTGTTTTTACATGAGTGAAGTATGTTTTAATAAAGTAAGTGAGTGCTTACATTTTGTTTTTTAATAAATATGTGAACCAGGGTATCAGAATAAATGCTGAATAGAGTTTGTTAACCGTCTAGAATGATTTAATATATAACACGATGAATTACTGTAGATTATTGTCTATTATGTTTTTGTTTTCATTAGTTGGATTCAGTAAAGATCTTGCTGCACAGTCTTCTACATATGTTATTGTCCATGGAGCTTGGGGTGGTGCTTGGCAGTTTAAAAATACGACGGTTGAGTTAGCTAAAAAGGGAAATGAGGTGTACCGACCCACACTAACAGGCCTGGGTGAGCGTTATCATTTAGCAGATACTTCTATCCGATTACAAACGCATGTCGATGATATTGTGAATACGATCCTGTTTGAGGATCTCCATGATATTATATTGGTCGGACATAGTTATGGTGGGATGATTATCACGGCTGTGGCAGATAGTCTTCCGGATAGAATCCGTAAATTGGTTTACTTGGATGCTATACTACCGGAGGATCAACAATCTGTAATGAACTTAATGGGTAAATCCAGTGCAGCAAATGGACTGTTAAAATTAGAAAAGGATGGTTATATTTTTCCTTTCTGGGTGAAGGACATTAAGAAGCTTCCTAGGGATGTCCCCCACCCGTTAAGAACAATGACAGACAAGATCAGTTTAAAAAATCCGAAACGACTTAAAATTCCAAGTACTTACATTTTGACTTATGAGGATGGCAAAACAATTGAGGATGATGATTTTTACCCGTTTTATAGGAAGGCAAAAAATATAGGTTTTAAAACAGTCGAATTTGTTGGAGATCATAATCCACAAATAAAAAAGTTGAAAGAATTAGTAGATTTGTTGGAACAGGAATAATAAATAAGCAATAAATAGTTCAATGACACAAGAGGAATTAATAAGAGAGTTAAGTAAGCCTGAAGTAATTTATACCGCTATGGGTATTGTTGCCATACGTATTATCTTATGGCTTCTATTTGCAAATACAATTCGAAAGACATTAAAATTGGTCGCCAAAGAAAATAGATTAATGACGCCCAACCAATCGTGGTTAGCTGCAATTCCGCTGGTTAATATTTATTGGAATTTTCAGGTTGCTTCGCGTCTAAGGGATTCTTTGATCAATGAATTTTATGATCGAAAAATAGCTGTGGAGGAAAACCCTACGTTTAGGAAAGGATCGCTATATGCATGGATTTACCTGGCGACAAATATTCCGCTCCCACTTTCTATTTCCGGTGTACTGATCATTATGCATTTTGTGACATTGGCTAATTACTGGTTTGAAATTAACGCGAATAGAAGAATTTTAGAGGAACATAATAAATTTAGAGAAAAAGAGGTAATTGTAGACCATGAAAATTAAAGAAGTCATTGACTATTTGGAGCAATTGGCTCCTTTAGATTTGCAAGAGTCTTATGATAATGCTGGCCTTATTGTGGGCGACGCCAATAGAGAGATTACAAAGGTGCTCATTTCGTTGGACTGCACAGAAGATGTTGTAAAAGAAGCCATTGATAAAGGGTGTAATTTAATTATTTCGCACCATCCCATTGTATTTAGGGGGCTAAAAAAATTTAATGGTAAAAATTATGTGGAGCGTACGGTTATTAAAGCAATTGAACATAAAGTTGCATTATATGCCATTCATACGAATCTAGATAATGTTACCGGTGGAGTGAATACGAAAATTGCCGATAAATTGGGATTAGAAAATCAGGCTATACTGGAATCTAAAACAAATGTATTGCGAAAAATGGTCGTTTTTGTACCTAGGAGTCATGTTGAAGATGTCCGACAGGCATTGTTTGATGCGGGCGCAGGTAAAATCGGAAAACACTATGATCAATGTAGTTTTAATGCGGCGGGTTATGGTAGTTTTAGACCTTTAGAAGGGGCCGATCCTACCCTTGGGGAGATTGGTGTTCAAGAGCGTGTTGAGGAAACACGAATTGAGGTTATCTACCTGAAATCTATTGAAAGAAAGTTACTTTTGGCACTCTATGAAGCTCATCCTTATGAGGAAGTAGCTTATGATTTGTTTGATATTCAAAATACGGCTGCTGAAATCGGTGCAGGAATGATTGGAAATTTGGCTGAACCAATGGCTGAATTGGAATTTTTAGCTTATCTTAAGGACAAACTGAGGTTGAATGTCATTCGTCATACAGCCTTATTAGATAAAAAAGTTAGTCGTGTAGCGGTCTGTGGTGGCTCGGGGGGATTTTTACTCGGTGCAGCCAAACGTTCTGGTGCTGATTTTTTTGTTACAGCAGACTATAAATATCATGAATTTTTTGATGCTGAAGGTGAAATCGTGATTGCAGATACGGGACATTTTGAGAGCGAACAATTTACGCAAGAATTATTGTACGACATTATTACGAAAAAATTTCCTAACTTTGCAACCTTAACAACAGAAATAGATACAAATCCTATAAAATACTACAGTTGATGGAACAAACCGTAGAACAAAAATTGAAAGCATTATGGCTGTTACAAGCCGTACATACTAAAATAGACAAAATTCGCCAAGTTCGTGGTGAATTGCCTATGGAAGTTGCAGATCTTGAAGATGAGATTGCGGGCTTAGAGACTCGTATTGAGAAGATCAGAATAGACTTAGACGATTTAGAAGATTCGATCGTTAAGCGTAAAAACATGATTAAGGATGCCCAAGCTGCTATCAAAAAATATGAGTCGCAGCTGAATGAGGTAAAGAATAATCGTGAGTACGACGCTATTTCGAAAGAAATCGAAATTCAAGGTCTTGAGATTCAGGTTTGCGAGAAACGAATCAAAGAAGCAGAATTTGAGATTCGTAACAAAACAGAAAACTACGATACTACTGTAGGAAATCTTGAGTATAGCAAAAGCGAACTTGAGGGAAAAAAGAAAGAATTGGAAACAATTACTTCTGAAACTCAAAAAGAAGAAGATGCATTGTTAGCAAAAGCTGCTGAGGCTGAAGCGAATATCGAAGAACGTTTAGTAAAGGTATACTACCGTTTGCGTAACTCGTTTAAAAACGGACTTGCTGTTGTTTCGATCGATCGTGATAGCTGTTCAGGATGTCATAATAAGATTCCTGCTCAAATGCAATCAGAAATACGTCAACGTAAGAAAATCATCATTTGTGAACACTGTGGTCGCGTTTTGGTTGATGAAGGAATTGTGTTAGAAATCGAACAAGAGTACGGTTTCTAATCCTCAATAAATAAAGGAAGGTCCTGCTGTAAAGCAGGACTTTTTTTTTGTCATATTTTTTATGCAACTTTGTTGATATACTAACTAGGTCCGCTTACAAAAGTGTAGTTTTGTGTGTGGTAAATTTAACCTTTAAACGTTTATGAATAAAACTCATTTCAAGTTATTTGCTGCCTTTTTGCTCGGTACATCCTTTCTGCAAACAAAAGCGCAAGAAACCCTATTGCTTCGAAATCCAAGTATTAGCGCCAACAATATTGCTTTTGTCTATGGTGGAGATATTTGGATTGCCGAAAAAAACGGAGCTAATCCGAGACGCCTTACAACAAATCCTGGAGTGGAACAGAATCCAATGTTTTCTCCAGATGGCAAGAAAGTTGCATTCACAGGAAATTATGACGGAAATACAGACGTATATGTAATCCCTGTAACGGGTGGTGAGCCCAAACGGATCACTTATCACCCTTCTTCGGATGTATTGCGGGGATGGCTCAATAATGATGAAGTATATTATACGACATCTCGTGATTTCACCTATGCTTTAAGTCCACGATTATACAGTTCCAATATTCAAATGTCAGGAATGGACAAGGCGCTTATTATGCCTGAAGCGACTCAGGGAAGCCCTTCTGCTGATGGTCGTTACTGGGCTTATATCAAAAACACTGACCCTACTGAAAGAGATCGAGTTGCCTTTAAACGCTACCGGGGTGGTGGTATGCCGACAATTTGGATCTTCGATACGAAAACCAAAGAAATAGAAGCTATTCCGCAGGTTAAAAGTAATGATGTTAAACCATTATGGTTGGGAAATAAGATCTACTTCCTTTCCGATCGTGATAAAATTGTTAACATCTATAGTTATGATACCAAATCCAAAAAGGTAGAAAAGCTAACGGATTTTAAAGATTACGATGTGCGTTCACTGAATGGAAATGGGACTGAGTTGATCTTTGAATATGCTGGCGTATTAAATACACTAAATCTGGGCGATAATAAAGTCACTCCTTTGCATATTACGGTGAATACAGATGTAATGTATAAAAGACCGTATTATAAAGACATTAAGGACGATATACGTTATGCTACCCTATCGCCAACAGGTCAACGGGCATTATTAGAGGCGCGGGGAGAGATATTTACGGTACCTAAGGAGAAAGGTGAAGCCCGAAATTTATCTAATTCTCCGGGTTCTCATGAGCGTTTTCCGGATTGGTCTCCAAATGGAAAATGGATTTCTTATATTTCAGACAAAAATGGATCTTATCAGTTGGTGCTGATGGATCAATTTGGAAAAGATAAACCCCTGTACTTTAACTTAGGAGAAACGAACTTCTATTTCGAACCAACATGGTCACCGGATTCCAAGAAGTTGTTTTACAATGATTCACATCTTAATCTGTTTTATATTGATATCGCTTCAAAGGCCATTGTTAAAGTTGCAGACGATAAATTGAGCGGTCAAACTGGCCGTGTATCCAATCATTTCCAACCAAGCTGGTCTCCTGATTCAAAATGGATATCTTTTATACGTACATTGGAAAATGGGGTACCCGCTGTGTTTATGTATAACTTGGATACAAAGAAAACTCAGCAAATTACGGATGGTATGAGCTCTGCGCGTAGTACAGCTTTTTCCCAGGATGGTAAATATCTATTTTTTACAGCGAGTACAAATACAGGGTTGACAAATTCTGGCTTACATATGTCCGCGGTGCAGCGTAATGTTGATTATGCCGTATATGGCTTTATTTTATCCAGTAAAACACCATCATTCTTTAAGAATGATAGTGATGAGGAACAAATCCGTGAGGATAAGGTGGATAAAAAGGAAGAAGGAGATGGTGATAAAAAAGATCGTGTAAAAGAAAACGATAAAAAATCACCTAAAAAGGATAAAAAGGAAGAGGCAGTGGCAAGTAAGCCCATTGATAAATCTATTCAAGTTGACTTCGATCGTATAGAAAACAGAATAGTTGCCCTCCCTTTACCTGCTGGACCTTATTGGAATTTGAATGGTTTAGTGCCAAATCAATTGACTTACCAACGTGGGGGAACAATCGGAGCATATGATTTTAAGGATCTCGAAAACAAAACCTTAGTGGAAAATGCCCGTAGTTTTGTTATTAGCGCCGATGGTAAGAAGATGTTATATCAAACGGGAAATGGATTCAATATTGTAACAGCTGGGCAAAAAGTAGCCTCTCCTACTGCTGGCGAAGTTAAGCTAGGCGGAATTCAGCAATTGGTGGATCCCGCTGCCGAATGGAAACAGGTATTCAATGAAGTTTGGTCAATGCAAAAAGACTATTTTTATGTTGAAAACATGCATGGTGCTGACTGGAAAGTGATGAAAACCAAATATGAAAAATTCCTGCCTTTTGTAAACCATCGTTCTGATCTTGGTTATTTATTGAATGAAATGATGGGAGAAATGGTCGTGGGACACAATTATATCTATCCTGGAGATCAACCTTCCACGCCGTCGGTTTCAGTTGGTGTGTTGGGAGCAGATTATACGTTAAAGAATGGTTACTATCAGATTGCTAAATTGTTTACGCGTCTTGAATGGAATCCATCGTTCAAAGCCCCATTGGCTGAACCGGGATTAAACATCAAAGAAGGAGACTATATTGTTGCTGTTAATGGTGCTGAATTGACTGAAGATAAGGATATCTATAGTTTATTTGACAATACTGTTGGTAAACAAGTTACGTTGAAGGTCAATTCAAAACCTTCATTGGTCGGCGCTCGTGAAGTAATCGTTAAACCGATCTCGTTTAGCGACGAGATGAATTTGCGGAGCATGGAATGGGTTGAAAGGAACCGTAAGAAAGTAAATGAATTGAGTAATGGGCAAATAGCTTATGTTTACATGCCAAATACCGGTGCTGAAGGTTATACCTATTTCAATCGTTATTATTTCGCTCAGATGGATAAAAAGGCTCTTCTGATGGATGAAAGAAACAATGGTGGTGGCTGGGTGGCCGATTATGTCATTGATCTTTTGTCCCGTGAACTGATTGCTGGTTGGGGAATTCGTGATGGAAAAGGATTTACTACACCAGGAAATGGTATTTATGGACCTAAAGCCATGATCATTAATGAAAATGCAGGTTCAGGTGGCGATATGATGCCTTATATGTTCCGTTTTAAAGGGCTGGGTAAATTGGTTGGTCGTACGACAATGGGGATTTTGGTTGGCATAAGTGGCTATCCTCCTTTATTGGATGGCGGCCGTATTACTTCGCCAAACTTCGGTGTATATGACCTCAAAGGAAATTGGATTATTGAAAATGAAGGTGTGGCTCCTGATGTATTTATCGAACAATTGCCTAAAGATCTTTTGGAGGGTCGTGATCCTCAACTTGAAAGAACGGTGAAGATATTGTTGGAAGAAATGAAAACGTATCCTTACAAAAATTTACAAAAACCAGCCGATCCTATTCGGGTGAATTAAAAGAGTATAAATCTAAGGGCTTTGAAGAGATTCAAAGCCCTTTTTTGATCATATAGTTTGTATGTAACTGCATCCATATCCGAGATGATTGAATATATCTCGTGTAGTTTTTATCGTAATTAGATCATATCATTCGTTTTCATTAGGCCAATACAAATCAGATGCTAAAATTTGATTGGACATGACAATTTTAATAAATCTTGCTTTTATTGTTATCTTTAACTGATATTTACTAGATATGTTTCCTGAAAAAACACCCCATCCGTTTCAATCTTTATTACGTTTGATCTTAATGGTTATTGGTTTTTCCATTCTTTCGCAGATTATTGCCATTCTGATTATTGCAAGTTATTATTCATTTACAGGGCAGGTCTTCTCCTTGGAGTCTATATTGAATGGATCTGCCAATGATATGCGATTTATGTTGTTAATGAGTAGCTTGGGATCTTTTGTTGTGCCAGCTTATCTGATGAATACACGCGAAGGATATGGTAAAGCCTATTTTAAATTGAAAAATTGGCCTAGCGGAATGCAATTTGGCTATATATTTTTAGCAATGCTTTCTTTTATGCCTTTGATGAGTCTGATCGGTCATTGGAATGAATCCTTACAATTGCCCGATAATATGCAATCTTTGCAGCGTTGGATGGAGCGTAGTGAAAAGGAATCGGCCGATTTAATCAAGGTTATTATTATGGAGTCGAGTGTATCCGGCTTTTTGTATAATATTGTTATACTGGCTTTGATTCCGGCCATAGGTGAAGAATTGTTGTTCCGCGGTGTTTTGCAAAGAATAATGGGAAGATGGTTGAGCAATCAGCATGTGGTTATATGGCTTGTTGCCATTATTTTCAGTGCGATACACCTGCAATTTTTTGGTTTTGTTCCCCGCATGTTATTGGGCGCTTTTTTTGGCTATCTTTATGTATGGAGCAAGAACATCGTACTGCCCATTTTTGGACACTTTGTCAACAATGCCGGAGCCACAATCGGGGCATTTTATTACGTAAGAGAGGGTAAGAGTTATGATGAATTCAATGCATTTGAATTGCAATCTTGGTGGATATATCTTGTAGGCTTCATTTTTACTCTTATTTTTGTATTCTTATTTTATAGATCAACGCAAAAAGAAAATAATGGAGAACGATTGGAAAAAAATTAAAACATATACAAATGCGATTCAGGCCGAGATAGTCAAGCAAATGCTGGAAGAAAATGGTATTCCTACTGTCGCAATGAATAAACAAGATTCTTCTTATTTATTTGGGAAAATTGAACTCTATGTCAGTGAAGGATCTATTGATCTGGCCGAAACATTAATTGAGGAAGCAGAAAGAGGGCTTTAAGAGATGAAAACAAGAGCAATAACGGGAGTAATCTTTGTGGCTGTCATGATAGCTGCCACTCTTTTGGGCGCTTATGTCTATTCCATTTTTTTTACACTGCTCAGTACATGGTGTCTTTATGAATTCTATGGAATAGTTTCATCCGAAGAACGCGCCCCAAATAAGTGGATAGGCATAACACTGGCCTTACTCTTATTTGTTTTGGGCTCATTAGTTTCGATGGACCTGCTTGCGGTAAAATTTTTAGCACTGATTATCCCATTTATAAGTGCGACTTATATTATTTCACTTTTTCAGAAGAGAACTTTTCCTTTCAATGATATTGCCTATACTTTTTTGGGTATAGCTTATGTTACATTGCCTTTCTTCCTATTTTCCAAATTAGGGTTTCTGCAAGGTACTTTTAACTATGTACTGCCCTTAGGTTTTTTGATCTTATTGTGGACAAACGATACCGGGGCATATCTCGCTGGACGAAGCTTTGGAAAACGTAAATTATTCGAACGGATCTCACCAAAGAAAACATGGGAAGGTTTCTTTGGGGGCTTGATTTTGGCTATTGTTGCTGCTGTAAATCTGGAAAAATATTTTGGTTATCTTCCACTTTGGCAATGGGTAAGTATTGCGGCAATTATCAGTATTGTTGGAACATTGGGGGATTTAGTAGAGTCTATGTTAAAGCGTAGTTTGCACGTAAAAGATTCCGGAAATATATTGCCTGGACATGGTGGTTTTTTAGATAGATTTGATGGGTTGTTATTAGCGGCACCTATGGTCTATGTTTTCTTAATTTTAATCAATTGATTGTATTATGAGTCACATTCAAAAATCTACATTTGATTTTTTAACGGAATTGAAAGCCAATAATTCTCGGGAGTGGTTTGCCGATAACAGAGCTAAATATGAAGCTGCATTGGCTGATGTGAGAAATTTTTTGACAGATTTAATTGCTGCATTGAGCGAGTTTGACCCTAAAATTAATACTTCCATTCAAGCAAGTAAATGTTTGTTTCGCATTTACCGGGATACACGCTTTTCAAATGATAAAACTCCTTATAAAAGTTGGTTTGGGGCAGGAATTTCTGTTGATGGAAGAAAGTTGCAGGGACCAGAGTACTATATTCATATTGGAGCGGAAAATTCATTTATCGCCTGTGGGTATTGGCGTCCTGAAAAGCAACATTTAGAGGCAATAAGACAAGAAATTGATTACAGTGGTGATAAATTGGATGAAATTTTAAAAACAGTATTGACTGGCAGTAATATTACGCTTTTCAAAGAAGATTTACTGAAACGTGCACCGGCCGGCTATAGTGAAGATAATCCGTTTATTGACTTTATCAAATTGAAAAGTTTTGTGTTGGATAGATCTTTAACTACAAAGGAGTTATCTGCAAAAAATGCGCTGGATAATATCGTGGCTTCCTATAAAAGTATGCTTCCTTTTAAAGAGTTTTTACAAGAAGCCATCGATACAGAATAATTATTCAGGCAAGCTGATTTTGCCCATACAGACAGCGGGAGAGTCTTTAATTTGCGCTACATTGGATTTGTTGCCTACCAAAGTCTCATTTGCTAATAGCGCAAAGAGAACGGCCTCTTTTGCATCTGGGTTGATACCCAATGTTGCAAAACTTTCAACGTTACAAGTAGGTAGGCTCCTTTTGATGTAATCGAACAGCAATGGATTGTGTAGTCCACCACCACTAATGTACACCGCTACATCGGATAGCCCTTTTGACTGCTTGCGAATGCCATTGACCATCGCATGAGCAGCAAAGCGATTGAGGGTCGCCATAACATCCTCATGTGGAATATGGCTTGTTTTCGAACAATCCTGTGCCCTTGCGAGATAAGCGAGATTAAATAGTTCCGGCCCAGTGGTTTTTGGAAAGGGCAGCGTTAGAAACTCCTCCGTTAATAATTGATTCAATAGCGCATCATTTACTTGGCCCTTTTTAGCCATATAGGCATCTTTATCCATTTCCTGATCAAAATTTACCTTCATGTATTGGTTCATCATTGTATTGCCTGGACCGAGATCTGTCGCATAAGCTTTCGACTTTGTTTGATGGCTTGGGATAAATGTGAAATTAGAAATACCGCCAATATTCAATAAGAATCGATTTTCTGTTGCATGCGAGAAAAGAAGGTAGTCGCCATAGGCTGCCAAAGGTGCCCCTTCTCCTCCTGCAGCAATATGTTTTTGCCTAAAGTCAGATAGGGTTATGATACCTGTATCTACCGCGATATGATCTCCATCTCCAATCTGTAAAGTGCTGTTGGGCCAGTTGCGGTCTTTGGTCAACGATTGAGGAGCATGGTATACGGTTTGCCCATGGCTGGCTATACAATCAATCTCACTGCTTGATAGATTCCATTGTTGCAATGCTGTGTTGATTAATTTGGCATGCGTGACTCCAATATAAGCATGGAGTCCCGAAAATAATTGCTGGTCGATATTTCGTTTTGCAAAAACTTCACGCACCCGCTCTCTAAAATCATCCTCATAAACCATTGTAGTAAAATTCTCGAGCTGTATTTTCGTTGTTTTACCTGCATTTTCTATGCGGCACACGGCGATATCAAGACCATCCAGGGATGTTCCGGACATCAGGCCAATAATACGACGTTCTTTCTTTTGTGAAATTTGGTAAAGTCTTTCGATTTGAGGATTCATAGCTTAAAAATAAACACAAAAATGTTATGATGAATATCATTTTTGACAATTGAAGATATTTTGTAACTTCACGGCATTAAAAATCAAAAAATTAAATACAATGAATTTTCCAGCAGAATTGAAATACACCAAAGATCACGAATGGATTCGTGTTGAAGGTGATGAAGCAGTTGTAGGGATTACCGATTTCGCTCAACGTGAATTGGGTGACATCGTTTTTGTTGACATAAACACTGTAGGTGAAGAAGTAGCCGCTAATGAAGTTTTCGGTACAATTGAAGCCGTAAAAACAGTTTCTGATTTGTTTTTACCTGTAGCAGCTACGATTTTATCGGTGAATGAAGCTATTGATGCATCTCCTGAATTGGTCAATTCTGATCCTTATGGTGAAGGCTGGATTGTTCGTATTAAATTGAACAACGCTGCTGATGTTGACGCTTTGTTATCTGCTGATCTGTACAAAGAAGAGATCAACGCATAAATTTGATATATAAAAAAATAAAATAGGGGCCTTTTGGCCCCTATTTTATTTTTCGTCGTTTATTGGGTTTTTAAGGTGGTCTTTATTTTTGCTTCAGGCATATCCACGGCACTTGTCATTTCTGTACTCGTGGTAAGACAGGTCTTTTTATCCAAGACATAGAAGCCCTGTACGTTGCCTACCTGATTTGCATCCGGACCGAACATTTTTCCTTCAACATTTACTTTATAGCCTAGCTCATTTGCTTCTATTAAAGTCATTTTGTTTTCTACTGAAATGCCTGAATCATCTGATTCAGTTTTGGATGTCCAAGAATCACCTATTTTAATCGGCTGTTCAGGCAATACTGTAGTTATATTTTCGAACATACTTTTATCAAATGGCATGTTAATGCCCTCAGGCAACTTGATATCGGAAGATTTGCCAAGTTGATCAACATTAAAGCTAATGCTATTTTCGAGCAACTTGCCTAAGGTCGCATGCATCTGTTTAGAAAATTCATTGGCCTCGGGGTTTTTAGAGTCGTAAGTCATATCCATTCCTGCCATATTCATTTTCATGTTGATTCCGGTATATTTAAGATCGAACGCAAATATGTTGTCTTTTTTCGTCGTATTGGTGATATCAAAGCCCATATTAAGGTCTGTCACCATTTTTTGGCCAGCAGCGTCAATATCCATGGTCATCACAAGATTTTGTGATATTTTTTTCCCTGAATCGGGATTTACGCGTAATGTGTATTTCTTTTGTGCGGAAGCAGATATCACGAGAAATGCAAATACAGCCATTAAAGAGGCAATTCTTAATTTTTTCATATATGGAATTTTAATTTTTTTAGTAAGCAACAATTGGCCAGTTTAAATATAAAAAAAATCCCTTTCACACAGTAAAAGGGATTTTAATTTTTTTAAGGATGTAATTCGTATTACTTCTTGATATAAGATACTTCTTTCACAGCTTTAACAACTTTCTCAACGCTAGGTAAAGCAGCTTCGATCAATGTTGGAGCATAAGGAAGAGGTACATCTGCACAATTTACGCGGATAACTGGGGCATCTAAGTAATCAAATGCATTACGTTGTACATTGAATGCTAAGTCGGTAGAAATAGACGCTAGTGGCCATGCTTCTTCCACGATTACCAAACGGTTTGTTTTCTTAACAGACGCGATGATTGTAGGGTAATCGATAGGACGTACCGAACGCAAGTCAATCAATTCAACGCTGATACCTTCTTTTTTCAATTCTTCAACTGCAGGAATGACAACGCGAGGAAGCATTTTACCAAAAGACACAACAGTTACATCTGTACCTTCTTGGATAATATTAGCTTTTCCGATTTCTAAGTAATATTCTTCTTCAGGAACTTGTCCTTTATCACCATACATGACCTCAGATTCCATGAAGATAACAGGATCTGGATCGATAATAGCTGATTTCAATAAACCTTTAGCTTCATATGGGTTCGAAGGAACCACAACTTTTAAACCTGGTGTATTTGCAAACCAGTTCTCAAAGTTTTGAGAGTGTTGTGCTGCAAGCTGACCCGCATTTCCTGTAGGACCACGGAAGACCATCGGAATAGAGAACTGTCCACCACTCATCGAGTGAATTTTAGCTGCCGCATTGATTACTTGGTCAATTGCAACAAGTGAGAAGTTGAATGTCATGAATTCAACAATTGGCTTCAAACCATTCATTGCAGCACCAACAGCAATACCAGCAAAACCAAGTTCCGCAATAGGTGTATCAATGATACGCTTTGCACCGAATTCATCAAGCATACCCTGACTTACTTTGTAAGCTCCGTTATACTCAGCAACTTCTTCTCCTAATAAAAATATTTTGTCGTCTTTACGCATTTCTTCGTTCATTGCTTCACGAAGTGCTTCTCTGAATTGTATTTCTCTCATCAGTTGTAAAATAGTGTCAATTTTTAGATTACAAATCTACTATTTAAAATTGATATTTTGAAGATTTGAACCTGCTAATTCTATAGTTTTATGTCATTTTTTAATAAGTAAATGACTTTTGTATTAAATTTTTGAATAGAAGTTGTTCAGATAGTCCAATGTCTTTATAAGTGCCTTATTACTATTCATTATCGCCAATGGAATGTTCCACGTGGCCCGGTTCCTTTTCTCCACGTAATTCGAAATTCCACGAATCTCGATTACGGGAACAGTCATTTTGTCGGCAGCATAGAAAACAGCGGCTCCCTCCATACTTTCAATAAGGCTATCAGGATGCAGTTTTTGAACTTTTTCAATACTTTCTGTACTACCATGGACTTTGTTTACGGTAATTCCTTCCCCCTGCTTTAAAAAAGGAAGCCTAAGTTCCTTGTCATTCAGGAAACACGAAGTAAATTTAGACTTTCCATAGCCCAATTGATCTATTGGAATAAAATTATGACCGTCTTCCGCGCCCAGTTCAACAAATGATTCCGAAACGACTTGAACAACTGAGCCTATTTTAATATGTCGGTCCAAACATCCCCCTATCCCGATATTAATGAGGAGATCATATTTTTTTTCATGTAGCACTCTTCCTAGCTCAAAGGCTGTGGCCACCATGCCCACACCAGTGATTAGGGTATCGCATTGACTGTAATTTGGCACCACTTCCAGAAAAGGCTGCAATTCAAATGAAGTAGCCGCAATCACTAATATTTGCATGATAAATTCGTTTTTGATGGAAAATTACAAATTATATTGCAGGCATACCTTTTTTTAGCATAAAAATAGCGAGCTAGGAATTCGTCCTGCTTACAAATTTGAGCTTGATTATAATAATAAGGTTAACTGATTAGTTGCTACGAAATCATTTTTGATCATCGAGTCCGAACGGTGCCATTTTTAGCCTATTGAAATCAGAAACAGCTATGACCTTCTTATATATTAGTTTAGCTTTTATATACCTTTAGTTTAGAATTTAGTTAGGTTTAATTTAGGTCCAACCTATACTAAACCTAAACAAAACCTAACTAAAACCTAAGTAAAACCTAATTAAAACACAAAGAATATCATGTTAAAGTATCCGCATTATCCGGCAACACTTTTGTCAACAGGGTGCATACAAAAACTCACTGCGAAGTCTTAGCAAATTAATTCCCGAAATCATGTTACAGCTAAGAATAAGGAGCTTTTTATCCCTGTGTGATGACAAAAGGCGGAAGGCACTCCATTATATTACTATATTCTGACTTCATTCCTTAAATTGAGATGTTTTAATTGCTCTTAATGCCTTATCTTTGTATCATTATGGTATTTATAACTCGTCGCGAACGTTTCTGTGCTGCGCACAAGCTCTATCGTGAAGACTGGAGTAAAGAGCAGAATGAACAGGTATTTGGTCTTTGCTCCAATCCAAATTGGCATGGACATAATTATGATCTTTATGTAACAGTTAAAGGAAAAGTCAATCCGGAGACTGGTTTTTTGATCGATTTAAAGATCATGAAAGAAATAATCAATCGTAGTATCATTGACAAAGTCGATCACCGTAATTTCAATTTAGATGTTGATTTTATGAAGGGAGTCATGGCTTCTACGGAGAATATCGCAATCGAAATATTTAAGATCTTAAAACCGCTGTTTGATGAACAGGGTGTGATCTTGCATAGTGTCCGTTTGCATGAAACAGAAAATAATTACGTCGAATATTTTGGCGATTAATCTTTAATACATTTAAATAGTAGAAACTATGAGTCAACACTCATTTGACAACGAAGAGTTGGATGGATATATTAAGATCGACAAATACAATACTGAAAAGGTAGATCGCATCGCTGCTCATTATACAGATATATTGGAATGTCTGGGGGAAGATCCAAAACGTGAAGGTTTGGTGAAAACACCAGAACGTGTCGCAAAGGCATTCCAATTTTTGACACATGGCTATGATATCGATGCTGCGGAAGTGTTACGGGGAGCAATGTTTGAGGAGGACTACAGTCAAATGGTCGTCGTCAAGGATATTGAAGTATATTCTCTTTGCGAGCATCATATGTTGCCTTTCTTTGGTAAAGCGCATATCGCATATATTCCCAATGGTCATATTGTAGGTTTAAGTAAAATACCACGTGTCGTTGATATTTTTGCGCGTCGTCTGCAGGTTCAGGAACGTCTTACCAATGAGATCAGAGATTGTATTCAAGAAACTTTGGGCGCTCGTGGCGTAGCTGTGGTCATGGAATGTAAGCACATGTGTATGGCCATGCGTGGTGTTCAGAAACAGAATTCTGTAACCACCACCTCTGCATTTACTGGAGCATTTCAAAATGATGTCACAAGATCCGAATTTTTACGCTTGATCACTGCTGATCTTGCTTAATATATTTGTTGTTTAATAATAAAAAATAGCCCGCTAAAATATCACCTTTTAGTGGGTTATTTTTTTGATGAAATTTGGAAACAAAATAGAAAATCAAAAAATGGCAATATGGCTTTTTTATGCTTCTGAGGCGATTTCCGAAAAATGCTCTTTACAAAAGGATAATTGTATTTAATTGATATTCAGTTTTTTGTAAAAAAAAGTTTTTATCATAAAAATGTTTTTTGGTACCTTTGTGGTTATGGAAATTGTTGCCGACGATTTAGAGTCCTATTTGGAACATACTACAGACGAGGAAAATTCGTTACTGAAAAGGGTAAATCGGGAGACATATTTGAAGGAAACAATGCCCCATATGTTATCTGGGCACTACCAGGGAAGAGTTCTTTCTTTATTGAGTAAAGTGGTTGCTCCGAAACGTATTTTGGAAATAGGAACGTTTACGGGATACGCAACGTTGTGTCTCGCAGAAGGGCTGCAGGAAGATGGGATATTGCATACTATCGATATCAATGCAGAGCAACAAGAACGCGTCCAAGGTTATTTTGATGAATCGGCATTTGCTGATAAAATCAAATATCATATTGGAGATGCAGCGGTAATACTACCTACATTAGATGAAACATTTGATTTGGTATTTATCGACGCGGACAAAAAGAGAAATTTATATTATTTCGAAACGATAATAAATCAAGTTCCGTCTGGGGGACTTATTTTGATTGACAATGTCTTATGGAAAGGTAAGGTGTTAGATTCAAAACCAGACAACCAAACAAAGCAGATCATTGATTTGAATGCACGTTTAGCTCAGGACAAGCGCGTAGAAAAGGTAATATTACCGATTCGAGACGGACTTTTTGCCTTGCGCAAGAAGTAATTTGTGAACTAAAACATTCTTCATGAATTTAAAACAATTAAAAAGCTTTGTACTGTTACTAGCTTTGGGAACTTTTGGATTAACAAAAGTTTCAGCTCAAAGTAATGCGGCATATGTCGATAAGTACAGTCCAATAGCAAAAGAAATGATGGAGGAACATGGTGTTCCAGCATCGGTTATCTTAGCCATCGCTATGCATGAAAGCGGAAATGGTGGTAGCAGGGTAGCAAAAAATTTGAATAACCATTTTGGTGTCAAAGGAAAAAACAACAGTACCGTTATTCGGTCAGCTTACAAAGGTTATCGGTCTGTAATGGACTCGTATGATGATTTTGTAGGAATAGTAAAAAGAAAAAAGACTACTCAGAGTCTTTTTGAAAAACATCCCGGTGAAAAATACGAAGCTTGGGTAAAAGCGATTGCTCGTTCGGGCTACTCTACGAGTAAAGGTTGGACAGCAAAAGTACTCGCTACTATTAGACAATATCATTTGGATATGTTTGATAATGATGCTAAGCAAAATAGATTCTCGTCAACAAAAAAATAAGCGCGATAGTATTGCATGAAGAAGTTTTTTTATGGCATGTTTGTATTCATGATGTTGATTACATCATGTTCAAGCCGGAGAGGCACAATTTCCTCCACTAAATCTGGCTCCAATTCAAAAACTTCTTCATCCTCTTCTGTGGGGCGACCTACCATGGCTGGCAACGACTATATTGCTCATTACAAAGATGTGGCCGTTGCAGAAATGAATAAATATGGTATTCCTGCGAGCATTAAACTTGCTCAGGCTTTACTGGAATCCGGTAATGGTAACAGTTATCTTGCGCGTGAGGCTAATAATCATTTCGGTATTAAATGTGGCGGAGTTTGGAAAGGAAAATCCGTGACTCGTCCCGATGATAATATCAATGACTGTTTTCGGGTTTATGAAAATCCCGAACAATCTTTTCGGGATCACTCAGAGTTTCTGTTACGACCGCGATATGCGGCACTCTTTAAGTTGGATAAGAACGACTATAAAGGCTGGGCCAAAGGCTTGAAAGCGGCTGGATACGCCACCAATCCGCGTTATCCTGAATTGCTGATCGAAATGATCGAAAGATATCATCTTGATCAATACGATCGCGGTGAATCGCCACGTGAAAAGGTTGTACGTGAAGAGACTGTTCAGGTCGAGATCGTACAGAATGTACAAGAAACCCCTCCTACCGTCGTAAAGACAGAAGAAATCAAGAGCCCGGTAGCTATGCGTATTCATGAGGTTAAAGCTCAGGATACGTTATATTCGCTCAGTAAGCTGTACAATGTATCCGTTGATCAGATCAAATCCCTAAACGGTCTTACCGATGATGCCCTATCTTTAGGTCAGCTATTGGTTATATCTAAATAGTTACGCTTTAAAAGATGTTAAATATTTCGCTTTTGTACAGCGATATAGTAGTTTTACGAAAGTGATACTACAGCGATATATTTTTCTACTTATTGCCCTTGTTGGCTTTACTTCTTCACTTTTTTGCCAAGATAAAAAAGTCGAGGGTATTGTTTTTGATAAAAATACCAAACAACGTATTGGAAATGTGAAGCTGGCGAACTTGCGTACCGGGGAGGTCAATTATAATACTATTAAAGGAGAATTTGTCTTTAATGCACAGCTAGGAGATCATATTGTTGCGCTATGTAAAGGCTATTTTTCAGATACTCTTCAGGTGGATAAGCGTGGATTGTTGCTATTTCATTTGGTACGTGAATCGTTTTATATTGATGAAGTTCAGGTTTTTGCACGCAAGACGCCAGAAGAAATTCTGAAAAAAGCAAAGGAGGATTACGAGAAAGCGTATCGTCTTGCGGGTTATGGTGACGTATTTTCTGTTGGTCAAAATGGTGCTGGATTAAGCATCAATTCAATCTATAGTTTATTTAGCAAGGAGGCCAAAAGAGCACGTCGACTAACTAAAACCATTGAAAATGACTATAAGGAAAATGTGATCGATTATAAATTTTCGAAAGAGCTTATCAGCAAGATTACTGGACTAAATAGCGATGAAGCAGAACGATTTAGAAGGATATTTAGACCCTCCTATTTCTTTGTTCTCTCAGCGAGTGATTATGAACTGGCGAATTATATCAAGGATTGTTATTCACAGTATCAATTGAACCCTTCGCAATATTTTATTGAGCCTTTTCCAACAATTAATTATAAATTAGTACCGTAAACAAAAAATAGACGTTTTCAGAATGAAGTTATTCAATTTTGTCGGCATGGCTCTGCTTTGCCTTTCTATTACCAGCTTAAAAGCACAGGATCTGAAAGATCTTCGCGCTAAGCCAGATACCGCAATTTCTGTACAGAAAGAGCAACCATTAAATATTAAAACGATTCGTCCTATAGTTCCAAAACTAAACTTAGAGGTAGACTATTGGAAACATTGGACAAAATTTGGGATCAATTTAAATCAGGCGTCATTTAATGATAATTGGAAAGGTGGCGGTGTTGGTTCTATTGCTGTAGGATTGAATGCGAATCATAAATCGGATTATACGAAGGACAATTTCAATTTTGTGACCGAAGTTGATTTACGTTATGGAAAGATAAAGAATACCAATAATATTGCGAAGAAGAATAATGACCGTATATTTTGGGATAATAAGCTTTCTTATAAATTGTCTGCCAATTGGGCATTGTTTACGTCGGTGACATTTGAGTCGCAATTTGATGCGGGTTATAAGTATAAAACGGTTAACGGCAGAGATACAATAGACTATATTGAGAATGCGTTTATGGCACCAGCTTATCTGACAGAATCTTTCGGTCTTGAGTATAAGCCTAGTAACGAATTTTCCCTACGTTTCGGTACAGGTACTGCACGCCAGACTTTTATCTTGGATGAGCGTGTTAAGCCTCGTTCTGGAGAAGGTTTCTTTGAGAAATATGGCTATTATAGAGATCCTAACAATCCAAGTGCGGGTACTGGTGAACGATTTGGTGTAAAGGAAGACCGCACTTTTGCCAATGCACTGGCATTCCAGCTAACGGGTAACCTAGACAAAAACTTCACAGATAAACTGAATGTAAAGGCTCGTTATAACCTTTTTGCTGATTACGAGAAACTTTCCAATCCTACACACCGTCTGGATGTAACTGTAACGGCAAAAGTCACGAGAGTCATCAATGTGAACTTAAATGGTATTATGATCTATGATCCAGATGTTATTTCAAGAGTACAGTTGAGCCAGTCGCTGGCATTGGGTATAGTCTATAGTTTACCAAAATAATGTTTAGGTCTGTGTCAATAGGGATATTGCTTTGTTCATTGCTGTCTTTGGCAAGCTGCAAGTCGAAGATACAGCCGGTGGTTGCAAAACCGCTAGTTGCGTCATTTGCTTCTGCATTGGTTGTGGAAGAGAAAGTCGAAGCTAAGCCAGATACCAATTTATTGACACCTGAGGAAAGAAAGGTTGTTTTTTTACAGAAATCTGGAAACCATCCTTATTGGCGCCAAGAGGAAGCCATACATTATGATGTTCGTAAACCTAACTATGTCATTATTCATCATACAGCACAAGATAGTATTGGGCAGACGATCAAAACCTTTCAGATTCCAAGAACTAAAGTGAGTTCACATTATGTCATTGGCCGGAATGGGGAGATTATACAAATGTTGAACGATTATGTTCGGTCTTGGCATGCGGGGATGGCAAAATGGGGTTCTATTGTCGACATGAACTCCTGTTCTATAGGTATAGAATTGGATAATAATGGTAGGGAGCCTTTTCCTGAGGCACAAATTAATTCATTGATGACTGTGCTTGATACCTTGAAATCGCGTTATTTAATTCCAGCAAATAATTTTATTGGCCATGCTGATATCGCTCCATCACGCAAGAATGATCCAAGCGTTTTTTTCCCGTGGAAAAAGCTTGCAGAACGGGGTTTTGGAATATGGTATGATGAAGGACAGCTTGTGGCCCCTCCTGATAGCTTTAATGCGATAGATGCGCTTAAAATTATTGGTTATGATACATCCAATCTAAAAGCCGCTATCGTTGCCTTTAAACGAAAGTTTGTCGTTCGAGATACAACCCCCGAATTGACCATATACGATAAGAGTGTATTGTACAATATCTATAAAAAATACTGAGCCTGAGCAATCAGGCTTTTTTATTTTTTCTGAAAGTATGATCTTATTGGCCAAAAAGAACCTTCAGCTCGCTTTCATTGCTGTTGGTGTCTGTGAAGTCATGAAGGTTTTATTTAAGATCACTATTGTCCTCCATGGGACGAGGTACTTTCGTCCCCAGTTGTACGATATAGGCGATTAACATGACAGCTAGGCAGCCAATAAGATTTAGCCAGAGAAAAGGAATTTTATTTATCGTCCATACCGCTATCACGATAATTTCGGAAAGAATGGCTGCAAGAAAAACAGCTTTGCCTTGAATTTTCTTCATGTAGAAGGCGACGATAAAGATCCCTAGGATAGTACCATAGAATAGTGAGCCCAGGATATTGACCGCTTCGAGGAGATTACCCAATCTGTTCGCATACAAAGCAACAATAACAGTAAATGTACCCCAGATCAACGTAAATAAACGCGACCACAAAAGTTCTTGTTTTTCAGATGAGGTAGGATTAATAAATCTTTTGTAGATATCAATGGTCGTTGTTGAAGCCAATGAGTTGATAGCACTTGCTGTAGACCCCATGGATGCGAGAAAAATGACCGCTATGAGTAGCCCAATTAGGCCCTTTGGGAAGACGCTCGTCACAAAAGAAAGAAAGACATAATTATTGTCATTCGTTTCCGCTGTTGGGTTGTTTTTTTTGATTAAGTCCAAAGTCCCTTCTTTTACCGCTTGCATTTTTGCATTAAGTTGACCGAGTGAGGATCGATGATCAGCAATTCTTTTTTCATCGTGATCCAATGCTGTATTAAGCTGCTGAACAACAGATTCACGTGTTTTAAACAGCTCGCTATGCTTTTGTTCGAGAATCTGGTAATCAGGAGCATATTTGCTTTCTTTAAGCTTCTTGATCTCGACTTGATTGAAAAAAATGGGTGGCTGATGGAATTGATAATAGGTAAATACCAGAACTCCAATCAACAGGATCGCAAATTGCATGGGGATTTTCAGTAGACCATTCATAATCAACCCTATGCGACTTTCCTTGATCGAAGCCCCTGTCAAATAACGGCCTACTTGACTTTGGTCGGTCCCGAAGTAGGAAAGCTGTAGGAAAAAACCTCCGATTAGTCCTGTCCAAAGCGTATAGTTATTATTGAGGTCAAAAGTAAAATCCAACGCGTTGGTTTTTCCTGATTTTCCTGCAATATGAAGTGCTTTTGATAATCCAATTGACTCTGGCAGGAGATGGATAACTAATATGCCTGCTACGAGTAATGATCCAAAGATAATGCTCATTTGAAGCAACTGCGTATGAGATACGGCTTTGGTTCCTCCATAGGTCGTATAGATAACAACAAAAATCCCTATGGCCAATGTGGTCCAGGTAAGATCAATATGAAGAATGGTCGATATAATTAAAGCGGGTGCAAAGATGGTAATACCTGTTGATATCCCCCGCTGTATCAAAAAAAGAATAGCAGTGAGTCCTCTGGTTTTGACGTCAAAACGTTTTTCTAGAAATTCGTAGGCTGTAAATACTTTTAGCTTATGAAAAATAGGGACAAATGTAATGCAGAGCACAATCATGGCCAACGGAAGACCAAAGTAGAATTGGACAAAACTCATTCCAGAAGAATAGGCTAGTCCGGGGGCAGATAAGAAAGTAATGGCGCTCGCTTGCGTCGCCATTACTGATAATCCGACATGATACCAGGGTAAAGAACGATTACCTAGAAGATATCCATCAATATTTTTTATACCCCTACTCTTATAAATGCCATATATGACAATAAATAAGAGTGTCAGAAATAAAACAATCCAATCTGCTGTACTCATGAATAGTGGTTCGTGAAAATGTACAGAAAAAGGATGAATAAAAATAGCCAGATAACGACTAACCAGTAGAAACGCTTCCAGCTATTCATATTTTTTATCTATCTGAAGGCTTCTGTGGATAGATAACACTATTAAAAATAGCAGCGATAATCAATCCGACAATAGCACCACCGAAGATGCTTAGAAATGTCTCGTTTGCAGTGAATCCAATTAATGCACCAAATACTACAGCAACTAAAAGAATGATTCCTTTTGCTTTGCCAGCATCAATTGTTGTGCAGCTGTTGTCAATCTGATTTTCCATTATTATATTATTTTGATTTTGATAACAAATTTACGAATAATCTATAAGCTCCGGGAATTCCTGCAGGCAATTGTCTGAAAAAAGATAAAGATGTATAAACAAATTTACCTTTTCCATATTGAGCAATGAGTAGTGAGCCGTTGTGCAAGGGTTCACCGGGATCTTGCATGCTGATCGGAGTGCGGTACTTTTTATCAATATCTTCTGCAAAATATAACCCCCGCTCCTGTACCCAGTGTTCGAAGTCAGCTTCGCTGATCTTGTTCGGGTAATTGAAAATCGGATCATTTTTATCGAAGTGTACTGTCGCAAGTTCATCTGTTACCCGGCTTCTTCCGACGCTAAAAGGAAAAGGACCAAAGTTTTTTGAGATCAGTCCATTGTTTACATTGTATTGCGCTAAAACTGTTCCGCCCATGTTGACATACGCGAGTAGTTTGTTTTGGAGCGGAACAATTTGTTTGTTAACGTTGAATATTCGGACACCAAGAATTACCGCGTCATAGCTAGAAAGATCTGTTTTTAAAGCTTGTTCGTTACTTAACACATCGACTTTTATACCAATGGCCGTCAATGATTCAGGAATTAGATCCCCTGCCCCATGGATGTATGCCACGCTCTTTACGTCGTTGACCAGGTTGATATTGCTCATTTTTATAGCGACATCTGGAAAATAAACAATATTAGGTATATGATTGTAGTCGATGGATTTTATCTCCTTTAAACGTTCTTTGTCTGCCAAGAGGAACCCAAGGGTATCAATGGAAGATTTAGAAGCATCTGATGGTTTTATGCTGATCTCTCTGGAAATTGTACGCTCGCCTTTGTCAAAAGATAGGTCAAAAGATGCCGGTGAAACTTCCCAGCCTTTAGGTACATGCGGTCTGACGTTAAATGTGGTTGTGTTTGCTTGTCCGTTTTTCTGAAAAGTCAGATTCACTTTGACAGTGTGGGCATTTTGTGTAAGTGCCAAAGGGCTGGAACTTTTAGCCGTCAACTGTGGGACGATCACAATGGGATCGTAGATTTCACCTCGTACAGGATCGGTATATTTATATTTGATGGGTTGACTGAGTGTGATATTTTCACCATTAATACGGAGCTGAAATGATACCTCTGGAGCGTACGGGTTTTCGGGGTAGCCGGTTAGGTTGAAATCGCTGACATTAAATTTACCTTTCCCATGTGGTTCGATCAACCAGTAGGGTTGTGTCGTCCTGTCTGCATGTACAAGAACAGAGTCTCTGTGAAGCTTGTTTATTTGTAGTGTTTCATGAATGCTATTTCCATTTATTTGGGTCAGCTCAACGGTTACATTTGGACGCCGAACAATAATGGAATGTTCTACTTTGATCTGATCTTCCAAGGCATAGGATGGATTTTTAGCGATACTTTCGAACCAAATTCCACCACAGGCAAGAATTAGTTTTTCAACCTCTTTTTTCTTTTCAGTTTTCCAGTATTCATCATCAATTTGATCCAGTGCTTTGTACAGTTGGATCAATTCAGCAATGATCAATTCGGGTTTATCAATTTGATATGTTTGATTGATGTGGTCAATTAAGGACTCAACTTTACTGCCGTTTTGAATTCTTTTCCATGAGGTGTCAACTCCATCCAAGAGTGTATTTTTTGCAGGTGCACCGTCTACATACTCAAAGTATTCGATTGATGAGCCACGTTGGCTTGCCGAACCAAAGCCTTGGCTTTTGTGTGATGAACGGCTTTGTGCGGCAATTTCTCCATAAGAGGCTCCTAGAAGAGAATTGTAATCCCCGATATCTATTTTTAACTGATCTTCACGTGTATTGTTTTGACCTCCGAAGTTAGCTGTATTCCAAAGCAAGCGTTTAGCTTTCCAGGGGCTTACAAATTGAAGTTGCTCTGGGAATATATTCGGATCAGCAGCAGCTTTAAAGGCTTCATGTGCTAGAATGGCCGAGGCTTGATGATGACCATGGCCACCCCTTGAATCGGGAGGAAAACGCGTGATGATGACATCGGGCCTAAATTTGCGGATAATCCATACGGCTTCGCGGAGAACACGCTGTTTATCCCAGAATTCGAAAGTTTCCTCTGGAGTCTTCGAGAATCCAAAATCGTATGCTGATGAAAAAAATTGCTCACCTTTATCGATTTTTCGAGCTGCCAGTAATTCCTGCGTTCGAATCAATCCAAGTTCAATACCTTGTTCTGTTCCGATAAGGTTTTGTCCCCCATCACCTCGAGTTAGGGATAAATAGCCTGTTTTATATTTTTTTTCCTGCGCTAGCCAAGCTATTAGCCGGGTATTTTCATCATCGGGATGTGCTGCAAAATAGAGTACCGACCCCAGCACGTTCAGTTTTTCTAGATGAAGTTTAATTTCAGCAGCGTTCCACTGTGGATTCTGTGCTTTAACGATTGAAGTTGACAAGATGCCAGCCAAAATAATGATAACAGAGAGAAAAGGTCTTCGCATGTTTAAAGATAAAAATTTTGATGAACAACGGATTGTTGGAGATTGTAATTTTATTGCGTGTCTTTTTAATTGACAGTCTTTAATTAGCCCACTTGTGACGTTGGTATATTGCTTTGACTTATGGATATTAGGCGAATTAAACTTAGGGCCATAAAAGGAAGCTAGTTTGAGTGACGAGGTAGAGGGATAGATCACTAAATGGTAAAATATAGGCATAAATAAAAAACGGAAATCCCAATCAAGCTGGAATTTCCGTTTAACAATTAAAATATTTTTTCCTGAAACGAATTTTTAGAGAATAGTTATTTTGTCGCTTCGCTCCAAGTGGCAACCTTTAACATAAGTAAATATATGTAGAAAATATTTAGTTCTGTCAGATTACCTTAATTAGTTTTCCACATTGCTAAATTTTGTCAACATTTTAGCTTTTGGAAAACATATAATATAGCGGCGTCATGCGTTTAAGATGCTGCAATACAGCGATATTTAAGGTAAGATAGGTTTTCCGCTACCTTCAAAAAAATCTGTATTGGTCTAAAGCCAATTGTATATTTGTTTGACAAATTTCAATCGATTTTAGTTTCTATGTTTCAAATGCTCAAAAACGACAGGAGCAACCTTTAAAGAAAGTTTCACACGAATGTTTTTGGGACCAAACACTATTTATCAATGGCGCCTAGAACACGCTTCATAAACATATTTAACGCGTCTTTTTTGGAGTTACCTTCTTTAATTAATTTATCTACCTCTACAGCTCCGTATAGGTTTGAAATCAATTCACCAAGAACGTCAAGTTCTTCATCTTTCAAAGGAGCTTCGGTTAAAGCTTCCAGTGTCTCGATTGTTTCCAAGACATAATCTACATCATTCTGCTCGATGAACTCTGTCAAATGCTTAATTACTGGTAGTTTCATTGAATAATTCTACTAATGCGTCTAACTTATTTGTTTGTACCTGATTGACTAATTTACCGTTTTTAAAAGCAGCGAAAGTGGGTAGATTATTGACATTTGCTAGTTTGCGGGATTCAGGAAATTTTTCTGCATCAGCAATAACAAAAGGTACGCTATCATTTTCGCCAGCCAATTTTTTGAATTTCGGTTTCATGATTTTACAGTTACCACACCAAGTTGCGGAGTACTGAACCATTACAATATCGTTATTGTTTACAATTTCTTGTAAATTATCGTTTTCTAATTCTTGTAACATGATTTTATTTTTAAGGTGATTGTTGGAGAAATCAACAGGAGCCGGGAAAAGCTCCTGTCGAAAAGACACTGTGGTCTTGTATTGTTAGTGTTTAGCTAAATACTCAGCTACACCTTTTCTATCTGCGTTCATTGCATCTTTACCTTCTTCCCAGTTTGCAGGACACACTTCGCCAAATTTCTGTACGTGAGCGTAAGCATCGATCAAACGTAAGTATTCTTTAACGTTACGGCCCAAAGGCATGTCGTTTACTGATTCATGGAATACACGGCCAGTTTCGTCGATCAAATATGTTGCTCTATAAGTAACCGCAGAACCTTGTGCCAATGTTCCGTATTCAGGGTGTTCAACTTCTTGAACATCTAAGATTCCCAATATACTTGATAAGTTGCGGTTGGTGTCTGCCAAAAGAGGATATTCAACACCTTCAATTCCACCGTTATCTTTTGCTGTGTTTAACCAAGCAAAGTGTACTTCATTTGTATCGCAAGAAGCGCCGATTAAGACTGTATTGCGTTTTTCAAACTCAGCAGCTGCTTCTTGAAAAGCGTGTAATTCAGTAGGACATACGAAAGTGAAATCTTTTGGATACCAAAATAAAAGCACTTTTTTACCTTCTTTAACTGCTTTTTCAAAAATGTTGATCTGTAAATTGTCGCCTAAATAATCAATTGCATCTACTGTAATGCTTGGAAAACTTTTACCTGTGAAACTCATAATATATCTTTCTTTTTTTTGTTGACACAAAGATACAGCAACTCGATCCAAAAAGCGAATTGATTTTACCAATACACTATCGTCAAAATCTATTATGACTAGATTATAACAATAAGTTTTTATTATAATAATTATAGGTTGATCTGATGATTAACAGACCATTTATATGTTGCTTGAAAATAAATGAATTCATACTGCGCTAGTTACAGATTTATACCCAAAAATTATTGCAGTTTTGCAAATCAAAAGCTACTTTTGCGACGTTCAATTCTAGAACAGCACAATGCTGGAGGGGTTCCAGAGCGGTCAAATGGGACGGACTGTAAATCCGTTGCTTCGGCTTCGAAGGTTCGAATCCTTCTCCCTCCACCATTTCTTCTTTTCTAAATCCAGTCTATTTTACAGGTTCTAAATTTGCGGTTGATCGTGACTATTCCATCGTACGTGAAACGATTTTGATATATATTTTGGCTATGGTCAATGTTAATCGCTTTGGTATAATGAGTCTATATAGTGGCTACCTCTCTTTTTTAAAAAAATATAACAGGATTTTAGACTAGCTATTGACTTATATATAAAATAAGCCTAAGTTTGGCTTCTGAAAGGGCCCCGTAGTTCAACGGATAGAATAGATGTTTCCTAAACATTTGATAGCAGTTCGATTCTGCTCGGGGCTACTGAGAAAGGCGATGGATTTCCATCGCTTTTTTTGTTTATTTAATAAAGCTTTTCCTTTTCTTATCAAAATAAATAGGTAATAGAATTGTAAATTTTTAATGGAATGATTATTTTCGGATAATTATTTACAGCAATTTTACTTTTGGCCTGTAATCCGATAATATAAATTGAATGGGAAAATTTTTATTATACCAATTTAGAAAGGTATATGCAGCTAACCCTGCTTTTTTTGCTTGCTTTAGCATTTGGATAGTCTTAATGACAGCTGTTGTTATATTTATTCCGAAGGAAGATGCATTCCATTTTGTGAATACTCGACATTCATTTTGGGCTGATATTCTTTTTACAATACAGACTTATTTTGGAGACGGTCTTTTTGTTATAGGTGTTTTTATTGCCTACTGCTGTACGCAGCAATGGAATTTTGCCCGAGCTATCCTGGGGACATATATTTTCTCGGGGCTGATCTGCTGTATACTGAAAAACCTTTTCGATGCCGATAGACCGGCAACCGTATTTCATGGAGATCCTACATTCCATGTTGTTTCTTGGTTGCGTGTAGCGCACTTTAACTCCTTTCCTTCCGGACATACAACTTCGGCCTTTGCGCTGGCGGCTACGTTAGCTATTCTCTCAAAAAATAAAGCTTTTGGTATAACTGTATTTATTCTCGCTGCATTAACAGCTTACTCTCGGGTGTATTTGGGGCAGCATTTCGTAGAAGATGTTTGGTTTGGATCAATTTTAGGAAGCGGTACGGCTTGTTTTTATTTACTTGCCATGTCTTATGTCTTGAAAAATAAACGCATGTCATTTAGCACGAGATTTCTTCAGGTCAAACTTTAAATTCAGTAAGAAGATACTTCCATCGTTCGATTAGGTTTGGCTTGTGTCTTTGAATAAAGATAATCGTCCAACCATTATAAACATCAACAGTCCGAAACAGGCAAAAACACCATAGGAATAGCGTAGGCTAAAGGCTTCAGCAATATACCCAATTAAAGGTGGTCCCATTAAAAAGCCCAAGTAGCTAATGCTTGAAACCATGGCCAAAGCCACTCCAGAGGGCACATTTTTGTTCTGTCCGGCAATACTGTAGATGGAGGGGACATTGCAAGCTACACCGATACCGACCAACATAAAAGCTAGGGTACAGATGATAAATTCGGGAAAAATAACCGATGTCATCATCCCGATGAACATCAGTAGGCCACTGTACTGCAGGGTCCTTTTTCGGCCCAATTTCCGAATGACAGCATCACCAACAAAGCGCCCAGTAGCCATCATGATCATAAATGAAGCGTAGCCAACGACAACAAATTTCTCTGGCGCCTGAACGATCTCCTTGAAATACACCCCACTCCAGTCGAACATTGCCCCCTCAGTTGCCATGCTGAAAAAGCCGATGATGCCGAGCTGAAGTAAGCCACCTTCTGGTTTAGAGAAAAAACTGCGCTTTTCCTTTTGAGGAGATTTGCCAGGAACCAAATACTTTTGGTTGATTAGTGTATTCGCTGTGACAATGACTAATATGATTAAAAAATGGTAAAAGGTGTTCAGTCCAAAATTCATCGTTAACAAGCCTACTAGTGCTCCTGTGAAACCAGCGATACTCCAGGCTCCATGAAAGGAAGTCATTATTGATTTTTTGAAAACCTGCTCCGTTGCGACACCCTGTGTATTAACAGATATATTACACATATTACCGGTTACACCAAATAGAAATAGTATGCCTCCTAACTGCCAGGCATTCTGCGCAAAGGGGATGGAGCACAAGACCAAGGTGTAAGCGATGGGTACGATACGCAAAACGCTAGCACTTCCATATTTTGTAACCAATTTTCCTGAAAGAGCCATCGTTGCAAGTTGTCCGACTGGAAGCATTAATAAAATTGTCCCCAATTGACCCTCACTTAAGTTGAGATGAGCTTTGATAACGGGGATGCGGCTTGCCCAAGATGCAAACGCGATACCTTGGCAAAAAAAGAAAAGCGATACCGCAATTCTTATGCGATTTCGTTTCTTATAAAGATCTTCTTCTGAGTGAGTTAACGTTGCGTCCATAGTTTCTGATTTGAGGGTGCAAAGTTAAGGATAAGTATCCCATTAAAAAATATAATGATTCAAAAAATATTTGAATGTTTAGGTTGCAATAAGGATACGAAATATGCCTATATTTAAATAGCATATCGACGCGACGATAATTATATGCGCTAGTTTTGACAATTATCTTCTGCCTCAATCTTCCGGTAAGAAAATAATACGATGTGCTTTTTGAATTCGGTTAAACCTATTTATTCAATATCATATATTATACGTAATCATTCCTTGTATAGGAACCGAAAATAGACACATTTGTTTCAGTTAATTTGTATGCATACTTTAATTTAAGAAGATATTCGATGTGGTAGTCAAAATAGAAGAGGTTTGGGCTTCCATATCATTAGAAAATAATAGCAGTGAAATAACGGGAGAAAGTCAACAATTAAATGCTGATGTCGTGAAGGAATAAAAATATAAAATTCTTCGCTATTTCATGGTGGTTTGTTCAATACCTATTCTACCTTTGTATTGGCAAACAATTATTAGCCTCCTAGATAACATGATAAAGAAACTAATTTTAAGTACAGTTCTAGCCTATGCTGGAACAACCTGTGTTATTGCCCAACAACCCACGTTTTTATCCCATCCGACTTTAAGTCCCGATGGAAAGGAAATGGTTTTCAGCTACGAAGGTGACCTTTGGAAAGTTGGAAGTCAAGGTGGTGTTGCGGTACGGTTAACAGGAATGGAAGGAAATGAGATCAATCCAAGAATTTCCCCAGATGGAAAATGGTTGGCTTTTTCCGCCAATCAAAACGGTAATATGGATGTCTATGTAATGCCCTTGGCGGGTGGAGATATAAGGCAGCTGACATCGCATGATGCTTCGGACGAAGTGGACAGCTGGAGCTGGGATAGCAAATCGCTTTATTTCACATCATCGCGTTACAATAGAATGAGCGCTTATCAAGTTGCTTTGGATGGAGGTACGGCGACAAGGTTATTTCCACATGTCTTTAATTATATCAGTAACGTGGTGCCAACTCCTTCGGGAGAATTGTTATTCAATGACAGCTGGGAAGGCTATAGCTCGGCGAACCGCAAGCGATATAAAGGTGCTTTCAATCCAGATATCAAGTCTTATAATCCCAAAACAAAGGCATTTCAACAGTATACAGATTATATCGGTAAGGATTTTTGGCCCACTGTGGACCAAAAAGGAAACATATTCTATGTCTCCGATGAAAGCAATGGTGAGTACAACCTTTATCAACTAACGGGAAAGTCGAAAACTCAATTGACTTCTTTCCAAGAATCAATCAAACGTCCGTTTGTCGCGGCAGACGGTACTAAAGTGGCATTTGAAAAGGGCTATCAGCTTTATATTTATGATGTCAATGGAAAGAAAACCGTACAGCCCAACATCGCACTTAACCGCAATCAAGTGCTAGGAAAGCTGAAAGAGTTTAACATTTCAGGTAACATCAGTAATTTCGACGTTTCTCCGGACGGAAAGAAAATGGCATTTGTATCACGTGGCGAATTGTTCGTTTCGGATATTGAAGGAAAGTTTGTTCGTCAGATGCCCGGTCAGGGAGAACGTGTCATGGAGGTTAAATGGCTTAAAGACAGTAAAACATTACTCTATAGCCAAACGTATCAAGGCTACCAGAACTGGTTTTCACGCACAGCAGACGGTAAAGGTGAGGTAAAGCAATTGACACAAGATCTGCGTAACAACCGTGATATTACGTGCAATGCAGATAGGACAAAAGCTGTGTACCTCAGTGGTCGTGATGAAGTACGTATATTGGATTTGACAAGTTTGAAGAGCCAAACAGTGGTTAAAGATGAAATCTGGGCATTTCAAAATTCTTCGCCCTCATTCTCCCCTGATGGAAACTATCTTTTATTCACAGCTATGCGCAATTTTGAACAGGATATCTTTGTGTATAACCTGAAAAATGAGCAAACGACTAATTTGACAAATACAGGAGTTACAGAAGCAGCACCATATTGGTCTCCTGATGGTAAATATATTTATTTTGCGAGTAATAGGACTAAGCCTTCTTATCCTACCGGTATGCAAAACTCCAGCATTTTCCGAATGGCATTGACCAACTTTGACCAACCTTACCGTAGTGCAAAGTTTGATGAATTATTTGTAACACCCGAAAAGAAAGATACAACAGTAAATAAAACTGGTACAGCTAAGAAGGAAGCTGGCGCTAAGGATAAAAAGAAAAATGATGTCGATAAGGGCAAGCCAACCGCAATACCGGTAGCCGAACCCAAGAAAGCTGGTTTGGTTCAATTGGATTTAGAAGGACTGCGTGATCGAATTGAGCAAGTGAGTCCTGCATTTGGAACACAATCTAATCCTTTGGTGATACAAAAGGGGGATAAATCCTATCTGTTCTATTCATCCAATCATGAAGGAAAATATAGTACTTATCGTACCGTATATGAGTTGTTTGCACCGGCCAAAACCGAAAAAGTCGCTGACGGAGGCATGGAGAATTTTGTAGAGTCGGTGGGAAAATACTTCGTATTGACCCGAGGAACGATTCAGAAATACAATCTTGACTTGAATAAGCTTGATGCGGTTACAATGAGTTTTAAATTCAATCGGGATCTCGAGAAAGAGTTCAATCAAATGTTTTATGAAACATGGGCCAATCTAGAGGAAAATTACTACGATAGCAACTTCCATGGAGTGGATTGGGTTGCGATAAAAAAGAAATATGAAAAGTATCTTCCAGGTATCAACGATAGGACAGATTTGCGCATCCTCTTAAATGATATGTTGGGCGAGCTCAATTCGTCGCATCTGGGTTTCAGTTCAATGGGACAGGAAGAACGTAAGCCGTTTGGTTTTGTAACGAATGAAATCGGTGTGACCTATGATTCCAGCAATCCTTACAAGATCAGCTATATTGTTCCGAATGGCCCCGCGGCAAAGAAAGAAGCTGATATTCATGCGGGTGATATCCTCATCGCGATTAACGGAACAAAATTGAATACGCAGGCAGACCGCGATAGTTATTTTACTTGGCCTTCACTGCAAGAAGAAATTCAATTGACCTTGAATCGTAATGGCAAGGAAATTCAGACAAACATTCGTCCGGTATCAAGCGCCGTGTTTAGAGATCTCCTCTACGACCAATGGATTAGAGATAACCGAAGTCGAGTTGATCAGTTGAGTAGCAATAAGATAGCCTATTCACATATGAAAAATATGTCGGATACTGAGTTACAGCGGTTCTTGATCGACATGGCCGAACAGGAGAATAACAAACAAGGGATTATTTTAGATTTGCGTTATAATACAGGCGGAAATGTACACGATGAGGTTTTAAGATTCCTGTCACAACGCCCTTACTTACAGTGGCAATACCGAGGTGGTAAACGTGCGCCACAAAGTAATTTTGCACCATCTGCCAAGCCTATTGTTTTATTGATTAATGAGCAATCGCTGAGTGATGCTGAAATGACTGCAGCGGGCTTTAAAGCACTTAAGTTGGGCAAAATCATCGGTAATGAGACCTATCGCTGGATTATTTTTACTTCTGCTAAAGGCTTAGTCGACGGATCAAACTATCGACTTCCGTCTTGGGGATGTTATACGCTTGATGGTCAGGATCTCGAACAAACTGGAGTTGCCCCAGATATTCTTGTAAAAAATACCGTACAAGATCGGATGGAAAATAAAGATCCGCAGTTGGAAAGAGCTATAAAAGAAATTCTTGACAGTATAAAATAAAGAAGTTAGCGCTAACATTACTTACTTTAAATAAACTGTCCAAAGTTGCAGTGCCCCCAAAAAGTTAGACACTTTCTGGGGGCATTTTTATGAACCTGATCTTCCGATTTCTGCTATATCGCCCTTCAGCGTATGATGTACTTCATTCGGGCCACCCTTTCCCTAAAAAGTCAACATATAATTTTAAGGTGTGTTATTAATTACCTGTTTATCAGTGTTTAGTGATTTTTTGCTGTTTCATTATGCAATAGTCGATTTTCCTGCATCCCTTCTCAAAATATAAAAAAAGGAGACAACATGGAAAAGATTATATTACAAGTGAAGGACTCTTGCTCTGCAGAGTGGGATAAGATGACGCCACAAGAACAAGGGCGTTTTTGTGGTCAATGTGAGAAGATGGTTGTAGATTTTTCACAGATGGATGATCAGGAAATTGTAGATCAAATAAAAAAAGCCGGTAAAGGGCTATGTGGTCGATTTTATGAAGATCAGTTGATGCGTGAATTGGATGTCCCTTTTTCTTTTTCTAAAAACCCTATTTGGCAAGGAAGATGGCCGGGGATCGCTGCGGGCCTCTTGTTGGTTGGATCCTTGAGCTTTCATGCTGCTCAAGCACAAAACAAATTGACTGGAGAAGTTGTCGTTGTCCAAACAAAAACAGAAAATGATCAGATAAAGCAGCAGGGGCAGGTTAGCTCATCAACAAATGATAATTCAACATTAAAAGGAAGCCCCGATAGCACAAAAGTAAGCATAAAAGGTAAAGTAGTTTGTGCTGGAAGCGATGTAAGTATGATGGGAACAGAGGTGTCCTTGGGAAATTACCGTACGCAAGTGGATGAAAATGGAGATTTTCAACTTTGGGTACCGCAATCTCTGTTTCGGGTAGATCAGGAGCTCCGTGCACAGATGTTAGGCTATAAAACGGTTGTGATTTCAATCAAAAAGGGGAGTAAAATACAACTGGATAAACCAATAAAAATGGAAGTTAAGCCAATGATTATGGGAAAGATTGCTGTGGCAAGGAAATAAGACATTATGGAGCGAAAGAATAATTTGTTTAAATGACATATTTGAGTCTGTTTTTCTTATGGGACAGCTGCCAAAAATCTCGCTTGAATGTCATAAAAGTCAAAAAAATATTCTTTTCCACTTGACTTTTTCTGCGGTGAACCTTACATTTGGATTATCGAATGACTTCGTAGCTCAGTTGGTAGAGCAACAGACTCTTAATCTGTGGGTCCTGAGTTCGAGCCTCAGCGGGGTCACTTTCAAAAAAGCCGTTTTACAAATGTAGGATGGCTTTTTTCAATACAAGTTGGATTATTTTCCCTGTGCAGCTATTAACTTTAAATCGTTTTTCTAATGTTGAATGTTATAATCATCGGATAACGAATCCATTATTTTTATCAGCTATCCCGTATTATTTCTGCTAGGAAAACATAAAACTCTTTAATCTGTTATTAATTCAGCGAATTTATTACGTAAATTTGTATTTCAGACGATAAGCTTATGGAAGACAAGAAGATTTCGATATTGTACGTTGACGACGAAGAAAACAATCTGTTTTCTTTTAAAGCGACATTTCGACTAAAGTATAAAGTGTTTACGGCAATTAGTGGTGCCGATGCAATCGATATTGTCAAAAACAACCAGATACATATTATCATTACTGATCAACGTATGCCGGAAATGACCGGTGTAGAGTTTTTGGAAGAGATTATTAAGATCAATGCGGCCCCAATGCGTATCCTTTTGACAGGATATACGGACATGGCAGCTGTCGTTGATGCGGTCAATAAAGGAAAAATCTTTCATTACCTCAATAAGCCTTGGAGTGAAGAGGAGCTCGATCAAACGATTCAACGCGCTTATGATGTCTATGCTGAGCGCCAAAAAATTGTGGAGACTAATTCTCAACTTGAGACTTCAAATGATCAGTTGGAGTTTTTGCTTCGGCAAAAGCTACTTTCCTAAAGGATTATAATTTTAGGAAAGTCAACTTTTATTTAAAATGTCTGTTTGCTTTGTGATGCTCTTCGCTGCCATCGCATCGGATTGCCGAAAGTGAAAGGATTATTTGCTCGGTATGACGACGGTAAAGGTTGTACCCTGATTGGGTTGTGATTGTACTTCGATTTTCCCTTGTAGTTTTAAGAGTGCATTCTGAACATTATAGAGCCCAAATCCCATGCCTTTCGCTTGATCACTGGCTCTAAAGAATAATTTAAAGATATCCTCAACATACTCTGGAGATATGCCTATTCCGTTGTCACTCACCATAATTTTAGCTTTACGTTCTGATACGGATACAGAGAGTTTGACGTACTGGTTTTCCTGCCCTTTACGTTGATATTTAAAAGCATTAGAAAGAAGATTATGCAAAATCAGTTCTAAAAGTGCTTTGTCTCCGCTAAAGGTTTCTTTTTGATCCACTGAAATTTCAAAAGCCACATCCTTATTTTGCGTATACATGCTGTAAAACTGGCGTATGTTGCCAAAGAGCTCTTCGAAATTTATCGCTGACAACATGAGTTCTCCTCTTCGTAAAAGATAATAGTCGCGCAGACTGTCAATATAAGCATCTAAGCTGACCAAGGAACTATCCATCAATGATAACAACTCATGGATACGATCTATGCTGTCAAACTCTAATCCAAGTTTCACCGCAGAAAGAACCCCGGTCAATGGATCACGAAGATCATGGCTAACGCTATAAGCGAACTTATCTAATTCATCATAAGCTTTTTGTAGCTCTTGATTCTTAACCTCTAGCATGGAGTTTGCAACATAAAACTTATTAGCTTCTTCTATTGCGGAAACGATTTCTTCATTCATCCAGGGTTTTCGGACAAACCTAAAAATATGGCCCTTATTAACTGCATCAATTACAGTTTCCATATTGGCATAAGCCGTTAAAAGAATACGGATTGGTTTTGGAAAATCTTTTTTAATGCGGTGCAAAAAATCGATGCCCATCTCATCCGGCATACGTTGGTCACAGAAGATAATACGGATATCAGGATGAGCATGAAGGATCGTTTCGGCCTCACTCGTATTGGATGCTGTATGGATAGCGTAATCGTATCTAAAGTTCGCTTTAAAGCTAACCAAATTGTTTACTTCGTCATCGATATATAATATTTCAAGCTCCCTCTGCATAATTTTATTATATGGTTTTATCCCTTACAAAAGATATGAAAAAATAATAGTTAATTGAACTATTTTAAGTTTATAGTGGTATTAATTGTTTTGTTGAATTGGAATGAGGAGTGTAAAGCTTGTGCCCTGTCCCACTTCTGAATCTACGATAATTTTACCATGATGTTTCGCAATGGTATTATAGGCTATGGACATTCCCAAACCAGTACCTTCGCCAACGTCTTTTGTTGTAAAAAATGGTTCGAATATCCGTTCATGAATTTCTTTTGGAATACCTATACCATTGTCTGCGATTTTGATAAAGACGGAGGTATTATCCGCGTGAACTCCGGTCTCAATCCATATTTTACCACCAACATCGTGATTAAACTTCTTATTCACGGCGTAAATAGCATTTGTCACAATATTCAAAAAGACCTGATTGAGTTTGCCGGCATGACATTCGACCTTTGGCATATCACCATAGATCTTATCAACTTCAATCGTGTTATTTAATAAACTATTGAGGATAACCATTGTTGACTCCAACCCCTCGTTTAGATCTGCAAATTTTAATGTATCCTCGTCTACGCGCGAGAAGATCCGCAAACTCTTTACTATTTCGGCGGTCCTATGGGCCCCATCATGCATCCCTTTTAATAGAAAATCTACCTCTGTTTTCAGATAATCAATATCCAGGTCCTCCTTGAATTTTTTGATCTGCAATTGCTTTTCCGTTTCGGATATCCCCTCTTTAAAAGCTATACGTTCTACCTCCTCCAGCGTTTCCCAGATCATCTTGATATCACGCTTTAATGGAGCGACATTGGATGTAACAAAGTTGATTGGATTGTTGATCTCGTGCGCAACCCCCGCAGTCAGTTGACCAAGAGAGGCCATCTTTTCGGCTTCGACAAGTTGAGATTGTGTTTCCTTCAAGTGGGTAAGAGTGGTTTGTAGAGACTCATTAGATTCTGTTAATTCACGTGTCCGCTCATCTACTTTTTGTTCCAATACGATATTTTGCTCGCGTATCAACTTTTCGTTTTCTAATGAGATCGCTAATTCCCTGACTTGTGATGCTTCTTTTTCTTCTTTTAAGATATTGATACTATAAGCTAGACCGAAGGACAATAAGGCCATCTCCACAACAGATGCAATTTGTACGGCGTTACTCGTAAAATCGTTATATTTTAAAATGCCATAATCTTTCAATAAAAAGACGACAGAACCTAATAGTAAAATTGTCCAACCGTAAACAAAATATTTAGCTGGTTTATAGCCATTTATCATTACCCGATAGGATAAGTAAAGGACAAATAAAGAGCCTGCTCCTGTTGTTAGCTGCATAACCATGAACGCTGGTTGTGTAAGGTTGAGCAGTGTAAGAAGGCTACCAACGACAAAAAGGATGATAAAAGCAGTAATCACACGTCTTGACCGAGGAGCATTTTTCGGTAATTGAAGAAATGAATCTGCAAAAAGCAGGGCGCATAAGCCTGATAAACATCCGAAGATAATAGGACCTTTTGTTGCAAAATATGTCCAATTTGGCCACAGATACTGAAAACTATAACCTTTAATGCCCATTTGTGTTATTCCTGCACAAAGAACATAAAGGACATAATACAGATAGCCCCTTTCACGAACTGAAAAAAACAGGAATAAATTGTATATCGCCATAATCCCGACAATACCAATATAGATCCCGCTTATCAAACTGTCGTCATTCATCTCTTTTAAGAAACTGCGCTCATTACTTAAATAGATCGGGAGAATAATCTGTTCCGTACTTTTTACACGAAGAAAAAAGATCGTTTTCTCATATCCGGGTAATTGGATGTCGAATGCGTAATTAGGAACCTTATATTTTCTAGCCGAAAAAGATTGATGCTCGCCCAGTTTGATCGACTTATAATGCCCATTTGATGATGGTACAAAAAGTTCGACCTCATCCAAGAGAGGGTAGGCAATTTCGAGCAAGAGTTCAAGTTTCTCTTTTCCCTTATTTGTCACAGGCAATCGGAACCAGATGTCAGTGGGTGATATGCCCAAATTGGGTACCTTGCTTTCTAACGACTGGAAGGAGGAAGCTGAAGTATCCGCAAAGTTAGGCTCTCCTTTCCCCATATAACGCTCGAGACCATATCCGATCAATACACGCTGCGTCGGTTGATCGATAATAACCTCTCCAAAACAAGTTGAACTGCACGTAAAAATAAATAAGAAGATCAAGTTAAGCCAGCATTTCATCACTATATGCTATTTTTTTGCTTCGGCAATAACTAAATTCATAGAAACAAGGAAACAACCCGCTTCATCAGCTTGGTCCAATGTGTTTTGAAATTCCTCCATTTCAGCTGTGCTCAACTTCCCTTTTTCGACCATCTCCAAAAGAATTTTATCTAAGAAAAGATAGCGGTTGGCTTCTTCTTTCGAGCGGGCTACCATACAGAATGTTTGCAATTGAACTTGTTTAAAGCCTTGAGTCAATAGGTCTGAAGTTAATTTATTCCCAGCCCAGCCATTGTTGACTTTTTCTTCGGTCAAATAATGGCATATCTTAGCCTCAATACCCACATGCTTGCTGTAAAATGTCAGGCTATTCCAGATCGTCTCGACGATGACTAGGGGTTGACCTTCACGCAAAACACGGTGAACCTCAGCAAACATTTTCGGTGCTTCCGGAAGATGTTGTACAACACGTTCCATTCTGATGCCAGCAATGGAATTATCTGTAAAGCTAAGTTGATTAACTTCACCCTGAACAAAGTCGACGTTCTTTACCTCCACACTGCTTGTTTTGGCATGTTCGATTAAAGCCTTATCATGATCCAATCCAACGACAAGAACGTTATGGCCTAGCATATTAGCTAAATTGATGGCATCCATTCCAGTGCCACAACCTAGATCGACGACAACGCCCTCTTTAATCGTATTAAAAGGAGTATATGAATGTATTTTTAATTGTTTAAGAAAATCACCGGTATCCATTAAATAGCCGGCACCATAATGTTTAGTGTCCATTATAAGATATTTAAATTACGATCATCTGGTTTGTGATCTAATGATGTATGTTTCAGGTTTTTAATAATTTCATTTAAATCCCATTGATTGAGATTCGGAATATCGATTTGATAATGAATTTCAATTTCCTTATTCCGCAAAGTTTCTATGCGGACAATATTGGAATTATTCCGAAGTGATAAAATTGCATCTTTGTTTTCTTGATCGGCTTCGGTCAAGGTGTCAAGATTACGCATAATCATTACCGTAGCCAGCAGATCCAGCTTAGGATAATAGAACGTGCCATTATTTCCAACACTTGTATCAATGCGGTAGCCAACACTTTCTGCTAATTTCACCGTGTAAGGAGCACATAAAGCAAAGAGCGATTTAATGCCAACCTGTGTGCTGATAGCGGCACCAGCCCTCGTCAAAAATATGCTGCCAATACCATATCCAGCGATCTCCCGGGAATTCCAAAGCCCACAACCTTCACCGGTTCCCTGTTGCGCATAATCATAAACAAGGTCTAAGATTTTGGCATCCATCGCTCCCGTGGCCTGTTCAATCGGAAGTGGTTCACTCCCTCCAGATACGTGTATACGTACTCCACCATAGACTTTATCACCATCAAGGGATTCTACGATCAGTACGAATGATGCGGGATTGTACATCCAGTCATTTTTGGAAGAAGTTACTTTCTTTACGCCTATAGCAGTTAACACATGCGCGTGTCCTTCTATGAAACGTTCACAGGTTTGGGGATCGTCGATAGCCCGAAATGCTCTTAGTCTTACTACTGGACGCCCGTCGTTGAATAATAATGCCACCGAATGCTTTGATTTATCGTTTAAACGCAAAACTAATCAATTAAATGCAAAGGTGTTTACTCTTCAAATAAATTATACCGTAATGCAACCGCCTGCACCATGTGATGGTAAAATTGTTTGATTCCTTTTTCACCTTGACGAGCCAAAATAGCCCGTTTTAACTGATGTCATCGAAAATACATTTTATCATCTTAAGATGTGGATTTTCGAGATACAATAAATTTGACCTTGTAAATATTAATGCCTCTGGAGGCTATTTTTATGAATCTGACCGTCTTTTATGATCAACAAAAAGTTTTTTTCTGGATCTGCCAATAGTTTTAAATTCTTAAGCGGATCTCCGTCTACAAGGATCAGATCTGCCAAAGCTCCTTCTTCTACTATTCCCAACTTGCCAGGATAAGGACTTCTTAATCCCGAAAGCTGCAGAAGCTCACCGTTGTCTTGAGTAATCATTTTAATGATCTCGGCATTTGTAAACCACTTTTGAAGTCGCAAAATAAAAGCATTCTGCATTTTATTCAGTTCCGGCTCAAAAAGGAAATCTGTACCCCAAGCTAGCTTTACTCCATATTTTTTAGCCATTGGCCATACTTTTTCCTGACCTTCAATGACGGGTTTACGCTTGATTCTTCGTTGTGGATCCATATCGGGCGTATCTTCCACCAGGTTTTGTAAACTAAGCCAGATATTTTTTTTTGCGATCAGCTGTAAAGTTTCTTCGTCGAGCAATTGTCCATGTTCAATACATTTTACACCAGCTTCGATCGCTCTTCGAATTGCTCTTGGCGTATACGCATGTACGGTGACATAGGTTCCCCAGTCTTCGGCTGCTTCTACTGCTGCTTTCATTTCGTCTAGCGTATATTGGGTAACATCCACAGGATCGTATGCTGAAGAAGTTCCCCCACCCGCCATGAGTTTAATCTGACTTGCTCCGAATCTCAGATTCTCTCGTACTGCAGTCAGAACCTCATCACGACCATCGGCGATGAATGTTGCTCCATATCGCTCCGCACGAGAGACAATACCAAAAAAACGACGCGATTTTTCCTCCGGTGTCCGAAAATCTCCATGCCCCGCTGTTTGACTAACAACAGCACCAGAAGGCCATATTCTAGGGCCTAGAAGCTTACCCTTGTCGATCGCCGCCTTTAATGGAAATATAGGGCCACCGACATCTCGTACACTTGTAAAACCCCGCATTAACATCTGTTGCGCCGAGAGCCCCACCGTGTTGATCAAGAATTCCTCGGAAAGGTCATTTGTCATCATTTGAGGCATTGTCAAAGCTCCAAATACCAAATGGACATGTACATCAATCAATCCAGGCATTAGGGTTTTGCCTTTAGCGTTTATTTTAACGATATTCTTACCTTGCACGTCAATAGGAGATGTACTAATGGTTTGAATCGTGTTACCGTTTATTAAAACATGTTTTGGCGGAGTTAACATTTGAGTTTTATAATCGAGCAGTTTAACATTTTCTATTAAAACTTGCTTTTCCTGTGCTTGGATGACATGGATAAAAGCCGAGCAAAGAAATAAAGTAAGTAGTTGACCTAAACGCATAATTTGGAGAATTACGTTAATATATAATATGACAAATCAATTTTAATTCGAGCGACTAA
The DNA here is from genome assembly GCF_002295765.1 of Sphingobacterium sp. UBA865. Classification (NCBI taxonomy): domain Bacteria; kingdom Pseudomonadati; phylum Bacteroidota; class Sphingobacteriia; order Sphingobacteriales; family Sphingobacteriaceae; genus Sphingobacterium; species Sphingobacterium sp. UBA865. The sequence continues at coordinate 33,993 of NZ_DBGB01000040.1, read as the reverse complement.
TGTTGGCTTGAAAAAATATCTTCTAAGTTAAATCATAAATTCAATATATTTCAATTTTTTCGCTATAAATTTTCACTCTGCCGGCCAAAAACGCTAAATTTATCCAATCATGATATATAAAAAGCCTGTTCTAAATTATTTAAATAGCGTAATTCCCAAAATTGTATCCATAAGAGAGCTGCTCTCCTATGCCTCTTTACTAGGCTTATCCGCTTATGTATTCCTACTGGTTTTTCAGCCATTTGGAACGTATAATTTTGAGCATGCCTATAAATTTAGCTTGTTATCCGGATATGGGGTTATATTATCCGTTGCATATGCCTTAATTTCTGTCCTCTTACGTAAAAAAAGAGGAACAATTGCGATAGAACTATTTCGTATTTTTCTTGTGCTCCTATTATCAGTTTTTTTAAATTTCGTCTATCATGGCTGGTTCATCAATCAGGCCCCATTACAGTGGAATAACCTCCCCTATATTGGATTTTACACACTTTCACTTTACAGCCCAATTGCTACGATTTATTTTTTGCTTCGAGTTGATAAGCGTCATTCGTATTATGAAAAGAATAATTCGTCGATTGAACGTTTATCGATAAAGCCAGCGATCATATTGAGCCAAATGAATGACTGTCATTTGGGGCTGGTCGATATCCCCAATGGTAATCAATCGTTAAAGTTACTGCCGAGCGATTTTATTTTTGCAAAATCAATGGATAATTATTGCATGATCTATTTTAGGAAGGATGGTACGGTAAAGAAGCAGATGGTACGAATTACGTTGAGCCGATTGTCTGAACTCTTGAATACAATGTCTATTCACCGATGTCATCGGTCGTTTCTTGTTAACTTTGAAAAAGTAATTGCAAAGGAAGGGAATGCCCAAGGTTTCTTGTTACGTTTTGCAGATACTGAAGATTGTGCTGTTATTTCAAGGTCTGCTATGGAATCAGTTAGACCGTATTTATAGGGCAGAAGATCGCCTCGCTGTTGTCAGTCAGCCCTAAGTCTTGCCATACGCCACATAACTTTGTTTACTCATCATGAGGGGCATAATTTTGCTCAAAAAAAAGATGAACACAAAAAGTTTAAACCTGCTGGTATTATTCCTGTTCTTCGGAATATACTTTATCCTTGATAATTTGTTTTTTGCTAGGCTTCAACCCACGATGAGCAACTATGTCCACAGTAGATTTTTGGGGCATGTGCTGACGTATTCAATTAGCCTTGGACCACTGCTTTTGGGGGCAACGCTGCTTAAACCTAAAGTGCCGAATGAGTTCTTGGAAAAATTTGGTTTAAAGGGCTCTTTTTTACAGGGGCTATCTTTTGGAATTATAGCCACCTTACCCATGTTCTTGGGCTATGCCCTTGTTTTTACCTTCAACCGCAAAATAGATCCGAACACGCTATTAATAAATAGTGTGTCATCGGGTTTTTTTGAAGAAGTGATTTTTCGGGCCTATTTTTTTGGTTTAGTTTATCGCTATACCCGACTAGGTTTTATTCCATCCATTTTAGCCACCTCATTCCTTTTTGCTATACTGCATCTTTATCAGAGTCAGGATTTGGGAGAATTGGCCCTGATTTTTTGTACGACTTTCTTCGGCTCTATCCTATTTTCGTGGTTGTATGCCGAATGGAGTTTTAATCTTTGGATACCGATAGCACTTCATGTTTTGATGAATTTGGCATGGATGATCTTTGATGTTGCAGACAATGCTGCAGGAAATGGATGGAGCAATTTTTTCCGCTTCTTGACCATCTTTATCGCTATCATTAGTACAATTGTTCATGTACGGAAGTCAGAGGCCGGTTTACAAATTAAAGGGAAAAATTTATGGCTAAAAGATTAAAAATTCCGCGGGGTTTTAACGAGCCTTTGTGGCTATAGATATCCTATTCAAAGGATCTAGTCCAAATTTGGAATGAGCTTTAGATTTTACTTCGCTAAAACTGTGAACCTTTGGATAATCGTATTTGCTCTCGGAGAACCCCTGAAAACCAGTATTTTTTTTTGGCATGGGAATCGCTACCTTGACCTTTATGAATAGACAACTATTTTCACCCCTATCTTTATTCCTTGGAGCGACATTATTCATGGGAATCTTGAGCTGTGGTCACAATACGAGGGTTAATAATACAGATTTAAAGGATTCTTCTGAACTTAAAACCATTGCCGTGAAGGATACGATGGATGCTGCTAAATTTCCTCCTTTGCCGATTGACTATGACAGGACAAAGGTTTTAAAAAACACCTATGTTGTTGATCGTGCTGGAGTCGAACTTAGACAAGGTGCAGATGGAGCGGCTCCGCTATTAGGAAAATATCCCTATGGCACCAAGCTCGATGTGATCGGTGAAGAAGGAGAATGGGTTGCTGTCATGGACCGTATACAGCGCGATTACAAAGGGAGAAATGGCGAAACAGGTGATATTACACGATGGGAAAAGGTGTATGTAGCGAAGTCCAAGCTGGGGAAACAGGATCAGATTACAATTTCCCCCAGGGATTTAAATTCAATCGTTTCACTTACGATAAATGGTAAAGAAACGTATTATGAAAAGGGGCATTCTTTAGATAAGTATCTCCAGTTAGAGTTGATTGATAAGCAAACGTTCCTAGCCGCTCAGAATACGGCTAAAAATTACTTGATCAAGGATACCCTGTCTTATCCTAAAAACGGAAAAACCCTAGAATTGCCTTTGACCAATGGAAAAAAGTTAATTTTTACAGATAAGGATATCGATAATGAATTGGAAGCCAGTTATTCGTATAAAGGACATTATGATTTTCTAAATGCTTTTGCTGTTGATGGGAATTACTGGGAAAGTGCTGATGTGCGGCTTTTTGATAAACAAGACGGTCATCTTATTGTGGAATGTGGAGATTATCCCTTCTTTTCTGCCGATAAAAATTATCTGATGACTTTACACGCTGATCCCTATGAATCGACGGGTGACTTGCAGCTCTTCCACGTGAAACAAGGAAAGGTGACGCCGATGCTTTTTGTTAGTTTTAAAGAGTGGATGCCAACTTGGAAAGAGGAATTGATGTTTTGGGGCAAAGATGGATGCATATATACTGCTGCCAACCATATTGATGGCTATTGGGGCGATGAAGGATCGTTGAACGAACGATCACAGTTTATCCGAATAAGGATATTACCTTATTAAAGATCTATATAATTAAAGACCGGCATAAACTGTACTTTTATTCATTTGCTGTAGGCGTATATATTTACTATTTTTCTGTTTTAAGTAAAACTATTCTGGCATGCACCTGTTGTATTCCATAAAATAGATTATAGTTTGTAATTTAGCTGGATGAAACTAAGAATATTATCGTTATTTACTATCCTTTTTCTCTTTACTACGTTGTCTAAAGCACAAGATAAGCCCTGGAAACAACATAATAAATGGATCTGGGGTCCTTCAGTAGGGTATCAGTATCAAAGTGGTAATTTTCTGAAAGTTTCGGGCTGGGGATTATTTGCCCCGAATGATTTTCAATATATGAAAATTGATGCCGGAGCTAATTTCAGCTGGATGGAAGGTAAAACGACGGTTATTCCAGAGCTGGGATTTACTTACTATCTAAATGATTTTGTTCTTTTCCCTTTTGTGAAAGCAGAGTTAACACCTTACACTATAACGCCAAAAGTGGGGGCCAGTCTATTCTCCATTGTGGATCTGGGAATAGGTTATGGATTTGATTACAATACGAAGAAAAATTTTAAGCCGATTGACGGAATTACCGTTTCAGTAGGGGTAAATATTCCGCTCAATTTTCATATTTATTAATTGAAAAATGCGCAGTAAGACGATTTATAAACTCCTGGGGTCACTTGTTGTGTTGTTAGCGCTGGTTAGCAACCTAAAAGCGCAAGATTATTTAATCGGTCCTTCACTGAGTTATCAGTTCCAAAAAGGCAGTATATTAAAAACCGGCGCTTATTTCGCATTTCCTTTTAGTGGAGATCATATACTGCGAGCAGATGCTACAGCTAACTTTACATGGACACAAAAAAAGTTTGCCGTAATCCCTGAGGCCGGAATAACGTATTATCCCCAAACATATGTCTTGACTCCTTTTGTTCGTACAGAACTTACTCCATATACCATTACCCCCAAAGTTGGATTGAGCTTGGCTACATTGGTGGATCTTGATTTTGGTTATGGATTATCCATCAATGAAAAAAAAGATTATAATCCGATAAAGGGTTTTGCGGTGTCTCTTCGATTTAGTATTCCGCTAAATTATCGGATCAATATGTAGCTCAGATTCTTCAATCAGCTTGTATATTTTCTCTGGGATATTTGCTTACCGCATGATTATGTCGTCGCTACGGTATCAGTATGCCCGCGTTAACTCCTGCTCGGAAGAAGTCTTTTGGTTTTTCCTGAATTAGTTGTCCAGCCAGTCTTTGAAGGCTGAGACTTTCTCCCGGGAGACAATGAGCTCTTCGGATTCATAATGCTTGAGGTATATTTTTAGCCGGGCATTGGAATGTACAGCAATATTTTTGATGGCATCAAATTGAATAATCGTGCTTCGATTGATCCTAAAAAATGCTTTGGGTGACAGTTGCGGTGTTAGTGCGTCCAATGTCTGATCCAAAAGATAGTTTCCATTTTCGTTGGTATAAAGGTAAGTGCCTTTGTTTTCGCTGTAAATGCATTCAATTTGCTGGCTTGTCACAACTTTTAGACTTTGGCCGATTTTGATTGTAAAGCGTTCCTTAAATGTTGGGGCAGGGTTTCTAAACAACGCTTGAAGCGATGCCAGATCAAACTGGGGATTGGGGCGTCTAAATTGGCGGAATTTTTCAATTGCATTTTCCAATTCTTCATCTTCAATTGGCTTCAGCAGGTAATCGATGCTATTTTGTTTAAAAGCACGCAACATATATTCATCGTATGCGGTGGTAAAAATAATGGCCGAACTGGGTTTCACCTGCTCCAGGATGTCAAATGAAATCCCATCCGCGAGCTGAATATCCAAAAAAAGGAGGTCTGGGTCACTGTTTGACATAAACCACTCAATGGATTCTTCCACAGTTTGCAGTACAGCAGATACGGTGTAACCGAGTTCCTCAAGTTTTCTTCGAAGTAATCTCGCCGATGGAAGTTCGTCTTCTATAATTACTATTTTCATTACTTTTTTACGTGGTTATCGATCATCAGACCGTTGTATTGCTTAATTTGTTGAATCGTTGTGCCCATGCTATTGTTTTTGCTGTGCTTAGCTCCCGCATGTTTATTAAGAGCAGGTTACTTTTAAAAGACTATTTCATGGATAATAGGCAGTCCGACAGAAAATAATAGATCACTTTCTTGAATATACACAGGTAGATTGGACAGTATAGCATAACGTTCCTGAATATTTTTCAAACCGATTCCCGAATGATCATGGAGCACTTTCTTTTTTTGAAGATTGTTTTCAACATAGAGGTAATTATTTTTTCTATAAATCTTCAATAAAAGCGGCTTCCTGATCGAAATAATATTGTGTTTGATTGCATTTTCGATCAGTAATTGAAGGGAAAGCGGTAATATAAAACCAGTATGCTGTTCCGCATTGATCTGTAGATCGATCTGTATACCGGTTTCGAAGCGCAGACTCAAGAGGTTTAAATAAGCCTTTGAAAAAGTAAGCTCTTCCTGTAAAGAAACGAGGCTTTTGTCCCTTTGTTCCAATACATAGCGATATATCTTAGAAAGGTCTGTCGTAAACATGCTGGCTTTTTTAGGGCTTTCCTCAATTAATCCATTCAATACATTCAGGCTGTTGAACAAAAAATGTGGGTCGAGTTGATTCTTGAGCGACTCAAATTGTGCTGCTATTTGTTGTTTTTCCTGATGAGATTCTTTGATTTGGTAATCTTTGAATCTTTTATAGAAATAGAAACCAAAAAAAATCATTGAAATGCACCAAGATATCATCGCGGTTTGAAAATAATATGCAACACGTTGTTGATGAATAAATTGGTGGAAACGCTGAGCGAAATTTTTGGGAACACCCGGGTTAAAAAGTCCGGAGAAAAAAGCATTGACAATAAAAACGACCAGTACGGTCAAGAAAAAACTGATACTGTAAAAAACAATCATCTTCTTCCCAAAATCTTTACTGTTCGGGTACTTTTTTCCGACCCATTTCGATAGATAGCTGTGACCCAGAAAGAGAAAAAATCCATATAGTAAACCTCGGACCATATTAGGGTGAAAGATGATGGATACCCAAGGGACATCATTATGGTCAAGCTTGGCCACAACCACAAAATAGATGGTCACGACCAGGCTTGCGAGTAGTGCTTGTATAATCGCTTTAAATGGTGCTTTTTTCACAACGTGTTATTTGCATTCCTTTACGAGTTGTTCTGCCCGATCTTTGCCCCATGAAGGTGCAAATGGCGTAGTAATCTTCTCTTCACCGAATAAAGATAGTGCTTTCTTTACATCCTCACATTCTTTGTTGGTATCCTGGTTAAAATATTTTTTTGCGTTTATTTGGAATTCCGCTAGTCCCAATACAGCCCGGGGGTTGTTTGGCGCAAGGGAGATGGCTTTTTTATATAGAGCTATAATCTTAGGCGAAAGCTCTTTGGCTTTTGTCATGGGATCTGTGATCATCAATGCTGTTTGGTTCATCGCTTTCAGTACAAGCCATTCTGAATTGTTGTCCTGGGCGCTATTGTTTAGTATTTCTTCTGCAGACTGTATATATTTTGCCTGTGTCTCTTTATTTTTCTCCCTAAAGGATGCTGTTGTCAGTACCATGGCCTGATAATAGGCAGGAATCCAATTGTCCTTTTCTGCCTGTGCAATACGTTCTAAAAGAGCGGCCGCTTTTTGTGTCTCTCCCGATTGCCATAGACTCATGGCTTGTCCCATACTTTTTTCAAAATTGCCTTGTGCAAACGCGCTGCCGCTTATAAGGCAGATGAGGACGATAATAAATGATTTCATGATCTTTCGTTTTTAGTTTAAATATTTTTCTAAGTTATTGCTGTTGTGTTTGATGTATATGTTATTGATTGTTATTGAAGTTGGCAATCCTTCGCTGCAAACAGAAATAATTTTGGATGGACCGACGTATTTCGATGATGAGTTGATGCTTATTATAGATTGTCCAATTGATTGTCTTTTTCATTTTTACTGATTGTCCAGAAATAGCCTAGAAACACAAAGCGCTTGGCGGTAGGGACAATCGGTCTACGGTCATAGATTCCTTGTGAATTTGGTCGGTCTGCATATTGATAGCCATAGATTGGGCTAGCGCCAAGAACATTACTGACGGAGAAATGGATAATTTTTTGCTGGCTATAAAGGAACGACCAACTCATAGAAAGATTGTTGTAACCTTTTGTATGGCTATTCATAAATACTGTTTGATTGGGATCATTGTAATTTCTGCCGGATACAAACGAATTTGTCACACTGAGCTGTGAACGTAGACTGGGTAGCCAGTATTTTCCAACGATATAGAAACTGTGTTTGTAGACATAAGGGGGAGTAACTGTTGTCGGATAATTCGCGTCATTTCGCTTACTGTCCGTATAAGAATATGAAATCCAGTATTGGAGGTTTTTGATGCTGCTGTTGTTTTTGTAAAATAGGTCAAAGCCTTTGACCTTACCGCTTCCGTTATTGTCATATTGGGTGTCGTAATTTGGCGTCGCACTGTTGTATTTTACCAAATTGTTGTATTCTTTATGATAAGCTTCTAAGCGAAGTAAGTGCCCTCCACGGGCATAGAAATAATTTGCGATATAGTGATTGGCTTCCATCCAGCCAAGCTGAGGGGCATATTTTAATAGAGGTGTTGGTGCCTGCTGATGGAAGTTCCCATAGGCAAGTGAGAGCTGCGTATATTTATTTAATGCGTAGCCCAGCGAAGCTCTTGGTTCTAAAGTGTTCTTCGACTGCAAATTGGAGGAGGTTTCTCGTAAGCCGATTTTCCCGATTAAGTTCGGGAGGATGCCGAAGGTCGTTTCCGTAAATACGGCAGTCATCTTGCTATGATACCCGTAGTGATAACCAATGGTTTGTCGGTGATATTCTTCTTGATAATTGGTGTCGAAATATTCTATTCCGCCAATACTTTTAATCTTATTGTTCCAGACCTTACTTAGCATTCCTTTTAAGTGAAGACTTTTTTCTTCATTAGGTAGGTAAACGTCATCGTAGTGCAGCTTATCGGTCAGGTAGCCTAGGCCAATGCCGGACTGGAAAGTCCATCGGTTTCCCAGATTCTGACTGTAACTAATGTTGGCGTAGGCATTGTTGGATTTCTTTTTCAATGGGACAGGTTGCTCATAATTGATGTCTGCTTGGTAAAGTCCCATATTTTCGAAATTGTATGCCCCATAGATATTTAGAAAGCCTTCTTTAAACTGATGGCGATAGATCATTTCTCCGGAGGCGTTTTCATAGGGTTTTGTCCATTTGATATCTGGCGTAATAATTTTGGAATAAGGTTTTAAGTTGGTATAACTGCTGTTGAAGGTGAGGGAGTTTTTGCCCCATTGTAAGGTATGTCCCAAACCTAGTCCAACGGAAGATAGTGAAAACTCTGTTTTGCGTTGTTCTATGGTATTTTCGGTGTTTAGGGCTAGAATGCTGGATAGCGCATTACCAAATTCTGCCGAATAACCACCTGTAGAGAAATTTACGCCTTTAAAGAGCATGGGTGAAAATCGACCCCTTACAGGAACTTCATTTGGTGTTGCGGTGTAAGGTTGGGCTACTCTGATTCCATTGATGTAGGTCTGTGTTTCGGAGGCATCTCCACCGTGAACCATAAGACGTCCATTTTCTCCCCCAACCTGTGCACCGGGCAATGTTGCTAATGCGCTGATGATGTTTCCCATGCTGCCTGCCGTAGTGACAATATCCAATGGACTCATTACCGTGTTTTTTCCGGAGCTATTGGCTTGTAGCACCCCTGCCTGAATCGTGACTTCCTGTAGGCGATTCTCACTTTCTTGCATTTGAATAATAAGCAATTCTTTCTGAGGAAGCTGGATAGACTTACTATATGTTGGGAGGCCCACAACAGACGCTTTCAGCATTTTAGTACCTTGTTCACTAGTTTCAAACATAAAGTTTCCAAGCGAATCAGTCGTGCCGCCATCATAGGTGCCTTCAATAAAAACATTGGCTAAATATATCGGTTTGCCGTTTTTGCCCAGTACTTTCCCTTTTAAGATAGACTGTGCCGATACGATGGTAATACTTAAAAATAGTAAGGTTAATAACAGCTTCATTTTTCTTTATTTTTATTCAAATATCAGCGGCTGTAAGTGCTTCTGCGAAAAAGAGTGGATGGAATGTCAAAATATCATGACGAATTGCAGGATTCCAACTTTATGCTGTAAATTGATATCGAAAAGCAAAATTTCCTTCCTAAATAAGTTCCGCAATGGAAAGATGGGAACGTACTATATTGCTTTTATATGCGATGAAGTTATAGGGATATAAAAGCCTTTTACTTTCGTTGGATATTGAAAATGAGAGTTTAAAATTAAGTCAAAAAAATGCGAATAACCATTTTAGATGACTATCAAGATGCTGTCCGACAGTTGGACTGTTTCAAAATTCTTGATGGTCACGATGTCCAAATATTGAAACAGTCCTATGCAGATCCGGCTTTACTGGCGGAAAAATTAAGCGATACGGAAGCGCTAGTGCTCATTAGAGAACGGACCCAGATTACAGAAGAACTGTTGTCCCAGCTTCCCAAGCTAAAGTTGATCAGCCAAACGGGCAAAATTTCAAATCATTTGGATTTGGCTGTTTGTAGCCGCTTTCATGTGGCTGTTGCAGAAAGCATGGGTTCTCCTGTTGCTCCAGCTGAATTGACCTGGCTTTTGATCATGAATGCACTCCGAGGTTTACCTAAGGCTCTTTCAGATATGGACAAAGGCCTATGGCAAACGAACATAGGAGAATGTGTCTCCGGAAAAACAATAGGGATATGGAGTTATGGAAAAATAGGGAAGCGAATAGCGCAATATGCAAAGGCTTTTGGTGCCCAAGTAATTGTTTGGGGAAGCGAAAATTCCCGAGAAGAAGCTGTAAAAGACGGTTTTTTAGCTGCAACAAGTAAATCCGATTTTTTTCATTTTTCAGATGTTGTTACTTTACACCTTCGGTTAGTGCCTGCGACGCGAGGTATCGTAAAGCTCGAAGATCTCCGGTCTATGAAGCCGACTGCACTTTTTGTCAATACTTCCCGTGCAGAGTTGGTTGAAGAGGGTGCACTATTGACCGCACTCGAAACAGGTGTTCCGGGAATGGCTGCGGTAGATGTCTATGAGTCCGAGCCAATCTTTGATCCTAACTATCCTTTATTGCAGCTACCAAATGTGCTCTGTACGCCACATATTGGCTATGTGGAGAAGAATGGTTATGAACGATTATTTAGACTTGCTTTTGAGAATATTGTAGCCTTTTCCGAGGGTAATCCACAGCATATCGCTAACCCCGAAGTATTGACCCACTAATTAAATGAATCGGCTATATATAGATGAATAATTTTACACATTTAGAACAACCAACAGGTCGAGTTATTGTGGTCGGCGGTAAGGAATATCTTTTTTTCGGTGGAACTTCCTATCTAGGGCTGGCAACAGATCAAGCATATGCTGCTATTTTCATAGAAGGTATACAGCGATATGGTATTAACAATGGCACTTCACGAAATAATAATGTGCAACAGGCCATATTTGATCAAGCGGAAGAATATGCTGCAATGCGTTTTGGTTTTGAAGCAAGTCTGTTGCTCTCAAGTGGATATCTGGCGACGCAATTTCTTGTAAGAACCTTGGCGGCTGAAGGCGAAGTATTGTACGCACCCGCATGTCACCCTTCTTTATGGTTAGATAAAAAGCCTGCAGCAACTGGACATTTTGTTGACTGGGCCAATGCAACGATCGAGTATATCAATCATTCAGCCCAAAAATCATTTATCATCGTTAGTAACAGCTTGGACAATATGCGCCCGGAATTATACGATTTCACTGTTTTCAATCGTATTGATCCGGGCAAAAAAATTATACTGCTCTTGGATGATTCTCACGGAATAGGAGTTTTGCGCAAGAATGGCATTTCATTAGATAAGAGTAGTTTTCAACAGGTTAATATTGAGCTGATTGTCGTCGCATCCTTGGCGAAAGGCCTGGCAACAGATGCTGGATTGATTTTGGCCGATGAGGAACGAATTAAGTATTTCAAGCGATCAAACTTTTATACAGGGGCTTCTCCAAGTTCGCCAGCGAGCTTATATGCATTTATCCATGGAGAGCAGATCTATTTACGGCAATTCGAAAAGTTGCAGTATAATATTAATTCCTTCAAAGCACATATGGGGTCTGAATTAAACGCTGTTGCTAATTTTCCGGTGTTTTCATCAACGGATACGGGCCTTTATGCGAGGCTGATGAATGCGGGAGTACTGGTGTCAAGTTTTCCTTATCCCCTTGCTACAGATCCCCTATTAAATCGGATTGTGGTAAATGCACACCATACCAAGGCGGATTTGGATCAGCTAAGTCATGCAATTGGCATATATTGATTTTTATATGACAACTAATAAGTCAACATCTTGTAAATTAGATAATTGTTTTTATTTTTGAGGTTTATTTAAGGGTTGGTCGAACGTAATGTCTCGTTAATTGATTGTAAATGTTTGGCTTTTGGAAGCTTATTTATCAAAAAAGTATTTAAATAATTTCCATTACTCATTTTAAAACAATACTTTTGCATCCCCAAACATTAGTTGGCTTAAGGGTTGAAAAATAAATAATTACAGTAAAATAGATATGACTAAAGCAGAAATTATTGCAGAAATCTCTACCAAAACTGGCTTAGAGAAGGTAGATGTTCAAGAAACCGTAGAGGCGTTCTTTAAAGTTGTCAAAAACGCAATGATCGGAGGAGAAAATGTATATGTAAGAGGTTTTGGTAGCTTCGTAGTCAAAAAAAGAGCTGAGAAGACTGCAAGAAACATTTCAAAAAATACAGCAATCATTATCCCTGAACACTTTGTTCCTAGTTTCAAGCCAGCAAAAATTTTCGTAGAGAAAGTAAAGAATGGCAATAAATAATCTTTAAAATAGATTAAAATGGCAAAAACCAAACAGATAATAGTCATAGGATCAGTAGTAGCCTTGGTTGCTGTGCTTTTAGCGCAGCCTATTAAAGGTTTGGTGAACAAAGAAAAACAAACTGCTGCAGCATCTGAGTCGAAGCCGTCCAATGAAGTAAATTTGGAAAATATATCTTCGATGACAAAACAAGGTTTAGATGCTAGTTTAGTCAAAGAAATTTCCGATATTGAGGGCCAAGTTGCAAAAGCTTCTGGAGAGGATAAGATAAAGCTGTTGCAACAGTTGGCAAATAAGTGGGATGATGTCGCAAAACCAGCCCCTCAGGCTTTCATCTATGAGGAAATGGCGAAGGTTTCACCGAAGTTTGAGTATTGGTTGAAAGCAGGTAATGCTTATCGTGCCGCTTATACAAATTTGCAGGATTCTACTTTAGCTCAAGCGTTGAATCAAAATGCTATTCATGCATATGAGGCTGCGTTAAAAGCGAATACAAGTAGTTTAGATGCAAAAACAGGATTGGGTGCCGCAATGGTATCGGGAACGAACAACCCTATGGCAGGTATTGCCTTGTTGCGAGAAGTCGTTGCTGCCGATCCTAAAAACTTAGAAGCAAACAAAACTTTGGGATTGTTTTCATTACAATCCCGTCAGTTTGACAAAGCCATCGAGCGTTTTAAGACCGTTATCGATCAAAAACCCGATGCTGAGTCATACTTTTACTTAGCCACAGGCTATGAAAATATTGGGATGAAAAAGGAAGCCGTTACAGCTTTTCAAAAAAGTAAGGAACTGGCAGCCGATCCTTCCCTATCACAATTCATCGATCGAAAGATTGCCGAATTGAGCAAGTAATTAATTTATTATTTATAATCATTAAAAAATTTAGCTATGCCAAGCGGAAAAAAAAGAAAAAGACACAAGATGGCTACTCACAAACGTAAAAAACGTTTAAGAAAAAATAGACACAAGAAAAAATAGTCTTGTGATAAGCTTTTAAACATCTTGGCCCATTTTGCTGAGATAGCTTTACGAAACGATCTACATGTCTGTGAAGGGGATGTAGATTGTTTTTTTCGTAACAACGTTCTTTAAATGTTTAATCGGATACCCAAGATTGCGATAGGATATTGCATAGGTATCAAAAATGAGTAGCTTTTGGTAAAGGAATTAATTATCGATTCAACTCCTGATAAAGGGGTAACTATTGCTTTACTACAAGATAAGCAGCTTGTTGAACTTAACCGCGAGCCCGCAAATAATAACTTCGCTGTTGGAGATATCTATCTCGGACGTATCAAGCGAATTATGCCTGGGCTTAATGCAGCTTTCGTAGATGTAGGCTACGAAAAGGATGCTTTTCTACACTATTTAGATTTGGGTCCTCAAGTTCAATCTTTGCTAAAGCTTACGCGTATAGTGAAGAATGGCAGTTATCAAGAGAAACTGCTCAATAGTTTAAAACTTGAAAAGGATATCGATAAAGCTGGTAAGATCTCTGATGTCTTGAGCAAAAATATGCTCGTGCCAGTACAAATCGCCAAAGAACCCATTTCAACAAAAGGACCGCGTCTGAGTTCAGACCTTTCAATAGCAGGTCGTTTTGTCGTTTTGGTACCTTTCTCAAGTACTGTTTCCATTTCCAAGCGTATCAAAGGTAGTAACGAACGCAACCGCCTAAAAAAGATTGTCGAAGGGATTAAGCCAGCTAATTTTGGTGTTATCATTCGTACAGTTTCCGAAGGTAAGGGTGTTGAAGAACTACAACGTGACTTATTGGACCTGATCTCAAAATGGGAACTATTTACCAAACGTCTTCGTAATGCTGAACCGCCTCAAAAGGTTCTTGGCGAAATGGATCGTGCATCCACTATTCTACGGGATATTTTGACAGACGAGTTTTCACATATTTATGTTAATGATCCTTCGATCTTCGAAGAAACAAAATCATATATACACGATATATCTCCAGATTTGGAGAAAATTGTCAAACTTTATAAACATAAAGAGCCAATTTTTGATCATTTCGGAGTTGAAAAGCAAATCAAGGCAGCTTTTGGCAAAACGGTAACATTGCCTGGTGGTGCGTATCTCGTTATTGAGCATACCGAAGCCCTGCATGTCATTGATGTCAACAGTGGTAACCGTTCTGCGAATAAGGAGAATCAGGAAGACAATGCATTGCTGGTCAATATGGAAGCAGCAAAAGAAATTGCGCGACAGCTGCGTTTGCGTGATATGGGCGGAATTGTAGTCATCGATTTTATCGATATGCATAAACCCAATCATCGAAAAGAGTTGTATACGTTCTTAAAAGAATGTATGGTAGCGGATAGAGCGAGACATACGATTTTGCCTCCAAGTAAATTTGGATTGGTTCAAATTACACGTCAGCGAGTTAGACCTGAAATGAATATTGTCACAAACGAAAAATGTCCGGCTTGTGATGGTACAGGTGAAATCCGATCAAGTATTGTCCTTATGGATGATATAGAAAATAATTTGAGCTTTATTCTTCAAGAACAGAACGAAAAGAAGGTGACCTTATGTGTTCACCCTTATATAGACGCCTACATTAAGTCTGGTTTGATTTCTAAAAGAATGAAATGGTTCATGAAGTACGGAAAATGGATTAAAGTAAATCCAATGACGTCATATTATCTAACTGAATTCCATTTCTTCAATGCGAAGGATGAAGAAATTAAGTTATAATAGAAAGAGATTAACGAAAAGGGTTAGTAGTGATACTAACCCTTTTTTGTTTTTATAGCATTTAAATTCCTATAAGAAACCTATTTGATATGGTAAATTCCCCTAAGGAGAGCCGTTCGTCCCCGCAGTTCATAACGATTCTGCGACTGTACATTGGCTGTTATGGAGTTTGTTTCAAAACTTTTTATATTGGCTAGGTTGCGTATATCCAGTTCAAAATCCATTCCCCATCGACTATATCTTGTCATGACGTTGCAGAATAAATAATTTGTATTCTTATAATCAGGCTGTTTGTTAAAAAGGTGCTGAAGATTCCATTTAAGTAATACTGATTTTGTGATATTGATGGGGAAGTTCATCGATTGCGTAATAAAAAGAATACGACGATCTGACGATGCATTGCCCTGGGAAGAAAATGATAGATTAATGGAGCTATTATAATCTAGTGCTATCCTTCTGAAAAATTTCTTGTTGAAAGCAGGTTGTAGTTCATAAGAAGTAATGGCAATGGGTAATATTTCCTTGTTAAATAACTGATTGTAGTTTGATCGTCTCCAATTGAATTTCAGTTTGAATAGGGCCCCTAGCTTGAATATATATTTATCAAGACCGATGGTAGCTGTATAGCTGTGCATAGAATTTTCTTTTGCAATCAGTTGTGTCGCCGTTAATGAGTCTGTAACTGTAGTGGCTATCATATTGTTTGTTGAGTGAATTTCATAACCTAGTCCAAAATGAAAAAACAGTAATTTAACCGATTGTCCCAATTTATAGTTCAAGAAAAAATCATTATTTCTGCTCACTGGATTGGCTGAGCTATTATAAGATCTAGTTCGGTAATTTTGGATAATCAAACCGCGATAAACAGCATCTATATTTCCCAAGTTGTTGCTATTTTTATAGGAAAATGCAAGTTCATCATCATAGCCAATATGGTATCGAGCGCTAAAGCTGGGTGTAAATTGGATGAGATTTTTCCAATTATTGAGCTGATAATTTTTGTCTTCAAAACGGGTATGGATAAAGGCGACAGGCAAGGATAAATTTGATTTAAAACGCTCTTTATTCCAAGCATAATGTGCATTGAATTCACTGGATGTGCGTAACCAATTCATTCTATTTATTGTTGAATCTAGCAACGGATTGAAAGTTTTTTCTCCCTGTAGGAGTTCGATGTTAGATTCAAGGCATTGATTTTCTAATTCGAGCTTTATACCGTAGTATTGGTTTATTTTACCGCTGGGGAGGCGATATCCCAGCGAAGCGACAGTATTGAAGGTCGGTACATTGACATGTTGGATTATCTTATCAAATATGACTGGATAAAACAGGTCATTGAATACTTCGGTAGAACTGCGTAGTCTCTGGGGCTTTGTATAATATTTACTAGACCATTGAAGTTGGATAATATTTCCATTTTTAAGCTCCGGCACATAAATCAGTTGATTGTTGATCGTTTTGGACCTATGATGAATATTGTTGTCGATCGGTATTGTATCTGATGAGATACTCGATTCGGAATCCTCACTATTTAGCCCCATTGTTAAGGAATTTTTAAAGTAAAAATGATCGGTATTGCGCTCAACTGTCACTTGCCCGGTCGCGGCCTTAGTGTTAATTTGTGCAATCTGAATCTCATGGAATGAAATATCCCCCTTTTCAGTATAATAGGTGTTTTTCCCTTCATAATGAATGTTGTTTCTGTCATATAATCCCTGGATATTCGTACGTAGCGACCAGTCTTTTTTAATCGGTTTTGAAAAATTGAAATCGAAAAGGCCGGTCTTATTCTGGAGGTAATCTCTTTTCTCTAAAGGAGGGCTGCCGATTGTTCCTAAAGAAAGTAGATTGTCAATTTTTGCCTGTGATCTTGTTTCTTCCATGTAAATAGCAAGATCCTGACCGATGTTATTTGCTTTCAGGGCATTGAGAAATTTCACTTTTTTGTTAAACATCATCGTGTTTAGATCTCCATCGAAATGTTTGGGAGTTCCCAATCCGAGCATTATGCTACCCGACGGCTTTAGTTTAGCTTCTTCTTTTATTACTAGGTTTAGCGCAACATCATCACTATACCTTTTATTTTTGAGCAATTTAATATGCTCATGATGAGATATGACTTGTATGTCTTTAACTAAATCTGGGGATATTGATTTTGTCCCCAAACCGTATTTTTCAGCCAGCAAATCATCCCCATCGATATAAAAGTTTGAAATGGATTTGCCCTGGTATTTCACTTCACCATTTTCAAGGACTTCCAGCCCAGGCATTCGCTTCAATACATCGCCGATAGTTCGATCATTGGGGTCAGCAAATCCAGCCACGTTGTAGGTGAGTGTGTCCCCGCTGCGTGCTATTTTAGGCGCACTTTTGATC
The DNA here is from genome assembly GCF_002295765.1 of Sphingobacterium sp. UBA865. Lineage (NCBI taxonomy): Bacteria > Pseudomonadati > Bacteroidota > Sphingobacteriia > Sphingobacteriales > Sphingobacteriaceae > Sphingobacterium > Sphingobacterium sp. UBA865. Next base: position 16,798 of record NZ_DBGB01000040.1, on the reverse strand, counting down.
TTGACTTCCTCCAATAAAATAGTGGATTGTTCGAGTATGATTTGAAGGTTGCGTAGTTGGCTCCCAAGTGTTTGGCTGAAACGTTTGTACCCGATATGGTTGATCTCTATGTAGGAATTTGTTAGATCCTTGGATGTTATCATTTCAAAATGCCCAAGAGCATCCGTTATTTTAAAGGAAATTACTTTTCCATCACTAGATTTTAGATTAACGCTTGCTGCGCGAATACCTTGCTTACTCGTGTTATCTAATAAAACCCCGGAGATCTGATGTTGCCCATAACAGAAATAGCCGCATAGCCAAAAACAGACAAACAGCACAAAATTTTTGGGCATAAACTATGGCGCTAATTCGATAGGATTGTTTGTTTGTGTTGAAGGGGCTTGACCTTGAACATCGAAGCTGATTTGGACTTTAGAATAATCGATCTGAAAAGGGTTTGCGCGACCAGTTGCCCCAAGTGTTTCATAATAGGCGCTGGGATTCTCTTTAAATGCCGTTTTTAGTCTTTGAATTTCCTCTTTTTTTGCGGGTATAACACTTTTTGAAGGCTCAATTCGAAGTGATTGGTCCGAAGGTTGTTTTTGAAAGCCGGCATATTCCCAGCTGACGTCGTTTTTGGAATCTTGTACCGAAAGAATAAGCCCCGGTAGTCCATGTAGCTTCCATGGTCCAAAAGAAAATGGCAGTTCTGTCGTAAACCAAGCCGTGTAATCCCTTCCTTTAAATCGACATGTGGCCTTTTGACAAAGGTATCCACCGATAGTTTTAGTTTCATCTGTTATTTCCCAGTCCTGGCTTTCGTAGGGAGCTTCGCATGAATAAGCATCTGCCGGAGACGATATTCCCGCTATATTAATGGTCTTTTTTAAAGAAGGATAAATAATGTATCCATCCAGAACCGGGGGACTGGCAGGCATTTTTAACGTTAAATTGCCGTCAAAATCTTGAGCTGCAGTTTTGGCATCTAACTGTTGTTTGACGAGAATATCTGAGTAGGTTCTATAGAGACTACTTTCTTTACCGAGATAGGTGACTGTTTCATCCGTTAGCTGTACCGCATTTTTGGTCGTATCGTTGTTATGTTTAAATTGATAATGAACTTCGGCGATAACTTTTTCTTGTGCTTTCAATGAAAATAGGGCACAGACAAGCAGTGCAAAAATAAGCGATAATGTTCTCATCACAATTGTTATAAGGTTCTTTTAAAAATATGAAATTTTTTTTATGATAGAGAACAATTGTTATTTTTTTTAAACCCAATGAATCATTATGCCATCTTTTTCCATTTTGCGGAAGTATGTCATTTGCCTTTTGGCATAGCGATGTATTTCTGTTTCCAGTTTTGTGATAAAGGCTGGGTAATCGAGTTGTCCAAGGAGATGGAATGACGCATATTTATACTCCAGGCCATAGTATTGAAGCTGATCGTGTGTAATCCCTTCGGTCACGAGTTTTGCCACTTCTGCTAATAAGCCATCATTTAATCGTTGTTTTAATCTTTGGCTAATGTGTTCGCGTCGGATTTCCACTGACGGATTTAATCCGATAACGATGCTATCTACCGTTTGTTGCTGAGCGATGTGATCGGGGTGAATATCTAAAAATGCTAATATTTCTATTGCGCGGATGATACGTTTTTTGGTCGAAAGATCGATTTGGAAATTCGCGGGTAGTGTATATTCCTGAAGGCGTTTTAACAACTCTGTCTCTGGGAGGGGAAGTAATGACTCCTTGAGGCCTTCGATAGATGGGATCAGCGCATATGGATTTTGTTGGATTACACTTTGGATATATAAGCCTGTACCACCACAAAGGATAGTATGTTTTCCCCTTTCTAGAATGGATTGTCGGGCTTGATGGAAGTCAGCGATAAAGTTTCCGAGATGATAGCGTTCTCCCGGTTCATGGGTGTCGATAAGATGATAGGGAATATCTTGATATTCCGATAGATCTTTTCCCGTACCGATGTCCATTCTTTTATAGATTTGGCGGGAATCTCCACTGATGATTTCAGCATCGATGCGTTGCGCCAGTTGAACGGCTAGTTTCGTCTTTCCTGAAGCTGTAGGTCCTAAGATAACGATAACTTTCTCTTTCGGAACGGTTTGCTGTTCCAAAAGAGAAAGTGTATATTTTAATCTGTCTATCACAGAACAAATTTAGTCCATTTTTCTGTTCCTTCGTTATTTTTTACGACAGTATCGATAAAAGCCATGCCTCTTACGCCATCGTAAACTGTTGGAAAATCTTGTTGTTCAGCTGTCGGAATTTGTCCTTCACGTTTTGCCGTAACTGTTGCCGCAAAATTACGGTAGATATTCGCAAATGATTCCAATAAGCCCTCTGGGTGACCTGCTGGTACGCGGGTATTATGTGTTGCAAAAGAACTCAACGTATAAGGCGCTGCGTAAGCATTTCCTGTGCGATAAAGCTGACGAGGCTGATCAAGCATCTTGATGATTAAATTGTTCGGATCCTCATTTGCCCATTCCAATCCACCTTTTTCACCGTAGATACGGATACGAACGGCATTTTCTTCTCCGGCTGAAATTTGCGAAGCCATTAATACACCTTTAGCACCATTTTCGAAACGCAAAAGCACCGAGCCATCGTCATCCAATAGACGACCTTCAACAAATGTTGTGAGGTCTGCACATAGTTCTTGGATTTTTAACCCCGATACATATTCCGCTAAATGCGCAGTATGGGTACCGATATCACCCATAACCAACGATTTACCTGAGCGTTTCGGATCTGCACGCCAAGCGGCCCCGGCATTACCTTCGCGTTCTGTTAGTCGGCTTAACCAACCCTGTGGATACTCAACCACAATCTTTCTGATCTTACCGAAGTGGCCTTCTTTGACCATCGCTTTGGCTTGTTTAACCATCGGGTAGCCGGAATACGTATGCGTAAGACACAGTGTGCGGCCTGTGCGCTCTACTGTTTCCTGTAATTCTTTTGCTTCTTCAACAGATACTGTCATTGGTTTTTCAACAACAACATCAAAACCTTTTTCTAGCGCTAATTTAGCTGGAGCAAAGTGTAGAAAATTGGGGGTTACGATCGTTACAAAATCCATACGCTCGCCTTCAGGAAGCAAAGATTCTTTTTCGATCATCTCTTCATAGTTTAGATAGACACGCTCAGGAGCTACAAATAAGTCTTCTCCAGATTGTTTTGAAATCTGTGGATCAATACTAAATGCACCACAAACCAGTTCAATCTTGCCATCCATAAAAGCAGCAATACGGTGTACAGCGCCAATAAAGGCATCGTTTCCGCCTCCGACCATACCCATGCGAAGTTTTCTCTTCATAACGTTATTATTTTTGATTATTTATTTTTCAAACCCTTACAGTGTACAATATACACAATTTAGCTTATTTTACATATAAAATCATCTTGATGCTGCCCATATTTTCCTTTGGAAAGCCATTCGGATATTGTTCCATTAATACCTTTAGCTCTTCTGTATTGCGATAAACATATCTTTTTGTCTCTGCTATCCAAAAGTTGATAGGTGCAGTTATTTCCTTCGCAACAAACCCAATTTTTTCGAGCGAAGAATGTTGGCTCCAATCACGGTCGGTGAAAGTCATAATGTCTCCTGGCGAGAAATCGCTACAAAAGGCTTTAATTAATTTGCTAAGGCCCCCTATGACATTAATACCTGTTTTATTACAAAAGCGTAATAGTTCAAATGAGCGATAATCTTCATCTTTATCCAACATTCGGCGCCCTCCAGAGAATACCGCGACCGCAACAAGCTCTCCCTGTTCATAAAGGCCATAACGATACTTGCCGGGAAGAGCGGTTTGTAAATGATGTTCCACGAGGAACTGTAAACTCGTTCTTTTGTCGATCCGGGCAACGACAGTATTACGGGCGTAAATGCGTTTGTCATTTTTTGTTCTAGAAACAATGCGCCTGACGATCAAATCAAACTTTGTTATTAATTGGTCTTCATCGATATGAATACAAGGATCGGAAGTATCACGTCTCACGGATTTCTCGTGAGGGTATAGTAAAATGTTAATTGTTAATTCCGGAGATGATATTTGTATAAATCCATCAACATGACAAAGCGCTAATGAAACTTCAAGAGCTTGCTCTAGCCTAAGCTTGAACTGTGTCGACAAATTTATAAACGAAGGATCCATAAAACAAAAGTAACTTTTATGGAAGTTTTGACGAAATATTCACTTTTAATAATTATCCGTACCTTTGTACCCAAGAATATAATGGAGCGACAGCGTATCCTTGTTAAAAAAGTACAATGACTCAGGATGAGCAATTAGCCTGACATGATCTAAAATAAAAACGTGCTAAAATTACAACAGGCGCCAAGTGACTTTAAAAGCAAACAGCGTGTAACGAGCTCAGGTAGAAATGAGTATCGGCACTTATAAATAATTATAATACATATGAAACTTCCGATAGTGGCGTATGGCGATCCTGTATTAAGAAAGGTCGCTGAAGAAATAGATGAAGACTATCCAGATTTAAAGAAATTGATTGATGATATGTTCGATACCATGTATGCAGCGCATGGTGTTGGCTTGGCAGCTCCACAGGTAGGTTTGCCTATACGTATGTTCGTTATCGATGCAACTCCTTTCGCAGAAGATGATGAAGAAAACAAAGAAATGCTCCAATCGTTCAAAAAAGTTTTCATCAATCCCATCATGGTTGAGGAGTCTGGTGAAAAATGGGCTTTCGGTGAAGGCTGTCTAAGTATCCCAGATATTAATGAGGACGTATTGCGTCACCGGAATATTCGCATCAATTACTTAGATGAGAACTTTGAAGAGCATGAAGTAGACTTAACAGGTTTGGCTGCCCGAGTGGTACAGCACGAATATGATCATATTGAAGGTAAACTATTTACCGACAAATTGAGTGCCTTGAAGAAGACGATGCTAAAAGGTCGATTGGATGCTATCGCGAAAGGAAATATTCGTGTTGGTTATAAAATGAAATTCCCACAGCAAAAGAAAAAGCGTTAGTTCATACTAACGCTTTTTCTTTGTCGCTTCCTTCTAGTCCGTCTTTTAATCCATTTTTAATATGGATTCGGTCATCCAGTGTGACGTGTTCTAGAAAGTTTACGTGCTAAGAGGGACTTTCCTCAATCCAAGCGGGGTAAATACAAACGATATTTAACGGCTGTCATTCGTATTAAAAAGACAACAGCAGCCCCAATAAATGCCGCCCAGGAGAGGTCGAGATCAAGGTGCACCAGCAAGATATATGTGAGCCCTCCACCTAAACAGGCCGTAGCATATACTTCTTTTTTAAAGATTAGTGGGGTTTCGTTGAGTAGCACATCGCGTGTCATCCCCCCACATACCGCGGTGAACATTCCAAAGATAATGGCAGCATAGGTATTGCTTTCGTAGTTGAGTGATTTTTGTACCCCAAGGATGGTAAAAAAGCTAATTCCGATGGCATCAAAAAGTGTCAACGTACGATAATAACCATACAACTGTTTATTGAAGATAATGGCAATTAAAATTCCGAGGAAAATAGCGATGAGATAATTGCTATCATTGACCCATACTGGGCGTAGATTCAAAAATACATCCCGCATCGATCCACCGCCAATGGCTGTCACAAACCCTAAAAAGGCTGCCCCAAAAATATCAATATCTTTACGTTTTGCCGACAGGGTACCCGATATTGCAAAAAATAAAGTGCCAAGCAAATCGCTTAGATAAAAATAGTTGGCATCAGTAATCATGGTAATCCTTTTTAAATCAATATGTTAAATCCTCCATCTGACATTGTCCCATTTAGCCTATATCAACGGGGATAAACTTCCGTTTATTGGACAAATTTAGGAGAAATCTTGATAGTTTAAATTCACCGAAAGGCGAATTGCTTTCAACCCCGCAATTCCTTGTACATCTTCCAATTTTAAATGTTCGATGGTATGCTCAATAATGCCCATGTCATAGATTGCCTGTATACTTAGCATGAGATCCTCCAGGATTTCATCCGATAAATAGACAATAGCAATTTTATTGACCTGGGTAAGTCGTTCTTTGGTTCGCTTTACCCGAATTTTGTCTATCCTCTTTTTGATGATTTCATAACGGATATTGAGCGATCCCTCGACATCAAACCTCCTTTCATCTTCCCGGAAGCTGATATCAATGCTATGTGGGTTGATGAAAATCAGTTGTGTTGTTTCTAAAGCCAGTGGCAGCGTATCTTTCGCATGGTATGCTTTCAGCGCAATTCTGGCCATCGAAACAATTTGCTGACGCCTAAATACATTGATGAATTCGTAGCTGAACGATTGTTGGGGCGTAATGGATTCGCCGATATAAATGTCATATTCAATACCGTCTGTCCTGAACTTTTGAAAATAAGACGGATAATTTCCCTGGATGAAGCTATTGAAATGATCCAGTTCTCTACTGATCAATTGATTGATCTGACGTAGAGAAGTTTCAAACTCATTCCGATAAAACTCCCCGGTGTCCCGATTGGTGAAAAAATGCTTCGCATAATGCTCAATCACCGCTATTTTTGATGGGAATTGCTTTCTGGCTTCTTCTAAAAATGGCTGCACATCTTTTCTGAAGAACTCAATGATCTTGACCATCGATTCATCAAAAGAGATATGGTCAAGAGATTCTGTAATTTGATCGACCCGTGCTGAAAAAGTCATAATCAATTTGTGCTTTCCGTCTAACGAGAGCTCATCAATAAGCATGGCGAGCTGTTTGACCTTGAAGCTAAAGTCTTTGAGAATAGAGGCGTTTCGTATGATCGTAGAGTCTTTGACATCGACAGCACCATAGAGCGGATAGACTTCTTCAAATACAACCGCTTTAATATGGGCATCCTGACTATCGTTTTCCAGTTCCTGAATGTACTGGGCCGCGATATGGTTAAATTTCCACTGAACCGAAGGCTGTATTGTCGTAAACCGGTTAATGATGATATCGTCGATACGTTTTTTAAATTCCAGGGTGATATCCTGAGCTAGTTGTGATAAAAGCGGAACCAGAGAACCTAAGGCTTGCATGGTTTGACTGTCGAGCTGATCTTGTTCACGGCTGTATATTTCCAATATGCCTGAAAGAGAATGATTATGAATGAGCGGAATACACAAATAGGTCGTTACCCCCGACAAGCTAATTTGCTCGTCGAAAATGGACGTGGTATTCCGGATACCATTCGTCGCATTACTTGTATAAAATATCACATGCGGATGCTTTAGGTAGCCCGCGATTTCAGGATTGATCTTAAAGGTTTTATTGGCGGTATACGCTTCAGCAAACAAGATGCTTTTATTGGTGATTGAATAATCGAAAAATGGTACCCCATTTAATTGGAACAGCGGAAATAGACTAAATACCGTATCAGGCCCCTTTAATAGCGGTGTGATTATCTTTTCTAAATCAGCTAAAAAGAGGTGGTAATTGTATGTAGGCAAATCCAGGAGGATGGACTGGATTCGCCGTAAGGTATGTTCCGTACTGGTCTTTCTTAAGGTCACCATGCTAAAGCCCGATAACTCAAAATCTTCCAGTTTAACGGTATTGATAACGGTATTCCAGTCAAAAATGGAATCACTGGGGTTTTCCGATAAACGACCTATATCAAGTGCCGGCAATGTCTTTTTTGCTTTGATCTCAACAAATTTAAAATCGATGTCTAAATCGTAATAATCGATAATCTCCCCCTGATCGTTGAGGTGATGATAAACAATGCTGCTGTTTTCATTGGGAGAAAAGCCATAGAGTCTATCGAAGATGAGGGTATAAAAGAGCTTTTCTCGATTCGTAAGAAGGCTTCCGGCACGCATCTTCCCTTGCATTTCTTGCTCCACAAGCTGATGGCTAGCTAGGTCGAAAAAGGCTTCGGTTCCATAGAAGGCTTCTTCTGCTAGGGCTGTTGTGAGTGCCCAGTACCTTTTTGGAGCAGTGTCAATCAACGATACGGAGAGGCTATAAATCAATTGCAGAATATCTTTATAGGCATTGAGATTCTGCTTGCAGAGTTTGCCGTTGAGATGTTCAATTTCTTTGATGCGTTCCAACGCAAACAAAGGAATCATTTCATCCGATGAAGTGCCATTTTCAATAAAAGATTCCAGGTATTTGAAAAATGGTTCAAAGTCTAGCCTGCCATTTGTATACGTATTGGCGTTTTTTGCCGTTGTGAGTTGTACTTTCTTTATCTCCATGGATCGAAATTTTAAAAGCGGAAACCTGTGCTGAAATAGGGATACCAGCCTTCATTGGATTTCGTCATGACAAAATGCAAAGGAAGTGCATTGGCGACGATGTAATAAATGCCCCCACCCACACCTTGATGAAACTTATCACTATTATAGCCCTTTGCCCATACTTTTCCAATATCATACATGGTCATTAGTCCGAATTCACCTGGAAGAACATAGCTTTTGACATCAAGTACTTTAACACGGGCCTCTAGGTTATTATACAGCATCTGTTGCCCCGCAAATCGATATTGGCGAAATCCTCTGAGATTTTCATGGCCACCTAGAAATAAATATTGATAAAATGTAGGGTTCCCGACAACGATCCCCCCTCCCGTTCTATTGGCGAATATAATGCCTTCATTGAATGCACTCAAATAGCCGGTTATTGCGGCACTTAACTGCGCTGAATTTTTTGAGTACGGATTGAGTCCAAAATAGGAATTCAAAGCGGCTTCAATATATAGCCCTTTACTTGGGTTAATCTTTCGATTACGGGAGTCTTGTGTTAAAAATGCATTGATACCTGCAAAAGTTTTGTCTTTGGTAATCGATAAACTATCGTAAGAATGTAAAGCTTGGGGATTTAAAATAAATCGATCTTCATTCTCAATCGGATCTAAGTGGTAAAATTGGATATGCGGACCTACGGCAAAGCTTAACGTAGATGAAGGTTTCCATCTTAACTGCGGATTGATATTGAAAATATTGAATCTGCTTCTGTAATATTTTGCACCATACTGTTCCTTTAAGAAGAGCGAGTTATTACCTACACCGAAGAAGTTTTGCGTGTTGTCAGGAGCTTTTGCTAGCGCATCGACAACAAGATCTGCATCCCCGACAACAGCTATCCATTCGCCTCTATAGTGAATTTTATAAGCTCCGGTCCGGAAGGCTGTTGCTACAGTCAGTTGTTGCTTATACGTAAAAGGATTTTTTCTAAATCCACGCTGATGTGTATAAGCAGCCCCCAGCCCGAGCGAAAAACCGTCATCAGCATTATAACCCGCAGTCACCAGAGGAAGCCAGGTGTTATATAGGTTTACAGGAACAAATTGCGTGTTGGTACTATCTTGTGCATAATGAAGCTTTATTTTGTTCTTCTCACCCAGTAAAGTGGAGTTTTTGGTATTCTCGTAAAGCTGTATTTTCGATTTGCTTTCGTTGATAACATAAGTCTTTGGCGTGCTATCTCCAATAATTCGGAGTTTAATCGGAGAATTTGCGTTATCGATGACAACAGAGTCTTTTCCCTCACCTAAATAGAGACGAATTTCTTTTGTTAGGCGGTCTTTATAGGTTTTGTCCATCAATGCTTTGGTGACCTTACCATCTTTATTGATCTTCGAAACTTTGACTTTCAGGTTTTTATTTTCCGTGCTGTGTATTTCTACTTTTTCGTTTTTGTCGCTGAGGTGAATATCGACAATGTTATTGATGAAATTATAATACTCTTCCATCGCTGAGGGTAGAGCATCACGACGGCTTTGAAGTGTTTTAAAAATTTGTTCCCCACGAATAGCAATGGACGACTGTGGCAGGCTACGTACCGACTCCCATAATACCGAATCTGTGAGACGTGCTACAAATTGCTTGACCTCTTTGGTCCATTCCTTGTGAGAAAGCTGGTTGCTCGGATGGGCATTTAAAAAACGCGATTTAAATAAAGAATAGCGAATATTGGGAATACCCGTCGTAAAACCTTGCATGACTGGGTTGACAAATTGCTGATAGATATCTTTCATCAGAAAACCTTGTGTGACACGCAGCGCCTGATCCCGATCGCGGGGAATAGGAATGTAGTCTTTATCGTGATCTGTGCTATCCTGATTTTCATTATACCAACGCCATTGATCCTCGTGTCGATCCCAATCGCTTACCAATACATCCAGCATTCTTGCGCGCAGATATGCCTTAGCTTTAAAGTTATCATCGTTATCTTCCTGTAGTTTTCGGACAGCTTTTGGGCTGTTGTCTGAATCACCAAGTGGTTCGCGTTCTTCTAGTAAAGCCACCGTATGCTCAAAAAGCGGTGCGTATTCCCCCAATATGCTGTCTTGTGCAACAACGCCGATGATAGGATGGGCATGGGGGACGTTCACGGCATTTGCCAAAGCAGGGATCATAAGCGCGGAATAGGGATGCTGGGCGCTGGTGGCATCGTCTAAGACATCCTGTACAAAGGTCCCATGGAGCTCCTCAGGTATGAGGGATTCAGTCCTTTTATTGACCGAACGTAGTGCCCATTCCCGGCCGATTGAATCCGTAAGTCGTAGGGAAACCGATTGCATCCCGCCTCCCTGTTTGACAGGATGCAGTCCCCCGTACAAGGTTGAAAGCTGAAGCAAAGGCAAGGTGGTTTCCGCGGCCCATTCTTTGCGGTAATTTTCGCCAAGTAAGAACTTCTTGAATTTACTGGCTTTACCATATTTTGCATTTGCAACGATGCTAACACTGTCCTTGATAACGGTTTGAGCAAAGGATTTGCCCTGATGTGCAGGGGACTGTGTATGCTTTTGTTGTGAATAAGCATGACTAGCAAGAAAAATAAGAAAGAATGGTACTACCTTTTGCATGCCTATTTTTGTTCAAATTTATAAATGATCCCTTTATCCTGATTACCGGCTTCGCTGCTGATGTAAAGATTAAATTTTGAATCAAAGTTAATGCCTTCAGGTTGAGGGAAAATCTTCGGGTCTAATGGAGAGAGTGATTTCACATGAAAATTCTCATCGGTTACAACAAGAGCTTTGTCTACAGAAGATAAGATATACCATTCCTTGCTGTCTGCTTTTTTAGCTAACGCCGAGGGTTTGAACGTTTTCTTAATTTTAGCATCAAATGCATGAAGTTCATCAAGCTGGATGGCAAATTCTCCCTTCGGCTGAAATTGACCACGCTCGTCAATTGAAAAGACATAACCCGAGGTTTGCGATTGTTTTTTGTCGACCTTACATTCTTTACATAATACGTATGCCTGGTTGCTTTCGCGGTCAACAAAAAGCCCTTCATACTCTCCTTTTGGAAGTAAATTTTTCTGTTCGACCACGTTTTTTATATCGTCCTTTTCGGCAATGGGAAAGGAATTGATGCTACCATTGCTCTTTAAAATAAAGAAATGTGTATTGCTTATCGAGATGTCCTCATAGTCGCCATCTTTTCCAAAAGGGTTGAACGTAACTTTTTGTGTCGGTTGGTTAAATTTATAAAGAAAGCCCTGCTCATCTTGAATGGCATAAATATCGTCATCCTGTCCCGCGAGAAAAGCTATTCCGGATATTTCTAACAATTCGTCGGGCAAACTCATCTTTATGCCCGAAGATAATGTATAGGGTATTTGTTGCTGTTTTTCAGCTTGAACATGAGCGGGTTTGTTGCTGTTTTCCTTGGTTGTATTATTCGGATTGCAGGCGAGAAAAATAACAGAAGCTAAACCTAATGCCATAGTTGTCAATATCGTGGGATTTTTCATCATTATATGATTAAATTTTAAATTGAGGAAGTCATCCGGTTTCTGAATGAGCTTACGTTCAATGATTATATTGTTGGGCTTTTAGGCTGTTCTTGTTGTAATGAGCTGCCTTGTTGAATAGCCCTATTGTCTCATGTTGCCTTTCAAATAATGAAGGATTTGTTGCTGAGAAACATTTTTCTGCTGTGTTTCTATTGCCTGATTTTGTCCGTGTTCATCCAGTAAAGTTGCTTCGGTGTCGTCTGCAAACTGAATATCGAATAACTCTTGTATTTGATGTGCTAATGCTAGATTCAGCAATGGAAAGCAAGTTTCTATACGTCGGTAGATGTTACGGTTCATCCAGTCTGCAGAGCCCAGATACGCGCTCGTTTGTGCTTGATATTGAAAAATAAATATTCTGCCATGTTCTAAATATCGTCCTACAATCCGTTTCACGACAATGTTGTCGCTCAATCCGGGTACTTGTGGTTTTAGTCTACAGATTCCTCTGACCAATAATTGCAGTTTTACCCCTGCCCGGCTCGCCTCATACAATTTATTGATTAACGATTCTTCTTCCAGATTGTTTAATTTAATTTTTATTGTAGCGCTGTCTCCGTCTTTAGCTGCTTGGATGGTCTTGTCTATCAGGGATAAAAATGTATGTTTGAGATTGAACTGTGCAATTAATAGATGGTTAAAAGACAGCTCATTTGGATGATGGGGTTTTCTCCGAGCTGGTAAAAACTCGAATAGCATGTCTAATTCGTTGGTCAATAGTTTATTTGAGGTCATAAGGAAGTAGTCCGTGTAGACCTTCGCCGTTTTTTCATTTAGATTTCCTGTGCCTAATAAAGCACTTTCTCGACCCTCTTTGCGTTTGACGAGCGCTATTTTGGCATGTACTTTTAAATTGGGGATGCTATACGTGATTTTGACGCCCTGTTCTTTCATTAATCGAGCCCAATGTATATTATTCGCTTCATCAAAGCGCGCTTTCAATTCGACAAATACATTGACTCTTTTCCCATTTTTTGCTGCGGTAGCCAGCGCTTGTGCAATATGCGAATCACCGGCGATACGGTATAAGGTCGTGTAAATCTCATCTACGGTTGGATCTATTGCGGCCTCATTAAAAAAACGTAGTATGGGATCGAACGATTCATAGGGCGTGCAGACCAACAGATCCTCTCGGTCTATTTGGTCAAAGATAGATTCCCTGAAATTCTGATTCTTATTGATTTGCAGCTGTTTTGGATAAGAAAGTTCTGCTGTTTTAATCGGAAATGAAAATAGATCTTTCAGATTGTGATAGTTTCCGCCTTCGACAATGCTACTTTTTCGCAGATCAAATAGTGTTGCCAATGTTTCAATCAGCTGTTTTGGCAGATTTGGCTGGAATAGAAAGCGTGTCGCATAGCCAAGATCACGTTTATTGACTTCCGTCTCAATTTTTTGGGCAATATCACCCTCAAATTCATCTTGGAGATTTAATTCCGCATCCCTTGTGATTTTAAAGGAATAGAAATTTAATGATGTATTTCTTATGGCTTCAGGAAAAAATGCTTTGATAATATCATCGATGAGTACGACATATTTATTCCCATTGATCTCACAGGTGAAAAAGCGGCCAATATGATTTGAAGGGACATTTAGAAAGAATACCACTCCAGTATTGTCGTCTGTAACGACGAAGTAGAGCTGATTGTTGATCGGAAAAAAAGAAGTATCATCAATTGGTATAATTTGGAGGTAGGAGGCAATTGTACTAAAGAAATATTGAGCTGCGAGGTCTTTTGTTTCTGCTGGAATAGCTTGGTTGTAGATAAAGGATATATTTTCTTTTGCTAATTCTTGGATAATATCAGCTAGTATTAAGCCAAATTTTTCCTGTTGTTTGTTGATGGTTTTTGACGCTTTTTTATATGTGCCAATATCGATGTTCGGAATGAGCTGTCCCGGATTTTGCTTCATTATTTTTTTCCAAGCCATTAGTACAGGCATTCTAACACGATAAAATTCATCCAGATTGGATGAGAAAATAGCGAGAAACTGTAGTTTTTCCAGTAAAGGTACCTCCTCACAAGCGGCTTGGTCAAGTACCCGGTCATTGAACGATAACCAGCTGATGTCTCTGTTGATATAAAGATCTTTCTTCTTCATCCGTATAAATTTATGGTTATGGCAACGTGCTTACAACAACATTAATAATGATGCTATCTATTGGTAGCTAATGATTGATCTAAAGGCGGCATCTTTTTAAATAAAAAAGAAAGTTTGGAAAACATGATGCTGAAATATTTCACTGTTTTTATAGTATTGCACTAAAATATGGTTGCGGCGACAAAAGAAACAACCGATATAACAAGTCCAAACATAAAAATTCCATAGGCGTATCGTAGAAGCTTATATTTTCGTCCTAATACCACACCTTGCGAATAAACATCCTTGGTGAGCATGCCATATAGAAATTCCGAGTCGACCATTACCTTCTGCATACCCTCGTTATAATCGTCGAGTTTCATTTTGTAAAAATTTCCAAAAAAGAGAAGATTGACTGATTTCTGTTCGATTTCCTCCTTTGAGAATTTACCCGACGGAATTTTGGGTATCGTTGACAGTATGGCCATGACCATGGTTGCTACCACGGCTGTAGTTAAGATAATTGTTGGGATAATCAGGTGCTCGTTGGCATCTAGTTTCCGAAATAAGACAGCAATCACGACAGAAAGGATAATAGAATTGACCGTTAAGAGGATGTTGGCCTTATTGTCTGCCATGTCGCTTAGTCGCTGATTGTTTGAGGACGTAATCCGGAACATTGTTTCTATCCCACGTTCTGGCTTACTGCCTTTCTCTTTTTCCTTTTTGTCTTCCTTTTTACTTTCTTTATTTTTTGAGATAGATTTCTCCTGTTTTTTCTCCAGTTCTTTTAGATTCATCTCCTTTTTGGCATTAAGCTTTTGTTGCGCATATTCAGTATGGTAATGATGGCTCATTAATAGTTTGATTGTGCCGGCCCGCCATACGTCTTTATCGATCTCCTTCCCTAGTACTGCTTCAGCTTCGGCTTTCATCAGTTTGTTTCTGTTGACGAAATCCTCATTCCCAAAATGAAATAGGTCTGCGTCGCAGAGAATTTGCTCCAGCAGATTTGTAGGATCCTGAGGCATTCTCGTTGCTAAAATACAACCTTTGATTTTTTCCTGTATGGCTTCCGGTATGCCTTTGTCCTGGAGGAAATTTAAAGCAATTTCGACACTTCTCTTTTCATGACCAATAGCATTGTCAGATTTTACGTAGCCGAGATCATGAAAGAAGGCGGCACTAATGACAATAAAGTGATCCTCCTCTCCTAGTTTATAGTACGATGAAATCTCCTCCGCCGCACGTACAACAGAACGTGTGTGTATCGTATTGTGAAAACAATGGCAAACTGAAATATTTTCTGTAATATAAGTTTCAGCATATTCTTCTACCTGTTTTAAAAGCTGAGCATAATCTATCATGGACCAATATGGTTTTATTTGCAATAAAAGTATTTAATATCTTTAATTTCTTAAAAATAAGGTCTTCTTTTTTGTTATTTATTAACCTAGATCAAATTTACTGAAAAAAGCGTTATTCCAGTAGTTGTAAAATTGACTGTTATATAAGTAGATGAATTGTTCTTAAAGCAGACCGCTAATCGGATGAAATATTTAGCTTTTACTAAAAGAGTACCCAGACTAATGCTAATCAAGGAAACCTAGGTAAAGCCTATAATACTCGAGCAAACATTTACTAAGGCGGTCATTGAGCATGTTTCAGATTAATACCGTCGATAGGTAAAAACGATAAGATAGGGCGTCCAGAATTCGAAATTGGATTCTAAACTGGATCCTGATTCGATCCTATGCTGAGGCCGATGCGGGAAATCAGTAGGGCGAAATGCTTTTTTAGCCCTTTTTATGCTGTGTTTCTCCGGGCATATAGCGCTTTTTAGTCATTATCCAGTGTTTATCCAGTTTTCATTCCGCTCCGAAAGCCACTCTAAGGACAGTTCAAGGGGGGAGCATAGCGTGACAGGGCTTACTGCGTGCCTGACTCGGACTCAACGCAGACTCACCTCGGGTTTAGCACGTATTCACGGTGTATCACTGATAAATAAAGACAGCTTATGTGTTGCCTTAAACCAAGGGAGATAAGATAACAAGGGTTGCTCCGCTCCATCGTTAAATTGGGGCATTCCCCTACGCTGCTCTGCTCCCAAATTCTTTTTGCGCCTTTGATAGTATGTTTTTCCGAGTTGTTTTCGTGTGGCAGCGTCGCTGCGGAGTTTTTCGGCTGCGGTTTGGATTGGTGTTGGCCCTTTTTCGGGGTATCCAGGGGGTATGGCCGCGTTTGGAGTGTCATTTGCCCGTGCTGGCAGCGGGGTGAGTGCGGGCTTAGAGTCGGAGACAACACGGACTCACCACGGACGCAAGACGTTCAGGGGGTAAACCAGCCCCGACCATGGTACGAAGGAGGCTGGGAGGGCAGTCGGAGGTTTCCGCAGACCTTTGTCAGCAGCCGGAGCGTTGTCCCCAAGCGGAACCACCTTTCCCTAAATAAGGGAGAGTTAAGGATGCTTTATTCCTTAGTTTAGCTTTTGTTTACCGTTAGCTTAGTAATAAGTTAGGGTTTACTTAGCCATAACCTATACTATACCTAAACTAAACCTAACTAAACCCTAAACTAACCCTAAGTAAGCAGGCAGGAAAGTATAACTGCAAATGAAGGTATTCCGGAGCCCTGTGTTCTGCCATTTTTCCGACCTACCGATATCCGCCTATCCCCTGTTATATCCTGCATTGCGGTGTCTTTCCGCTGTGATCTTTCCGATGGGACAATTTTCCGGTCTTATCAATATCCACCCGTTTATAGGCTGCGCCTATGCGCATCGTCTTCGATTGAGCGTTGAGCCGAGCGGGCTACCAAAGTGATCCCGAGCTTAAGCAGATCGAGCAATACAATGTTCATCCATGTTTCCGCTGCGGAGCCTGTATCGAGTCCCGGTTCCCGTCCCCATTCTGTGCCGGATCCGGCCTTCCCAGCCTTCCGATCACCTGTTTTACAAAAAG
>NZ_DBGB01000001.1:0-290187 GCF_002295765.1 Sphingobacterium sp. UBA865 | reverse complement strand
TTGCTTAAAGGAATAGGTCAATCGACTTAATAAGTGAGCCTGGGCATGGAACAGAAATAAAGATCTTTTTGAAGCAAGATTAGGTTTGAACTTCGGAAATGATTGATTTAATTGATCATGTTGAATTTGTTCGTAGATTAGAGGAGAAACACCAAAATAGCAGTAGCAAAAGATCAACAGTTTTAATATGGATGCCACAAATCATGAAAGCAGACGAACAGACATACCGTAGTTACAGGCTTTCCATTGCAAGCGAATTTGAAACGGTGTTTTCTCATTTTTATTTTGCAGAGAACAATTCAGCAACTGCCCTAACGAAAACATTGTTGCCGTCTTTTCAGACTATTATGGTGTTCAACTTTGGTACAATAGTCCGATTGGTTTCTGATGCCAAAAATGAAATCGAGGTGGACAAATGCATCGTACTAGGTCCCTTAAAATCTGCCTTTGAATATACACTTCTCCCCGGATCACAAATTTTAGTGGTTAATTTCAAGGGCGATGCATTTTATCGTTTTTTTGGAAAGGCATTTCTTTCACAGCATTTGCCAATAAACCCAGATGAAGTTATAAGTGAAAATTGTTTTAGCTACCTGTGGCATCAGTTGAACGGTATGACAAGTGTATCAGACCGAGTAAACTGCATTCTCGATTTTTGCAGACTTACTTAAAATCACAGCACAGCACCGCGGCTTTATTGGCTAATTTTAAAGACAGTACACGCAATCCAGTCAAGACCATTGCCGAAGAAACCGGGCAAACTGAAAGAAATGTGCAATTGACGCAAAAAAAGCATTTTGGCTATAGCTCCAAAGAGCTTAGTAGATACCAGCGTTTTGTAAAAGCAATTGAACTGATACAACATGTTCTTTTATCATCGAAAAAAGTGGACTGGTTTGAAATTATAGCTGAATGTGGATATTACGACCAAAGCCAGCTTATCCGGGATTTTAAGCATTTTATCAATCTTTCCCCAAGAAATTTTGTTCGATTTCAGCAAGATATCTGCCGGGCTTCAGGAGAATAGCCTTTTCGTTTTCTTACAATTTTTCCGTTTACTTTCAGGCTATTTTTGTTTTATTCAATTACTTAAAACAAAAAAAATGAAACATCTTATTATTTATGCCCATCCAAATACGGCAAGTTTAAATCATTTATTCAAGCAAACAATTGAAGAAACACTCCTGCAACAAAAGAACGAAGTTGTAGTCAGGGATCTGTATCAGCTTAATTTCGACCCTGTGCTGTCCCTTGAAGATATGGACGGACAACGCAGGGGCATCGTAAGCGAAGCAATTAGAAAGGAACAGCAACATATTTCCTGGGCTGAAGCTGTTACCTTTATTTATCCGATATGGTGGACAGGTATGCCGGCTATGATGAAAGGATATATCGATAGGGTATTCAGCTACGGATTTGCCTATAGGTACGATAACGGAGTACAAAAAGGACTGTTGGCCGGTAAGACCGCCTACATTATCAATTCACATGGAAAATCAAAGGCTGAATATCAGGAAATAGGAATGGATAGGGCGCTGATACTGACCTCCGACAGAGGTATCTATACCTATTGTGGCTTCGATGTGAAGTGCCATTTATTCTTTGACCGTGCCGACCGTGCAGCAGCAGAAACGATAGATGAATGGAAAATGGAAATCGTTGATGCTTATTCCTTGGTTCGATAAAGTCCTTTTACCAAGAAGTTAATTTCAGCTATATTAACTTCTTGGGAGGACGGAGGTGATCTTGATCGGATATGCTATCAACTTTTTTGTTCATCTATTTTCTTGTTATTCTAACCATCCCAGCTCCGGCTAATTCGTAAAAACCAGTACGACTTGAATGCACACGTTTATATGATGATTTAACTTTTTGTTCTACGCTTATTTTGGTTAATACTTCTCTGGAAAAGCCTAAAAGCCTCATTTGTGCCCGGAGCAGATCACTGCCCTCCAATCGGAAAGTGACTGAATCTTTGCCGACTCGAAAGTTTGAAATTGGGTAATTTATAAAAACTATTCCACCCCAATTGGCCACTTTAAAATACTGTCGTGGTATGATACCAAAGGCCAGTCCGGCGCCATATACTTCCTGGCCGACTTCACCGCTTTTCTCCCAGCCATCATGTATGTCTTGAAGTGGAATCCATAGATCTTTTTGTATTTCACCCGTTTTGGTTTTTTCGACAATCATTTCTGTCGGAAGTAGCGGAGGGTAATAGTAGGCGAGTCGGCCCGCAGCATACTTGATAAATTCCGGGATCAATATTTTTAGCGATGGAAGAATAGCCATTCCTGCTGCCACCTCAAGATAATGATGCAGGGCAGCAAATACTTCCAGCTCTTCGTATGCCGCGGTATAGGGGGCATCTTTCAAGGGAAAAACAGAAAAAAAATAAGGAAAGTTTTTGCCGTAACCATAATTGCATTCCCACAATTGACAGTTTTTAAATATGCCGGCGAGGCAGCAATAGCTTAGTTTTAGGTAATGCTCATCGTCGGTCACCTTATACATCTCCAAAAAGGCCCCAGCAGCAAATGCCGTATTGTTGGCCTGATAAAATATATCAAAGGCCAGACCGTCTAAACTTTTAAGTGCTCTGCTTGCTTCCAGAAAAAATCGTTTTTCTTTGGTCAGCTGCCAGGCCAGGAGCATAACGTGTGCATATGATCCCGGGACGTCTTTTTCACCACCTTTACCTGGAGTCGTTTCGGCTTTTAATACCTCCAAAGTGGTCATCTTATAAAAGACAGGCCATTGATAGTCAAAATGTTTGGCAACCTTTATCGCATAATCTATCGAATCCAGAAATAGTTTTTCAGCCATCTTGTCGCCCCGCAATGCAAGCCTGGCGAGGTTTAACAAGGGGTGATGTAGATACCAGGAGTCCATTACCATCTCACTCTTTTGCTCTTCGGAATGATCCAAGTCATCTTTTAACGAAGGGTGCCACCTGACTAAACTCTTTATAGACTTATCATAAAATGAGGTGAGTCCATCGGAGAGCTCCTGCAACAAAGGGTGCTGCTCTCCGGTCCAGGTAAGATACTCATGCAATGGGAGTATGACGGCAAGCTGCACCATGATTTCTGCAGGCGTTTTGTAGTCGCCCACATAAGCATTCAGATAAGGACTGCCGTCTGTTTGTGTCCAGCAACCTTTGTTGTTCGAAATATTATCCAGGATCTTTTCAGCCGACTGCAGCCAATTATGTTGGCTGGCTTCAGGCTTAGGAAGGAGGAGGTATATTGATGCCAGTGAATCGAGGTAACTTTCAACGACCTCGACGTCACTTTCGGGAATCTTTTCATCGAGCTGTACAAAAGCATCCGAAATGATATATTCTTTATTGGCCGGCAATGGTTTTTCAGCGTTTACAGGAAACTGGAACCCCAGTTCTGGCCATTCACCGCCGACAGTTTCCCGGAGTGATACTTCTGTTTCCTGGCAATAGGGAGACATGGCTGTGAGATTCTGAAAATAGAACACCGAACCGGCTTTTGGCTTTGTCATACTAAAATAAAGCTGTCCTGACCGGGACCCTACCTGTTTGGCATGTATTTTTCCCACTGTATTTTCAGTATTTCCATCTTTAGTCAAGGGAACAATATCGCGGGGCCAAAACGGGATAAGAAGCGGTAATTTCGTTCGCAAGGTCGTGGTATAACGAAAGGTGGCGCGCAGACTTTCGGGAAAGAAGACAATGATTCGATAATAGGCTAACCTAGTAGAAGCAGTGATAAGGATCTCATCGGGAGCTTCGGAGATCGTCACCTTTTCAAACCTGCTATTCATCCCAAAGGCCAGTCTAAAGGCTATGCTAGCGCCCGTTGGCCAGATAACCACGAGCCAAATCGAATCGCCTGGATTATGAATTTTGAGTCTGTATGTTTTTAGGTCTATTTCAAAAATAGACGTAGAATCTGCTATATCAGCCTGGACCGTTGCTGTCCAAGGAGTGACGGGATTTATCATCATGCTAATTTCTTAACTGTATAATGTGCTTGTCTCCTTATAGGAAGAGAAGCAAGGTAACAATCGTTTTAACAATTGATGTTTATGGTACAACTACGGTGAAAACGTGTTTGTCCTGTTTTTCAATTAGGCTGATGAAAGGAATAACTAAGCTTTGAAGAAAATAAATTGATTGTGGCTAGGGATAGGATGTGTTTTGCTAAAGATAACTCAATGGACGATTGCACAGGTATAATAAATGCCCGGATTACCGGGCATTTATTAACTTATGACGCAGACTCGTTTACTGACGAGACGGCTATTTCTGTGAGTAATGTATCGGTTTGCTTTTCCTCATCTAGTGTTTGTTGAAGCAATTGCTCGGCTTCAGTATGGTTCATTAATTTTGCAAATGTGACAAGGCAACCATAGCTGGCGATTTCATAATGTTCAACTTTTTGGGCTGCAGAAATGAGTGCCGCATCTAGTGCTGGATCGCCTTCAAAATTTTCAATGATTTCATCAGCTTCCTCCAGCAGACCTTCCATAGCTTTACATTTTTTCCCGCGGGCAGCAATGCCCAACGCTCCAAATACTTCTTTAAGCCGCTCGATTTGTCCTTCAGTTTGGCTGTGGTGCTCCTCAAATGCTTGTTTTAATTGTTCGTCTTCTGCGGCTTTGCTCATTTTCTTTAAACCTTTTAAGAGCTGTTTCTCCGCGCCTAAAATATCTTTTAATTCGTCTACAAATAACTCATGTAAATGCTCGTTTGGCATTTGTTGCTGATTTTGATTCGATTTTGCCATAATTCTTTTTAGAGATGGACACGAGTGGGGAGAAGATCGTTTTTAAAAATTCTTAATTTTGATTTCTGTTTTGTCAATTCGGGAGTACAATTATTGGAAAAGGTCTAAAACGTATTGCCGGGGATCAACTATTTCTAATTTTTTTAATTGTGCTGGATCTACCAATCTATTTCTTGGTGTGGTCACTAATAGTATGCCATCGTCCTTCATGCGATAGCGATGATCTGCTATAGTGATGATCTTCTAAAACAAAGCAGGCCTGAGAATGGTTTTTTTAGCAGAATCCTGATTGCTATATGCATATTGAATTTGGCCATTGCAAATAAATAGCACAGTCAAGGGAATTTAGATAAGGTGCCGCGTATGAAAAGAAGAAAATTTATAGTGCAAACAGGCCTTGCAGGATCGGGCTTAATCTTTAGCGCAGCGGCACCTAATATTTTGGTAAGAACAATTAAAGAACATAGTATGGTAAAACCTGATAATTTAAGCAAACACAGACGTTTTCGCTCCAATAATAAAGCCGGGTTTGGTGGCGTGGCATTAGGGAATGGCTTTCAGCAAAACGCAGATCTAGAATGTCTCCAAGCAGTAGAAGCAGCTTGGAATGCTGGGATACGATTATTTGATACTTCCCCATGGTACGGATTGGGCATCAGCGAACGCAGAATGGGCTTGTTTTTAAAAGATCAGCCACGCGACAGCTTTACCCTTTCCACTAAAGTAGGACGACTCTTAGAACCTAAAGAGGACTTTACCATGGAACAGTTGTTATGGAAGGGTAAAATGAATTTTCGTTATCAATACGATTACAGTGCTGCCGGTGTGAGAAAAAGCGTAGAGGATAGCTTACAGCGCATGGGCTTATCATCTATAGATATCGTATATATTCATGATCTTTCACCCGACAATGGTGATATGAAAGACAGCTATGGAAGTTACTTTGAGCAAGCGGCGAAAGGAGCGATGCCCGAGCTGACTAAAATGAGAGAAGAAGGTATAATAAAAGGATGGGGGCTAGGTGTCAATACCATCGAACCAATTTTGCAAACATTAGACGTGGCAGATCCCGATATTTTTCTTTCAGCCTGCCAATATTCGTTGATTAAACATGATGACGATTTGAATAAGGTTTTCCCAAAGATCGCTGAGAGAGGGTTGTCGATTGTTGTAGGCGCACCACTGTGTGCTGGATTTCTGTCAGGCAGGGACCGCTACCTATATGATGGAACGTTTCCTGCTGGGGTTAAAGAAAAGTTGAATGCTTTACAAAGGGTGGCTGACGATCATGCTGTAGACCTGCGGACAGCTGCATTGCAATTCGCTGCAGCACCAGACGAGGTTTCAGGAGTGATACCCGGAGCACATACCGTAAAGCAGGCCATTCAAAATGCGGAATCTTTCAAGACTAAAATTTCCGCCGATTTTTGGGAAGAATTAAAACATGAAAAATTAATTGCGGCAAATGCTCCCGTACCAAAAGCATAGCATTTAGAATCGTACCTTAAATAAATTGGCTTGCCGTATCGAATTTGAATAACAGTATCTAAATATGAATAGACAAATTACACAAAACAACATAAAAGACAATACATTCTTTTGGTATAGCTATATTAAATGGTTCAATGGATACGACGAAATAAACGAGATCAACATTGACGAAGCATTAGAAGTTATCGGCATTGACAAAGAAAAATTAGCGGAATGGGAAGAACGATTTTTTTCGCTAGATGACTTTGGAGAAGTTTCAAAATTTATCGAAGGAAAATTAGATGGAGATACGACCTTCTTAATTGAATTTCAAGATCATGAAATTAGATTTTTTCTTAACGACATTTACTTTGGGAAGTTAGGTGGGCATTTTGAAGCTTGGTTTCTAACTTGGGATGAACTGTTATCACTTCAACAGTTTGAACAATTATTTCTGCTTATGTTACCAATGACAGCAATTGAAAGAGAGCAAAGAGACCATGCGAAGCAGATTATATATAACCATTTAAAGACAGTACCACAGTTTGAGCAAAGTGCGGAATATATTTCTAAATGTATTTTAAACGGACTTTTAATTGACGAGGTCTTTTTTGAGCTTGATGAAGTGGGTACAGTAAACAATCAAAACCATAGTGTTCGAAATATTCGAAAATATCCAAGATATAAAGAAAACATAATTGAATTGAATAAAATCTTAAAAAAAAATTGCAATAAAAAACTCGGCTCATTATAGTTACGCCAGATCCGCGGCTCATGAAATTCTGGTGCGATCTTTCAAAGAAAATGGCTATGTTGTTATTGCTGAAAAGCTCTTTGATACTTTGCCAAATAAAAAGTTTTTTTAAAATGCCTTAATGCGCCACAATTTTGATTAAAGTCTCTGCAAAAATGAGCGATAAATAAATTTTAAAGATGAAAATATTAATTTGGAAGGGCATTATCTACAATTCCCTCGAATATTTTAAACTGACACAACAGGGAGGCTTTTTTATGGTCGATTCCAACATTATTGGGTATTATGAAGATAAAATCTATACCCTCAAATATCATTTGAAGATTGACGAGCATTGGAATGTTCAAGGTCTTGATTTAGAATATGAAGTGAATGGCGTTAATAAAAGAATAAAAGGAAATAAAGTTAAAAATGACTGGGAAATAAATGGATCGATTATAATCGATTTTCAGGGTATTGATTATATTGATATCTCCCTCACACCATTTACCAATACACTTCCGATCAATAGTTTGAATCTCGAAGTCGGTGAGAGTACGGATATCAAAGTGCTCTATTTTGATATTCTAAACGACGGCATAAAACCAGTTCATCAGAACTATTCGAAAACGAACATGTTAACCTTTCAATACAAGAATGTTCCGAAAGATTTTGAGGCCGACCTTGAAGTAGATCATTTGGGTTTAGTGGTCAATTATCCGGGGTTATTTACCAAGGTAGCCGAAATTTAGCAAGCATCTTCCGGAGCTCAGAAGAACTTCGATTTATAGTCCCTGCGTTTGCACCGGAAAAGGCGAAATCGTGACGAAGTTTCTAAAAACAATATTCCTTTTAGTGCTGTCTTAGCTATGTAACATAAACAGAGCACAATGAATTTTGATATGATTAAATGTGAGGACCTCGGCCAGGCCATACATATACCAAACACGACGGACGACCATCACGAAGAAACCTGGTTTGTGAAATTTGGCGAGGAAATAATAGGTGTTGGACTTTTTCCAAAACAAAGCTCGAACTGCGTTTTGGCAATCGTTGGCGATAGCTATGACGACAAGAAAATACTGGGCGACATTGATGCACATGATAAAGTGATTATTGAAGGATTGAATATCGCTTTTGAAGGCTACTTAAGATCCATCCGCGGTGATGTAGTCATCGGCGAAAAGCAAGTAGATGATTTCTCGCACAATAATCAAAAGTTGGATTAATACCCTATAAAAAAACTGCTCAACTGTTGAGGCAGTTTTTTTTTATCCTTAGCGAAGTACGCTTGTGCGGCTTTCATTTCCGGAAATGAGCATAACAAGGCAGACACGAGGATGTTAAAATATGCTGAAATAGGTTTATCCTCTAATTTAAGAATTAATGTGGATTTTTTTTGTTTAAACAATTGATATTCTTACAGTCAACCAAGTTTGTGTTCCTACGATATTATGGGCTTTATTTTATAATGTAGAGACAAAATATATCGCTGCTGGGGAGTACAGCTACTCTAGTGTGTCGATTGATCCCCAACTTTGCTGCTTCTTATCCAGTTTTAGATCTTTCAATGAAATAAACATATAACTATACCAACGTGATACTATGATTTCGAGTCCAAAGCAAAATTTGGACTAATTTTTTATTTAAAAATTTTATATATCGTTTTATACATTTATAAAAAAATATTAATATTGTATTTATGTAATACATAATATTGTTGGCATTTTTCATAATCTAACCAATTAGTCTTAAACATCTGCTAACCATTGAAGAACAATTTAATTACCGATATGGAATCGAATCAAGTGGAAAGTCAAATAGAGCACAAAATTTTGCGCTGTCTAAAAGACGGAGATATGCAAGCATTTTCCTTAGTATATAATTTTTACTGGGATGGCCTCTATACCTTTGCTTTACGATTGATGAAGGAAGAATCACTAGCACAAGATGTTTTACATGATGTCTTTACTGAGTTGTGGGCCCGTCATAAAAGATTAAACATCCAATCATCGTTAAAAGATTATTTATTCATTTGTACAAAAAACAGATGTTTTAAACTGCTGGGGAAATTACGTAGGTTAAATGAATTAGAGGAACACCTGTTGTTAGACATAGCTGTTGAGCATGATGAGCTTTCATATAAAGAACTCTCTGATCAGCTTGATGGATTATTAGCGAGACTTCCTACCAAAACAAGAGCAATATTTATCATGAGTCGCGAAGATGATTTATCCTACAAACAAATCGCCAAAAAAATGAACCTTAGTATCAAATCTGTAGAATATCATATATCAAAAGTCTTGAATAAATTACGAAAAGCCTTATAATTATATTCACCTTTTCGTTATTTTGTCATATTAACAAATTAAAATCTTTCAAATTCATCCGTATTATAAGCATATGCCCCTTAACGATAGAGAAGATATAAAAAAACAGACTTTTGATCGTATTCTAACAACGATTAGTAGAAAGAAACGTAAAAAGCGTTTGTTGAATGGGGCTATCCTATTTTTTGTTTTATCTATTTGTTCTGCTAGCTTATACTTTTTTTATTCTCGTTCCATTAATATCTCCCCCCAAAAATCTGAGCATATTTATGCGGATATTACAGCTGGAGATATCACAATTTCAGGGTCAAGGCCCATTTCCCTTGTTGAATGGGAGAATAATAAAAACAAACCTTTCAAAGTCAGTAAAAAGAAAGATATGTTGATTATTGAACCGACAGAATCATCAACCTCCGAATTTGATGATGTTGTTCTGCGCGTTGGGGTTGGTGGATTGTATAAGGTTTTGTTAAAAGATGGAACTATAGTATTTCTTAATTCCAATTCCGAGCTAAGCTACAAAGGTGATTTTTTAAAAAATCGGATTTTAAGTTTAAAAGGGGAAGCCTTTTTTGAGGTTGCAAAGAGACAACAGGCTGGTATTAAACAGGAATTTACTGTTCTGACAGGGAAACAGCGGATAGCTGTATTAGGTACTAAGTTTAATGTTTTGTCTCGTGAAAAGATCGAGCAGACTGTATTAACAGAAGGAAGTATAGCTTTGAGAAGTATGAAATCAGGAAAAAATGAGTTTCTTGTTCCTGGAGAGAGAGCCATGCTGGATGATCAAGGATCTATTGATAAAACAACTGCTATAACCGAAGATTATACATCGTGGAAAGATGGTAATTTGTATTACGAAAATAAAAGCTTGCGCTATATTCTCTCAGATCTCGCTAATATTTATCCGATTCATTTTGATCCCAATAAAGTTCCCAATCGAAATTTTACACTTTTTCTTAAAAGAGATCGCTCGTTTTCTGAGATTTTGGATCTCATAAAAAGATCAGGCAATTTGAACATCACGTTAAAAGGTCATGAATTAATTTTTTAAAAAAATTTTTTAGGGTAATCGCGTTTGGGAGACTCTTTATTGTAAGAATGGGAATAATGCCCCTTTTACAATAAAGCCTAAAAATATGAATAAAAAATTTCACCTGAGAAAAAACAAATTTTGGTTTGTTCGGGACCAATCTGCTTTAACTTTTCTAAAGCGATCGTCAAGAATAGGTACTATCCTTGGTTTAATAGCTCTCCAAAGCCTTCCCTTAGCCAAGGCACAAGAATTAAACCTCAATCTAAAAAATGCAACCTTATCAGAGGTCCTAAAAGAGATACGTAAACAAACGGGATATCAGATTATTTATGATTCGGATATTTTGCAAAACAAAAAATTAATCTCTTATTCTGGTTCCAAATTGGATTTGAGGTTAGTGTTGAAAAAAGCGCTCACGGAGCAGGATCTAGATTTTGTGATTGAAGGTAAAACTATTATTGTTAAACCACAGGAAAGGAATAGTTTCAAAAATATCCCAAATCAAAAATTAGAAAAGATAGAGATTAAAGGTACAGTTTTGAATGCATCGGGAAAACCAATTGCGGGTGTGACTGTGACAGAAAGAGGTACCTCAAATACTGTATTGACAGCAGAAGACGGAACATTTACTTTAAAAGTAGCAAATGAAAAATCTATTTTGGATTTTTCCTATGTGGGGTATGCTTCTTTAAGTGAAAACGCTAGTCGCAACCCAATGCTGTTGACAATGGCCAGTCAGGATAGAGCCTTGGAAGAAGTTGTCGTAGTGGGGTACGGAACTCAAAAGAAGGCAAATTTGACTGGTGCGGTTTCTTCCCTTGATGGTAAAGAGTTAGAGTCAAGACCTGTGCAGAATGTTGGACAGGCGCTGCAGGGCATGATTCCTGGGTTGAATTTACAGACAACTGGATTGGGCGGCGAGCTAAATCAAAATCTAAGCGTCAATATCCGTGGTGCGGGGACGATAGGCGTAGGGTCGAGTTCATCAGTTTTGGTTTTAATTGATGGGATGGAAGGTAATATGAATGCGCTGAATCCTCAGGATATTGAAAATATCACCGTGCTTAAAGATGCAGCAGCTTCTGCTATTTACGGCTCCAGGGCACCTTTTGGAGTTATCCTCATTACAACAAAATCTGGAAAATCGGGGAAGATAACAGCAAATTATAACAATAATATAAGACTGGGCAAGCCAAGAGGGCTACCAACGATGTTAGATTCCAAAACATTTGCTTACTATTTTAATGAAGTCGCAGCAAACGATGGTGAGGGTGCAAAATTTTCGCAGGAGGTATTGGAACGGATTGACGCTTATCAGAAAGGAGAAATAGAAACGACAACTACCCCAAATGCTAGTGACAGATTTCAATACTATACGGGATCTAATGGGAATACAAACTGGTTTAAAGAGTTTTATAGGGACTTTACAACTTCCCATGAACATACGCTCAGTTTGAATGGCGGTACTGAAAAGCTAAATTTTTATAGTTCTGCAAATTACATGGATCAAAATGGTTTGAACAGATTTGCCAATGATAATTTTCAACGATATTCGATAGCTACGAAAATCAATGCAAAGATTAGCGATAAGGTGGACCTCATGTACAATACGCGTTTTGTACGTGAAGACTACGAAAAAGCAAGCCATATGAATGATTTATATTATCATAATATAGCGAGAAGATGGCCTACGATACCTTTGTACGACCCAAATGGAAATTATTCCGAACCAAGTGAAATATTGCAGCTGCAGCAAGGAGGACGTTCAAAATTTCAGAAAGATTTTCTTTATCAGCAGCTACAATTACATTATCAGCCAATCAAAAACTGGAATATAACAGGAAATGTCAATTACCGCATTACGACTCAAAATGACCATGCCGAAATTTTGAAAGCTTATTCAAATGATGCAAAAGGAAACCCGTTTCTCCTTGCAGTAGGATACAATGCTGCGGGGTATACCAATGTGTCTGAATACAATCGCAAAGACGAATATTTCAGTACAAATTTCTTTTCAGATTATTCCTTTGACCTCAACGATGATCATCATTTCAAAATTTTGGCTGGTTTCAATTCAGAGCTCAATAAGTATAGAGATCTCAATGGAAGCATGAGCGATCTGATCACAGATAATATACCGACATTGAATACTGCCACCACCAATCCAAGGGCTTCTGGGGGCTATCAACATTGGGCTACCGCTGGTTTTTTTGGACGATTAAACTATAGCTACAAAGATAGGTATCTTTTTGAGGCTAACGGACGATACGACGGCTCTTCACGTTTTCCAAGAGATTTGCGCTGGAATCTCTTCCCCTCAGTTTCCGCTGGATGGAATGTAGCAAATGAGTCATTTTGGCCTATTAAGGAGCATGTTTCCATGTTTAAGTTACGTGGTTCCTATGGCGAGTTGGGAAACCAATATACGGACAATTGGTATCCTTTTTATGCAACAATGCCAGTAAGTATAGCTAATGGTACCTGGCTTTTGAATGGACAAAAAACAAATACAGCCAGTGCACCTGGGCTTATTGCCTCAACTTTGACCTGGGAGCGTGTATCAAGCTGGAATGTGGGGTTGGATCTGCGGGCACTTTCCAATCGTTTAGGTTTATCTCTTGAAGTCTATCGTCGGAATACATTCGATATGATAGGACCAGCACCAGAACTTCCCGCTATTTTGGGTACAGCTGTGCCGCGATTAAACAATGCCGAGATGAACTCCAGAGGCTTTGAAATTGAGTTAAATTGGAAAGATCATATCGGTAAATTGAATTATAGCGCGCGAGCTGTCCTTTCCGACGACCGTCAGACAGTCACCAAATATCCTAATCCTACAGGTACGTTGAGTACCTGGTACGATGGCCGCAAGAATGGGGAGATCTGGGGATATCAAACTTTAGGAATAGCACAGAGCGCAGAAGAAATGGCTGCACACCTCGCTAATGCCAAACAGTCTTTCGGGACAAACTGGCAAGCTGGGGATATTATGTATGCTGATCTCAACGGGGACGGTCAGGTTAATAATGGAGCCAATACGTTGGCGAACCCAGGGGATCTGGCAATTATAGGAAATTCGGCCCCACGCTATCGTTATAGTTTTGATTTAAATTTCAATTATAGTGGATTCGATTTAGGGATTTTCTTGCAAGGTGTTGGAAAACGCGATTATATGCCCAATGGCCCATATTTTTGGGGGGCGAATGGCGGGATGTGGCAGTCTGCTGGATTTGTTGAGAATATGAACTTCTACCGCGATGAGAATTCCACGATGGTACAGAACGGTGTTTTAGGTGTTAATAAAGATTCCTATTTACCAAGACCTTATTTTAACACCTCAAAAAATCAGCAAACACAAACTAAATATTTGCAGAGCGCCGCTTATTTACGTTTAAAGAATGCTCAATTTGGATATACGTTTTCTCCACAGCTATTGGCCAAGATAGGATTTACCAAAATTCGTATTTATGCATCAGGTGAGAATTTGTTGACTTTTACCAAAATGGCTAAGGTTTTTGATCCGGAAACCGTTGGACTAGGAGGATGGAACGATGGAAAAACATATCCATTTTCGACGACTTATTCTTTTGGCCTTAACTTGAATTTTTAATTAGATATATATGAAAACGACATATTATTTTTCTACAATTTCTTGGTTGTTATCGATGACCGTGCTGTTCACTTTGCATTCCTGTAACAAGTATCTGGACAGGGAACCCTTATCCAATGTAACGCCGCAGGAATATTTAAATACCGAAGCTGATTTAGCCGCATATACGGTTGGACGTTATGCCTTTCCATCCCATTCTGGCTGGGGGCTTGGCACATTTGCCAACGATAACGGTACCGATAACCAGGTGACTTCAAGTTATTCGACTCGTTGGGTTCCGGGAGAATGGCGTGTGCCGAGTTCGGGCGGCGAATGGGATTTTGCTCAGATTAGACAGTTGAACTATTTTCTCGAACAGGTACTTCCAAAATGGAAGAGCGGTAAGTTAACAGGAAATTCAGCAAATATAACTCATTATGTGGGTGAAGCGTATTTTTTGAGAGCGTATGAATATTTTAATAAAGTACAGGCGCTGGGTGATTTTCCGATTGTTAAAAATACACTCAAAGATAATATGGAGGAGCTGACGGCTACTTCCATTCGACAACCTAGAAATATGGTGGTTAGATTTATTCTTTCTGATTTGGATTCGGCAATTACGTTGTTGAACGATGTAGCCCCTGACGGAAAAAACCGTATTTCAAAAAAGGCCGCTTTACTTTTTAAATCTCGTGTAGGGTTATTTGAAGGCTCTTGGCTAAAATACCACAAAGGAACTGCTTTCGTCCCTGGCGGAACTGGCTGGCCGGGCGCAAAATCGCACCCAAATTTTTCGATCAATATCGATAATGAGATCAATTATTTCTTAGAACAGTCGATGACTGCAGCTGCTCAGGTAGCCGATGCAGTCGAACTTGTCGGAAATACAAAGGATGATGGTTATAATTCATCTTCGAACCCCTATTTCAAAATGTTTGGCGACGAGAATCTAAATGGTTACAGCGAAGTACTTTTATGGCGGAGTTATTCAATGCCTTTAGGAATTACGCATGCTGTAAATCACTACATGAACCGTAATGGCGGAAATTCTGGATATTCAAGAGGCCTTGTGGAAAATTTTACGATGAAAAACGGACTGCCTATTTATGTTTCGAACTCCGGTTATGCAGGCGACGATTCCATCAGCCTCGTCAAAAAAAATCGGGATAATCGCTTACAGCTCTTTATGAAAGCACCTGGTGAATTGAGTTATACCAACCAGATTTCTTCGACAGGTGCTGTACAGACAGAGCCGAGACCAGATATTATCGGACTAGCCGAAACAAGGTACGTGACAGGTTATGCCGTGAAAAAAGGAATGAGTTATCTTTTTGCCCAAGCTGAGGGACAGACTGGTACCACAGGCTCAATTATATTTCGTGCTGTTGAGGCTTATTTAAACTATATTGAAGCAAGTTATCTTGCAAAGGGAATGATCGATGCAAAAGCGAATAGTTACTGGACAAAAATCAGAGAAAGAGCAGGTGTAAATACAGATTTTATGGCAACCGTAAATGCGACAGACATGCAAAAGGAAGCTCAAGGTGATTTTGCAGCATATTCTGCTGGGCAGTTACTATCCGACAAACTTCTTTATAATATTAGAAGGGAGCGCCGTTTAGAACTAGTTGCTGAGGGATTTAGATTTAATGATCTTAGGCGTTGGCGGGCGTTGGATCAATTGGCAAGCAATCCATACATTATTGAAGGGATGAGACTGTGGGGGCCTATGCAAGACTGGTACAAAGATAAAGGTGTATCGACTTTAATCGTACCCGGCACAGCAGGAAAAACCGCAAATGTGTCCTCACCACAGGAAAGTCAATATTTAAGACCCTATCGGATTAATCTTTCGGCTAACAATCTTGTTCTAAAAGGCTATAGCTGGACCAGTGCCCACTATTTGTCTCCTATAGCCATAAGTCATTTGAGCATAACTTCAACAGATGGTAGCCCAGCTGGTTCAATTATTTATCAAAATCCGAATTGGCCTTTAGTTGCCAATCAGGGAGCCAATCAATAATTGGTCGGAACCTTTACGAAAACTTTGAAGATAAGATAGTTCGGAGATTATTCCGGCTATCTTATTTTTGTCAGATAAATATCAAATGAAGAAAATTAATACAATTACATTACTGTTATTGGCAGCGGTTTTTCATGCTTCGGCTCAAAATATGATTGCATTACAACCCGGAGAATCAGAATCTGCTATTGTAACCAAAGCTGCCAACGTGATACCGACCCAAAGACAGCTTGATTGGCAAAAGCTGGAAGTGACCGGATTTCTCCATTTTGGGATCAATACCTTCACAAATAAGGAATGGGGTGAAGGGAAAGACGATCCAAAATTATTTAATCCGACGCAATTAGATGCAGAACAATGGGTTAGGACAGCAAAGGAAGGTGGAATCAAACTTTTGATTCTTACGGCGAAGCATCACGATGGCTTCTGCCTCTGGCAAACGAATACAACAGACTATTCGGTTAAAAATTCTCCTTACAAAAAGGGAAAAGGAGATATTTTTGGCGAACTTGCTGCGGCCTGTAAAAAATACGATATGAAGTTGGGGGTATATCTTTCCCCTTGGGATCGACATGAAGCTTCTTATGGGTCAGAAGCTTATAATGATTTTTTTGTTGCCCAATTGAGCGAATTACTGACCCGATATGGTCAGATTGATGAAGTTTGGTTTGATGGTGCTAACGGAGAGGGACCTAACGGTAAAAAGCAGGAATACGATTGGAATCGTTATTATCAGGTTATACGTGAAAAACAACCTGAGGCCGTTATCGCAGTTATGGGACCCGATGTAAGATGGGTCGGTACAGAAACGGGGTATGGACGGGACACAGAATGGTCAGTTGTACCGGCTAGTAATCTAGCACAAAATCAGATAGCTGCAGGATCGCAACAGCAGATGAATATTAAACCGGCCGGAGATATGCGTAATAAAGATCTTGGGAGCAGAGAAAGGATCAAAGAGGCAAAAGGGCTGGTATGGTACCCAGCGGAAACTGATGTTTCTATACGCCCGGGATGGTTCTATCACGAGGAAGAGGATAACAAAGTCAAAAGCCCGGGTAAGTTGATGGATATTTATTTTAATTCGGTAGGGAAAAATGGTGTCTTGTTGCTTAATATTCCACCAACAACTGCAGGTTTGATTCATTCGGTAGATGCTGCAAATTTAAAAAAGTGGAATGACTGGCGCACAGCATTGTTTTCGAAAAATCTTTTAAGCAAAGCTAAACTCCATACTGCAGGCCTCGTTTTAAAAAAATGGAAAAAAATGCCATTTTGGACGACGAAAGATGAAAAAAACAGCATAGCAACTTTTGAATATACCCTACCTAAAGCAACCGCGTTCAACGTTCTTTCCTTACAGGAAACCATCGCTTTAGGGCAACGTGTCGAGCGATTTAATTTGGAGATCTGGCAAGATGGAGTCTGGAGAGAAGTGTCGAAAGGAACTACTATCGGTAACAAACGTTTATTGACTTTTCCGACAGTTAGTGCCCAGAGATTAAGAATCAACATTTTACAATCTCGCCTAAACCCGCAAATAGAACAGCTGGGACTCTATTTCAATGAAAAAGGAGCATTTGAATAGCACATTATGATTTCAGCTTTAATTCCAATCACAAAAGATCTGAATAATTTTATTATGTTATACATAAGTTGTATTTTCGGATCTTCAATTTGTTTTTATGAACAAACTCAACCTTAAAATGCTATAGATGCAAAAAGAATCTAAATCTTATTTATCCATTTTTTCAACCCGAGGACTGAAATTTATACTATGTGCAATAATATCTATTGGACCAAATACTTTATTTGCTCAGGAACGAATAGTAACCATGCTCGAGGATGGATGGAAATTTACAAAACATGATCAGCCAAACTTCGCTGATATCGGATTGATTACAAGCGAATGGCAGACTGTTCGTGTTCCGCATGATTGGGCAATTTATGGCCCATTTAGTGCCAACAATGATAAGCAGCATATGGCTATTGCTCAAGATGGACAAAAGGAAGCATTGGAACATGCAGGTCGGACTGGTGGACTTCCGTTTGTAGGCGTTGGCTGGTATCGTAAAGAATTTGAATTGCCACAAAACGTTCAAAATAAGCGCACGGTTTTACAGTTTGATGGTGCTATGAGCAATGCTGTCGTTTTTGTGAATGGGAAAAAGGTCGGCAATTGGCCTTATGGCTATAATAGTTTTTATTTTGACGTTTCCGAGTATGTGAGTCCGGGTCAAAATTTGGTCGCGGTAAGATTAGAAAATAAGTCTGAGTCATCCCGCTGGTACCCTGGCGCAGGATTATATCGAAATGTTCGATTGGAGATCACTGAAAAAACAAGTATTGCACATTGGGGCACCTATATTACGACGCCTGAGATCACAAAGGATTTCGCGCGAATTCAGGTTCGGACTGATTTAGCCGGTATAGATCTGTCGAAAGATTCTCTTTCCTTAGAAACTATTCTTATCGATAGCCATGGACGCATCGTGGCGAAGAAGAATGATCAGATAGGCAACTACCAGATCCAGCAGATGCAACAGGAATTGTTCGTTGAGAAACCACAATTGTGGGAATTGCAATCCCCCAATTTATATAAAGCTGTCAGCAAGCTCTATCAGAACGGCAAATTAATCGATAAATATCAAACCGTATTTGGAATCAGAAGCATTGCTATGGTACCCAATAAAGGGTTTTATTTGAATGGAAAGCTGACCGTATTTAAAGGAGTGTGTTTGCATCATGATTTGGGGCCTTTGGGAGCAGCTGTGAATGATGCCGCTATTAGGCGGCAGTTACGAATAATGAAAGATATGGGCGTTAATGCCATTCGCACTTCCCATAATATGCCGGCTCCGGAGCTGGTGCAAGCCTGTGACGAAATGGGTATTATGCTAATGGCGGAAAGTTTTGATGAATGGAAAATTCCCAAAATGAAGAATGGGTACAATCAATATTTTAACGATTGGGCCGAAAAAGATCTTGTAAATCTGATACGGCATTACCGCAATAATCCAAGCGTTGTGATGTGGTGTATTGGAAATGAAGTACCCGAACAAGGAAGTCCTGACGGATCTAAGGTCGCGAGATATCTGCAAGATATTTGCCATCGTGAGGATCCATCTCGCCCCGTTACCCAGGGGATGGACAACCCTGATGCGGTTATAAATAGTAGCTTTGCCTCAACGATGGATGTTGCAGGCTTTAATTATCGTCCATTTAAATACCCCGAAGCCTATAAAAAGTTACAACAGCAGTTAATTCTTGGTACTGAAACTGCGTCTACTTTGAGTTCTAGAGGTGTTTATAAATTTCCCGTTGAACGAAAATCGATGGCAAAATATGACGACCATCAGGCTTCGAGTTATGATGTAGAGCATTGTTCCTGGTCGGATTTGCCTGAAGATAACTTTATTCAGCATGACGATCTACCTTACGCAATAGGTGAATTTGTCTGGACAGGGTTCGATTATTTGGGCGAACCGACACCCTACTATACAGATTGGCCAAGTCATAGTTCTTTGTTCGGTATTGTAGATCTTGCCGGTATCCCTAAAGATCGATATTATCTTTATCGTAGCCATTGGAACCAGGAATTGCATACACTTCATATTCTTCCTCATTGGAACTGGAAGGGACGCGAAGGACAGAAAACGCCAATTTTTGTCTATACAGATTACCCTGCAGCGGAAATTTTTATCAATGGAAAAAGTCAAGGAGTAAAAAAGAAAGATTTTGATGTTACCTTGGTAAATTCTAACGATAAAAAGGCACAAAATGATTTTATGCGTCAAAAGCGCTATCGTTTGATGTGGATGGATACTAAATACGAACCGGGTACGGTTACGGTAGTTGCCTATGATTCTTTAGGAAATATAGCTGCAAGAGATAGTGTAAAGACGGCAGGTAAGTTATATACTGTACGTTTAGACGTTGATCGGAAACAATTGAAAGCAAATGGAAAAGATATTGCTTTTATCACAGCTACGCTGGTTGATAAACAGGGGAATATAGTGACAGGCGAAGACCGAGAATTAAAATTCAAGGTAAAAGGGCAGGGGGCTTTTAAGGCTGTGGCGAATGGAGATCCAACAAGTTTGGAATCATTTCAGAAGCCTTTCATGAAGTGCTTTAATGGTCAATTGGTTTTTCTTGTTGAAAGCAGAGACTCTGTTGGGGAAATTATAGCAGAAGTAGAAGGAAAAGGATTGAAGAAAGCAAGCGTCAAATTAACGGTGAAGTAAAAGATATGTTTCATCCTATAATGCTGTACAATCAGATAATATAGGTGTGTGTATAGATGGAATTTGCTTGTGGGGCACGATAATCTCATAAAGGTCTATTAAATATTGTAGAGAATTATTTGGCCTAATTAATGCATCAATTAATTATGTTTAAAAAAATGCTTTTGATACAACCTTTTTAATATCTTTGGTGAGTAACTTCATTTTATGAAAAGAGCTATTTTTTACCATTGTGCTCAGCTATTTTTCTTAATTCTAATTTTATTAATTGGAGGATGTTCCAAGAAGGAGAATATTGCGAGCAAAACCGATGAATATATTGATCAGGCAGAAATATTAAATCCTTTGAATCTTGTTGTAAGTGCTGCAAACAAAGATTTAATAGAGTTATCTTGGGATAAGGTGAACAGTTCGCATTTTAAGCCAGTATCCTATGCGATATATGTCGATAATAAGCTTGTAGCGAAGGATCTTAGTATAACAAAATACAGCTTAATTAATTTGCTTGGCGATACAAATTATAAGATCCGTGTAATTGCGAGTTCCCAAACGGGAATAACACAAGAACAAAGCATAGATGCAAGAACTGTTGGAGGCAGCACAACTAACGGAAGTACTTATGTTGAATACAAAATTCATACGCAATCACGTATAACGGGCAATAATAGCATCCGTCTTCTGGAAGATGGTGGACATTTAATCTGTACATTTTTGCAGCATGAGGGGGGAGAAACAAATTTTAAACTGATTGTATATCGTACAAATAATAAAGGCCAGATTATATGGTATCGCTTGATCCAGGATCTAAATTATTATGATTTACCACCACATGTAGTGTTGCCTTCTAAGCAAGATGAAGCTTTCATTATTGTTAAACACGATATTTATGTCATTGATCAGACGAATGGTAAACTGAAACTGGAGAAGCCCGTTTCGATAGATTTGTCTCCGAATGATTACGTTTCATCAGTTCAGTTTGACGCGTCACATAACATGATCATGGGTACAGGTGGGGGAGAGCTGTTAAAGGTTACTACCAGCGACTTTAAAGTTGTTTGGAAACGTAAAAATAGCTCCGTTGGCATTTCTTCAATTCAGTTAGACAATGCGCAACAGATCTATTATAGTTTGCTTGATTCTGAAGCATCAAAAATTAAGGTGCAAAAAACAGATCGGGACGGTAATGTGCTGGCTACTTTTGAGTTTGATGGAAAGCTTCCTGGCGATTACGAACGTCAATACCATATGCCTATTTTACTGAAAGATAAAAATGATATTTTTTATCTCTGGGGTTTTGACTTCTATTCCTATTCGTTAAGGTATGTCAAATTTGATAAGAATGGCAATGTCAAGGCAAAATTGGGTGAGTACGTCAATTTAAAGCCAGCAGGAGCTTTTTTTGATAATGATAACAATATTGTGGTCTATGGACAGCAAGAAGGTGGTGGAATATCCACTTATGGTACTATAAATAAGTATGACAGTGATCTGAAGCTCTTATCGACTTTACAATATCCTAATTTGGAGATGCATATGTTTAAAAATATGACCCAGAATGTCGATAATTCATACAACCTGTTTTTCTATTATATACAAACCTGGTCCTATGAAAATTTGAATTTCATTTATATTAAAACAAAATCAAATGGGCAACTTTAACAAATACCTTTGTCTACTGGGGCTTGTTTTTCTTATGTCGGCCTGTAAAACTGAAAAAAATGAGGTTTTTCCAAGGATTATTAATGAGGCCATCACTAGTGTCCGGGATAAAGAAATTTCAATGACCTATCAGATTTCCAGTCTAGGATATACAAAATCGGGCGTCAGGTACTATAAAAAAGATAATCCCAGTCAAGGAAAAAGTGTTGAAGCTGTTCGTGAAGGCGATATGTTTCGACTCACATTGAATGAACTGGATTCCGAATCTACTTATATTTTGGTGCCTTACATCGAGTATAATGGCAACACAATAGAATCTGAGCGTAAAACTGAAATAACCACAACTGCTCCATTCCCAGAAGATTTTACGCTCTTTTGGCCAAATACAGAGGCAGAGTATGATGAAAGGGGCCAGTTTAGGACTGTGGTTGAAGGGAAGAATCTTAATAATATTAATCTGAGAGATATTAAATTTCTATTTGGAATGGACACGCTTCACATGAACTATCCCATTGCAACGAAAAATGGAACCTATCAGATCAGTCTAACGGGTTATTATCCGTATCGAGACGGAAATTATATGTTGCGCGTGATTTATAAAGAGAAAGAGATCATTGGTCAGGCTATTGATTTTATTTATAAGGGAAATACATTGGCCATAGGACTGAAAAAGACGAACTGGAGAACTAATTATCCTTCGATCTGCAATGACCAAATCTATTATTTTTGGAACAATTCTGTTTCACATTTTGATCCTGAAACGAGCCGGTTGCAGAATATTGCTCATATTCCCGATACGATGGGGGTTATTCCGCCAAAGTCCGTATCCATTGGAAATCGAATATTTTTTCTTGCACTTCCAGTTAGCCATATTTTGCCTTCGCTAGAGCCGGACCTTTTCAATGGTTATGAGTTGTTTTGTCAAGCTTTTGACATTGAAAAACGCGAATTTTCAAAGTACTATTTTAGCCGGCCCCAACTTAAAGAATCGCACGGTTATAGTAATCATAGTATCTTTGTGCACAATAATGCGGTCTACCAAACGTATACACTTACAGTGAATTCTCGTGGAATAAAGAATATTGTCGCCAAATATAACCCGACAAAAGATAAATTTGAGGAGATCGCCACTTTCGATACTAATTTTTCCAGTGAATGCTTTGTCTCAGTTAAAGGCAGATTATATGCACTTGGAGTTTCAAATGTATTTGACCAAGGTTTCAATATCGGGTATACCTTAACGATATATGCTGTTGACGCGAACACATTTAAACTTACAGAATTATATCGTGTCGGAACAACAAATCAAACCTATCCTTATGCGCCAGTAGGTGCCATAAATTTTAATGGTGATATATTACTGGCATTGGACGTCAATAATTTTATGATGTACAACATAGTAAAAAACACGCTAAGTCCTATCTATTTAAGTATTAATGGAAATCATATGTATTTTGGCGGAATGTTCACTTATAAAGACAAGTATTACCTCAATGCTGATATTAACTTTTTAGAAGGCTCAATTTATGAAATGTCTATCCAATAACAACTGTATATGCTGGTTTATAGGAGTTTTATTAGTCCTTATGAGCTCCTGCAAAAAGGAAACCGTATATAACGAAATAGATGCTTTTGCAGATATTCAAAATAAAGTTACTTTAGATAAAGGCCAGTACATACTGTCTTTTACACTTGCTTCGTATCCATATAGTAAAGTTGAAGTATATGTACACGATGATCTTGCTGTTATGTACAAACAGACCGGAGGAAAAATCTACAATGCCGTGAGTCAAAATAACAATAAGTATAGTGTGTTCTTTTCCCCTTTAGAAAAATCGAAAAAATACTATTATCAACTGATTGTTAACGACAGCAACGGGAATTCAGTACGTTCAGCAATATTTAATTTTACAACTCAACCTTAATATCCATGTATAATAAGTCTACATTATTTTGGTGTTCATTTCTTTGTGTTTTTTTTGAAAGCTTTTTATTTGTAGCCTGTTCAAAGAAGGAATACCAGGATGTACTGAAAACAGTATATGAACCTAAGGCCGAGCCCACTGAACTATATGACGAATTCACCGTCCAGCTAAAGGGTAGCGCCTTACAAAAAGGGGAAACAGGTA
This sequence comes from Sphingobacterium sp. UBA865, assembly GCF_002295765.1. Lineage (NCBI taxonomy): Bacteria > Pseudomonadati > Bacteroidota > Sphingobacteriia > Sphingobacteriales > Sphingobacteriaceae > Sphingobacterium > Sphingobacterium sp. UBA865. The sequence continues at coordinate 266,211 of NZ_DBGB01000001.1, read as the reverse complement.
CATGGAGTATAACAAAAGGAACTGTAGTGGAAGATTATGTGAAAATCGACGACCCTAATAACCCTAATTCGTTTTTTAGGGGAGTGCCTGGAGAGGAATATATCCTTACCTGGACGGTAAAAGGTAGCGGTAATAGTAATACGGCCACAGTCGATGTTAAAATACCCGAGTTACATATCGATATTAAAGAAAACACACCTTCATCCTTTAAGACGATACTTCACTTTGCCGTGGATCCGAAATATAAAGGTAAATGGTCTTTCGATAAAGCTTATGGTCATCTACATAGCACATACCACGATGGTTGGGCCAGACCGGTAGAAGAAAATCCAACCATTGAATTGCATGGTTATTCCAATACCAGCTATCAAGTTACCTATACGATGACTTATGCTGGGAAAAATTATCAGTTTACCAAAAAGGTACAGACTGGCGAATATCAAGAAGACGAGGCATTAAATGAATTGCAAATGGGGCGCGGTGGGCGTGTTGTTGAAGATAAGGATGGACATATTATTGAAATGAATATGCAGGCTTCAGGTATAGCACATCGTTTTAATGACCCGGGCTCTTTTCCTGCGCTTAAGGCATTTAAATATCTAAGGAAGCTTATTTTAGGTGGATCTTCATTGAAAGATGTTCCGACTATTTTTGGCGATCATTATCTTGCCCTTGAAGAACTTAGTCTGGATCGGGTAGGCTATTATCTTACTATTCCTGATAATTTTGGCAATCTGACCAAACTGAAATCATTTCACCTGACACCGATGCGAACCCCCGATTTGGGATATACCGTGGTATTGCCAAAAACTTTTGGAAATTTAAAGTCGCTCGAAACCCTTATTATGCGGTATGTCGGCGATGTAGACTTCAACGGCACGTTGGGTAAACTGGTCAATTTAAAACACCTCGATTGCTTTGTTACCCAGCTTCCTTCAGATTTTGGAAACTTGACCAAACTGGTGTCTACGGAAGTTCTCGCGCAACAGGCTTATATCCCATCAAGTTTGAGTCAATGCCGTAATTTGAGGTTTGCACGTTTTAGTTTTGTTTATCCGGGATCATCACCAGTTACCTTGCCTTCGGATATCGATAATTTGACTAAGTTGGACACGCTTGAAATTTACGGAGAAAGTAGGCTTCAGCAACTGCCACAATCTTTTGGTAACCTCAAGAGCTTAAAACAACTTTGGATTCAAGGAGAAAGCTTGCAATCTATTCCTGATAATATTGGGAACTTGTCTAATCTTAGATTCTGGTTAGTGGGCGGTAATTTTAAAACTTTACCGGCTTCGATAGGTAACCTTAAAAAATTAGAAGATCTTTGGCTATCCCCTTCTGTAGAGAAGCTTCCAGATGAGTTCGGCGGATTAAGTAGTTTATCCTATCTGAATATGGAGAATAGTAGACTGACAACTCTACCGGAAACATTCGGAAAACTTAAGAGCCTGAAGGAAATCAATGCAAGGGCATCTTCGATTACTGATTTTCCAAGCAGTTTTGGACAATTGGACGGTCTGCTAAAACTGGATTTCAATTATAGCAAGCTCAAGAAATTTCCTGTAGAGATTTGTGCTTTGAAGGCCGTGAATAACGTTATTTTGAACGGTACAAATTTGGGTCGACTTCCCGATGAAATTTATTCCATGCGCTCAGGTGTGATTTTTACGCTATATCAATGTTTGAATATGGACTATGATCAATTAAAGGAAATCACTGCGAAAAGAGATGGTCTTGTATTTTATTACTGATAAGCGGATCATGATTGCCTGTAAATATGTTAATTTTTAAGGCATGGCCCACAGGAAGTAAACATAAAGTCCGATAGCACAGGATGCTCCAGATGAATGTTTACAGAATATTTTTGGACGGAAACAAAGGGGTATAACGTAATACTATTCAAGCTTAATGAAGTTTCAAAAATTTCTTTTCGGACGATCAATTTTGGGTAAATTCCAAAAGAATAGAATAAAATGATAAAGGAGCTGACCGCATGATCATCCTTTTTTTTGGAAGTATTATAAGGATAGCGAATGCGAGAAAAAAAAGAATTGTAATAACCGGAAAAACAAACGGTACTAGGCCATCAAAATTCACACAAAGCCCAAAAACTGTTAAAAATAAAATTGGTAATACGATTAGTATTATTGAAAAGTTTTATGGAGTCCAGTACTTTTTATAATACTCTAGCTGCGATTTTACATCGGGATCTTTCCCCTTTAATTTCCTATAATAACTTGTTAATATGATGCCAGACATGTCGTCAGGATGCCTTATTCCCCGTTTAGTCAAATATGCGGAGAGCCTTGAACCTCCCCAGAGGCCCCAATTATTTCTCATCCACATTCCAAATCCGAAATGTGAGCCGGCCATAAACTCTGACTCTGTCATTTCTCTTATTTTATTTTTGGTGCTATCATCCCAGAACGAGTCTATTTGGACAAAACAATCGTCAAGGTTTTTCGGGATATAAATACCGGCAATTGTGTCCGCATTCATCCGCTGTCTGATTTCCTTTTTCAATTTGTTTTCCTTCAGTTTGAATGCCTTCAGGAGAGAATCTTCTTTTACATAACCTGCTGAGAGTAGCTGTTTATAGTATTCCAAAATCACATCTTTTTTAAAGTTGTGGATTCCTTTATTATTTAAATATGTAAATAATGGAGATTTTCCAGTCGAAAGGAGCGAGTCAATCAATTCAAATTCACTTTCAAGTTCATTGTCGGTTAATTCACTTAACTCTACCTCATCACTATATTTGATTACGTTTTTTAGGCTATCCGAAACGTTAAGATTTAAGAATGAGGCTGTTTCTTTCAGATTTCTAGGAAGGGAGTTTTGAGCAGAAGCAGAGGGCAGTGACCAAACAACTGATATAAGTGCAAGCAATATAAATCTTAGGGTGGTCATATTATTGGTGTAAAGCAGTTTTAAATTCAACTAATTAGATCTAAATAATTCTTGAACTAATTTAAGAATTTATTCTTTTCTAACAGCTGTCAACTTAGGTAACGTTGCACAAGAAATGTAATATGCTTTCAAACAGTTATAAGACTTAAGTGATCAATTTAATATTAATGAATAAGATTATCGAAAATGGCTGGCAGCCTGTTCAATATTGAACGGCTAGTGTTCAATAACGGTCAGTATTAAGAAAGAAATTCGTTCGTAGTGTATTGGCAAATAGCGTGTTAAATTTATTGGCAAACTATTTGGAATCCCCATTCAAGTACAAAATAAATAAAAGATGGTAAAGCCTATTTCCAATATGTTCGAAAAAACTTCTAAATATGTATTGATTATCCTATTCAGTTTATCATTTATGCTTACCTATGGGCAGCGTAACGAAATTATGGATAAGCCAAAAGTTGATGAGCGTATCGAGCTTCTGAGTATTGTGTTTAGACTTGCTGGCAATCAAGAGTATAGCTCAGCTATTTTTAAGCGCTACGTTGATCGAATCAATGAACACTATGGTCCTTTTAAAGAACACGAATTGATCACTTTTGTCAATAAGATTAAAAATGAAAATGGCATAGGCTACGATGCAGTGATGAGTATGGCCATACATCTTGATGATAAGTTCAATCTTAAGCAAAAAAATATCAACGAAACCCTGGACAAAAGGTGGAGTAGAGCTAATGCTCTTCAATTCGCAACACTGTTAAAGAAGTTTTACAAAGACAGTAATAGCAAAGGATTTTTTCAGGATAACCAGGCACTGTACAATGAGGTACAAAAGCGCTTTCTTCCAATTTATGAACATATTGAATTGGACTGGTACCCTAAATTCTATGGTAAGAAACCATCCGAAAAGTTTTTGATTGTGAATGGTTTGGGAAATGGCGGCGGTAACTATGGGGTAGCCATTAAAAATCCACAGGGTCTTAAGGAAGTCTACGCTATTATGGGGACATGGAGTATGGATAGTCTTGGCATGGCTGAATTTCCTTTACAGAGCTATTTCCCTACATTACTTCACGAGTTTAACCACTCCTTTGTTAATTATTTATTGGAAAAAGACACGACAATTTTTAGAGACAGCGGCGAAAAATTATATAGCCTTGTAAAGGAGAAAATGAACCGGCAGGCATACGGTAGCTGGCAAACGATGTTGAACGAGGCATTGGTTCGAGCTGCGGTTATCAAATATCAAAAAGATCATAATTTCAGCTTCGAAGAGATTTCAAAGGAAACCAATGGACAGCTAGATAGGGGATTTCTTTGGATTGAGAAACTTGTTGATGAACTTGAACACTTTGATCGTCAGCGAGACTTATATCCTACTTTAGAGAGCTATATGCCTGTACTTGCCAAAGCTTATCGATCTTACGCTGCAGATATTTCTTCTTTAGATGCAGCTTTTGAAGAAAGAAGACCAAAAATCATTTCTTTTGAGGGAATTCAGGATGGACAAACCAATGTCAACAACACCTTAAGGGAGCTGAAGATAAATTTCGACAGGCCCTTATTGGGACAGGGACGGTCATTTAGGGGGATTTCCAAAGAAGGTTTTCCGCTGATAAAAGGACATCGTTATTCTTCAGATAAGAAATCTGTTATCATTGATTGGGAGTTAGAACCAAACAAAACCTATGAAATTATCATTACAGGAAATGCATTCCGTACTGCAGATGGGATACCGATGAAAGACCATTATCTAAAATTTAGTACAAAGTAATTTACTGTAATGGACAATATTTGACCATATACATAATCAATTGTGGCAAAGGTAACTCACATTATCGTTGTGAGAGTTAAATAGGTTCATTCCATTGAGGTATACCGACAAACATATCATTTACAAATTTTTCTGTATACCGCTGCATTCCAGCTTCCTCCTTATCAAAGTAGGTCTTTATTTTTGAGCATACTTTAGGGTTGGAGCATAACTTGACGCGGAAGTTTTCGATCCATTCGGCCCGTATAACAATCGTAATTAATTTTTTTTGTGTCTCTGGACAAGCCGATTACAGTGATAGCTTGGCACATCCCAGCATACCAATCGATAATATACACTTTGGTGCCCGGGCTAAACTGTTTAGAGCCTTTGTGGGTTTCCATTTTCCCTTCACCATAACTAATTTCCTGTTTGATATTAGCTACTAATGTCGATAATGGTATAGGTTCTAAATGATCCATATTTATTCAGCGCTATTTTAATTAAAATATTTTCGCAACTAGCTTCATGATATCGCTTTACTGGTTTTTGAATTTACAAAACAGGATGTAAGAAATAGAACCGCATATATCACGCATTGCATCTCGTTGGTGGTCCGATATAAAGTTCGCTAATGAACATTAGTTATATCGATCCGTTAAACTATCATAAGTGAGATTGGGAAGAAGGCCTTATTAATTATAGAAATGGATAAGACATTTAGGGATTCATTTCCGTTTGGATCCGAAAAATCCTCCCTATGATCTCATCAATTGCCTTTATTTTTTGATTGGGACAATCGAAACAGCATAACCACCGCCTGCGGCACAATGTTGAACGATCGTGTCCTTTTTCGTTACTCTTGTAGTTTTTATTGTATACGCTTGTGGTTTTGTCTTATAGTTTGCGTCTGACGCATCAGCATAAATAGTTGCCAAATAGGTCTTTCCTTCATCCAGAAAATCAAATTTTATCTTCGATGTTCTGCTGGAATTTCCATTTACACTTCCTAAAAACCATTTTTCTGTATTTTTTTCTTTACGGGCAACGGTAATATATTGACCAGGTTCAGCCTCTAAATATTTACTGTCATCCCAATCCAGCCCGACATCTTTAATAAATTGAAAAGCATCTGGAAAACGATCATAATTTTCCGGAAAATCTGCTGCCATCTGCAAAGGGCTATACATCGTTACATATAGCGCCAATTGGTTGGCCAACGTACTATTCACATGGGCGCCATTGGCGAGGTTCATTTCAAAAATACCGGGGGTATAATCCATTGGACCGCCAATAAGTCTTGTGAAAGGCAAGATAGTTACATGATTGGGCTTTATGCCACCAAATGCATGGTATTCTGTACCTCTAGCAGATTCATTGCCTATCAAATTTGGCCAGGTACGTGCTACACCCGTCGGACGTACAGCTTCGTGCTGATTAACCATAATTTGGTAGGAAGCTGCTTTTTCTACAGCATACTGAAAATGGTTATTTGTCCATTGGCTATAGTGGTGTTCACCCAATGGAAGAATATTTCCTACATACCCACTTTTTACAGCATCATAACCCAATTGGTTCATCAGCCTATAGGCTGTATCGATATGTCGCTCATAGTTGCGGATAGATCCGGATGTCTCATGATGCATAATCAGTTTCACACCTTTGGCGTGTGCATAATCGTTTAATCCTTTGAGATCAAAATCAGGATAAGGCGTGACAAAATCAAAGACATAATCTTTATCATTGCCAAACCAATCTTCCCATCCGATATTCCATCCTTCAACCAAAACACCCTCAAAACCATGCTTCGCAGCAAAATCTATATACTTTTTAACGTTTGCTGTTGTCGCGCCATGGGTACCATTTGGTTTTGCCATACTGAAATCTGTTATTCCCAACTGGACAGACGGAAATTCATTTGTATAGGACCAACTACTCTTACCGGAAATCATTTCCCACCACACGCCTACATATTTTGTAGGCTTTATCCAGGAAGTATTTTGTATTTTGCTTGGCTCATTCAAATTATAGGTCATCTTAGACGCCAATATATCTCTTGCATCATCACTTACGATAATTGTTCTCCAAGGTGAGGTAGCGGGTGCTTGCATTTTACCCTTATCGCCATGTGAATCTGGCGTAAGCCAAGATTCAAAAACAAAATTTTTGTCATCCAAATTGAGGTGCATCGTCGAGTAATTCAGACAGCTTGCTTCATGTAAATTGATGTAAACACCTTCATTGGTTTTTAGCATCAACGAGGTCTGTACCCCCGTTGGCGAGAAGGAGGTTTGAGAGACGTTGCCGCCTTCGTAAGCGCTTCCCATCAAACCCCTTATTTCAGATAGTTTAGATGTGGTATAATTATATTCCTGGGTGTCATAATCGCCAGGAATCCAATAAGCGGTATGGTCACCAGTCATGGCAAACTGGCTACGTTCCTCTTTAATAGTGAAGTAATTTAGGTTTTTCTGCAGTGGAAATTCATACCGAAAACCGAGACCATCATCAAATAAACGAAAACGGATAATAATTTGGCGCTCTGTTTGTTTTTGGTTTAATGTGACAGCGAGTTCATTATAATGGTTTCTTACATTTTTAGTTTCTCCCCATACCGGTTGCCATGTTTCATCGAAAGTGCTGGTCTTTGAATCGGAGATTTCAAAATTGCTATAAAGCGAGCTCTTCTTTTTTATCTGGGTTTCACCATCCGTTTGTCCCTTTAAGTTTAATTCTTCATCCGGTTTGAGCTTGAGTTCCAATCCCAGATTGCTGGTCTTGATTACCACGTTGTTTTTAAACTTTAATTCGTAGGTTGGCGTACCTTCTTTTGTCAATCCAAAGGCCAGTTCAAATCTTCCATTGGGCGATTTTATCTGTTGCCCCCGTGCTACGATCCCGTTACAGCAAAAGACGACAAATAAAAGAAAAATTGATTTTTTCATCATTTCTATTTTAGCATATATATTAAAATTCAGTATTGTTATGAGCTTTGGATTACTTCGTTAATCGCAAAACTGTTACACCATGTGGTGGAATATTCTCAAGATAGGAACTCATTGTCCCCAGGTCTTCATGTTTCCATAAATCCCTTACCCGCCAATGGCTGCCAGATAAATCTGTAAAATTCAATCCTCTGGTTTGATAGTTACTCTCTCTATTAAAAAGGGCTATGACCCAATCACCATTGGTCAACTGACCTTTCCAGATCTGGCTTTTTGGATCTTTCGGATCGTTGGTTAAGGGTTTTCCGACAAATCCATCTTCTCTTAAAGCAAGTAGTTCCCTATTTTGGTAAAGCCAAAGATTTTTACCGATGGAATTATAACGGTCTCCAATTGTGACAGCGCCGCCAGAAATAAAGCAGGCTGAGATGACACTCTTCTTTTCATGATCATTGGAAAAAGTATTAATCCGAAGAAAATCAGCATCCAGTATCATCTTTCCTCTGCCTGAAATGTTAGACCAATAGGTCAGACCATCCATGCCATTTGCATATTGTGACCATCCAACACGTTTGATTCCACGTTCATTGTCGCTCCATCGCCACCATTTGCCATCTCCAACATCGTCGTTGACGCGGATCATGTGTCCGTATTTTTGCTCTACCTGCGCATCATTATAGAGATGTGGCATCACCAGACTTAAGAAAATTCCATTTTTATCGCAGGCTTCACGCATCCACCGAAGAGCTTTCTCGTAGTACGCCGCCGGACGTACTGGACCTACTGTCCCCATATTCCTATCTTTTCCATCTTCAAACCAGGAAAGAAAATCTACGCGTAGATAGCGCACACCCATATCCGCATAGTATTGAATATATCCTTTGACATATTCTTCGGCTCCCGGTTTGTCAACTTGTACCCACTTAAACCAGGTGGCCTGTTCATCTTCTTTCATGATGCTGGAAAGGGGAATATTCGTTCCTTTAATTTTTACACCAGCATCAGCAGCCAATTTGATTACCCATAGGGGGTTGTTGTATATTCCCAAAGTCATCCCTCTACCTTTCAGGTTATCGGACCACCAGGCGTAGTCGTGCTTCCATTTGGACGAGTGGGTTGTACGATAACCATCGGCGTTGTATTTAAAGTCGTCGCCCCAGCCGTCGATACAGACCATCTTGTAACCTAAAGATTTTAGGTTGTTGTCAATCCAGTTGATATTCTTTTCCCATTCATCTTCAGGAATATAACCATCCGTTTCGAAGTTATATTCGTAAGGGCTCCAATATAGTGGGCCGACGAACGGATTTTGCAAACTGTCTGGATGAATTATCTTTGTGGTTATATCATTTGAAGGAGTTTTTGAACATGCTGTCATAAACAGCATGTTCAAAAATACAAGTGGTGTAGCGAGTTGATGAAATCGTCTCATATGGCCTAATTTTTGACAATTGAAATTGTTTCGTAAAGCTGGTTGAAGGTAATTTTATACGTTCCAGCTTCGGTAATTTTCCATTTGTTGTCGATTTTACCCTCAGCGATAATTATTGCATCTTTTCCTGTTGTTCCTTCTCCATTGGTTGGTGGCATGAAGAAATCTCCGTCCCAGCTTCCGGTTGCGGTTGGGATCTTAAATTCGCCCACTTTTAATGAGCCTGTATAAGTAAACTCATAAGGGTTTCCTGCTGTAGGCACCATTGGTGTTGGATTATCTATTGTCCAGCCAGAAGGCACAGCGTCCCCTACGAGCCATATCTGCTTGTACGGGGTAAAAGGTTTGATCGTTATAAATGGGGTTGCACTGATATTAAGCAGAATCTTGTAAGCGCCAGCAGTTGCGATGTTCCATTTATAATCAGGGTTTCCACCCGGAACCAGCTGAACACCAGTTTCGGAAAGTTTTGGATGGTTTGCTAAAGGCATAAAGAAATCTGTCCCCCAATTTCCTGTCGCTACAGGGATTTTAAAGTCACCAGCATTCAATACTTCATTAAACTTAAACTGAAAGGCGTTGGTCGGATCTTTCTTCATTGCATTTGGGTTTTCAATATTCCAGCCATTTGGCGTAGCATCGCCCACCACCCATAGGGATGCATACGCCGCACCGACCGGACCAGGAACAACCTGTATGCTGATTGTTTTCGATGTAGTTGACAGCGTTTTTGACGGAATTAGTCCGAGCACCGTAATATCCAGTTTGGACTCTATATTGACCGTCATCTTCAATTTTTCAACTAGTATAGCGTTCAATTCACCCTGGGTAAACCGTTTGCTTATCGCTCCAGAGGCGACTGCTACACTATCCCGTTGCTCACCGTTAGCCAGGATTATTTTATAAGAGATCATTGAGTTTGAAAATGCCGGCCACGAAACCGTAAGCGCATCCTCAGACGGCTTACTCGGATTAATGACCACTTTATCAGCAGATGCTGTAATATCCGTAATTTCGAATGGCAGTGGAGTAGGTGCATCCAGTTCTTTCGAACAGGACTGCACCATTATTAAACATACGCCCCATAGCAGGATATTTCCAAGTTGCTTTGAAGCCGACAATCTTATATTCCAATTAAATTTCATAACTTTCAAAAGGTTTTATACTTACTAAAACTGATTAGTATCCGGGATTCTGTTGCAATGACGGAGTTAGTGTGAAAACACTCTGTCCAATAGGATAAATTTTAGTATGATCACTATTATCAGGTTCTTTATCCCACCATTTTCCAGAATTGAATTTACCCCAACGAATTAAATCGGTTCGGCGTCTTCCTTCGACCAGGAACTCACGACCCCATTCATCGATCATTTCCTGATCGCTCAATTGCTGTCCCGACTCCAGGTACAGGCTGTTTGAGCCAGTTGGATAGTTACGCTTACGCACCGCATTCAACAATTTTGCGGCGGATCCTTTATCGCCGGTTCTATATTTACATTCAGCTAGTGAATAATAAATTTCAGCAAGTCTAATCTCTGCAAATGCCGAAGAAATGGTATTTGGATCCTTAGAAGGATATATCGGATATTTCGCAACCCATAAGCCAGAGTTGTCATCTGCATGGTTCATATTGGATTCTTTATCTGCGATCTTTGTTCCCGGAGGGGTATCTTTAAACCATCCCACCTGATCACGGGCAAAGATGGTATATCCTCGGTTGCTTTTGACCAATTTTGTCGGATCGCTATAATAGGGGAGGTAACCGAACAAAAACATACCTTCTCTTTTACTATTGCCAAGATTTTTATATTTCTTTAATCGAAGATCATCTGGATAGCGCTGAAATTTGATAAAGGGCTTACCGAGGGCAAAATTATACTCGACACTGTCCACATCCCGTCCTGGCTGAAGGGCATAGCGGGTATTCATATTTCCGAAATCGGTAAAGCCGAAGAAATTTTGAGCCTGATGCGGTGCCATCCACCAATACATATCCGAACTATAATGCCAGTGTGTGCGGGCCAAAGTTGCAGGGAATCCGTAGATAACTTCACTTGAATTTGCGTTATCGTAATCAAAAGGTTTTGACCATATCGTTTCCAATTGGTAATTGCCATATTTTCCGTCTATGATATCCTGACATACCGCAGCACATTCAGCATATTTGCTTTGACCCGTATAAACTTCAGCATTCAGATAAAGTCTGGCCAATAAGGCTGCGGCTCCGCCTTTTGTCCATCTACCAATACCCGTTGTGCCGAGATCCTGACGGAGTGGCAATCCGGGAATAGCATCTTTCAGCTCTTTTTCAATAAAGGCGAAGGTTTCAGCAGGTGTCGCTTGCGGCGGAGTTGCAGTTTCACCCTTTACTTTTGTTACCAGTGGAATATTCCGGTATAAATCAAAAGCCCGTAGGTTGAACCAGGCCCGGAGTGTCTTCAGCTCAGCCACAAAGTCGGCCTTTTCCGCTTCAGTGATCTGAACTTTTTGGATATCCACCTTTTCGATATCCTCAAGCGAGTTTGTAGCTAAACTGATACCCTGAAAAAGAGCTTTCCACATATCACTGGTATAATCATCCTGAACTGTCCAGGTATGGTAATGAGCCCGTTGGTATTTGCCTCCATCAAACCAGTCGCCATCCCTATTTGGGGTCATCAATTGGTCGGCAGGGAGTTCCTGCGCGTAAAATAGACCACCACCCTGAATCGACCAAAAGGCATGTTCAAACGGTCTCAAAAAATCACGGATCACATCTTCTCTTTTCTGTAAGAAATTGTCAGAAGTAATTTTATCATATAAGGTTTCGTCAAGCTTGGTACAGCTTGCGCTTCCCAAAATTAGGGTGCTAATGGAAAGGGGAATTATATAACGTAATGAAAATTTCATCTCTTTGTTGTGTTTAATCGTTAGAATTTAACCTGTAAGCCTGCTAGGAATTGTGCCGTCGATGGATAGTAAGACAAGGAAGTATTTATACCGGGTGTCAGTCCATTAACGGATATTGCTTCAGGATCACCTGTTGTAAACTTGGTGAAAGTATATAGATTGCGTGCTACGGCATACACCCGGATCGAACTGATTTGCTTGACAGGAGGTTTGATATTATAACCAATCGTAATATTGTCGATTTTTACAAAATCACCTTTCTCCAAGAAGTAATCCGAAAGAGTAGAATAGGTCTCTGCATTGGTCAACGCAGCATATTTGCCATTTCCATAAGCCGATTTGAGCACGTTCGCACCAGATTGCGTAACTGGGGTTCCCAAATAAAAAGCGGTCGTGTTAAAGAGGTCGTATTTAAATGAACCTCGTAAAAATACCGAAAGATCGAAGTTTTTGTAGGTAAAGTTCTGTCCCAAACTGGCGGTAAACAATGGTAATCCATTGCCTACAAAACGTTTATCTTCTTCCTTTGCTGTGTTTCCGGGTATAATATTGTTGTCCTTATCATACACCATCAAACGTCCAGTGGCGTCGATACCGGCAGATTCGTACATATAGAAACTGCCGATTCTCCGTCCTTCTTCCAAACGTTGAGCTGGTCCGGGAGACCCCGGCGAAGGCATATAGGACATGAATTGAAAGTTTTGCCCCTTATAAATGTCATTTGAAAAGGAAACGAATTTATTGCTATTTGATGCTCCAGCGAAACTTACCGAATATGAAAAATCTTTCTGGGTGAGGATTTTAGCATTCAATTGCACTTCCAGGCCCGAATTTTTCATAGTACCTACATTGGCAAAGGTTGTTGTTAACACGAATGGTGGAACCGGAACGTTATAGGAGCCTAGTAGATCTTTGTTGGTACGTACATAATAATTGATACTACCACTTATTTTTCGTTGGAAAAGATCAAAATCGACGCCGAAATTTAAGTTCTGTGCTTTTTCCCAACGAAGGTCATAGTTGGTATTCTGACTGGGACCCCAAACTTGGTACGATGCCCCGTTAAATGCAAAATAACCATAACCTTGATAAGTATCTAACGAAAGGTAACTGCCAAAGTCCTGATTACCCGTCTCACCGTAATCTGCTCGAAGTTTCAGGTCATTGATCCAAGAAGCTTTCGGAAAGAAATCCTCTTCCATAATTCGCCAGCCTAAGGAGAGCGCGGGGAAATAACCCCATTTGTTCAGTCTTCCAAATTTAGAAGAGCCTTCATAGCGCAAACTTGCCGATGCATAATATTTATTTGCCAAATCATAATTTACTCTTCCAAAAAAAGCGATCAGTTTCGCATCATTTTTATATGAACCAACCGATCTGAATGTGTAATCACCCGGCTGTGGATTGGTAGGAATAGGGACGTCATATTGACCTGAGCCCAGATTGTTATACGTCAGTACATCGGATGGGAAATTTTGGTTACCCGCATTCATTCCTGAATACAGAAAATAATTATATGCATATCCTCCTAATACGTTAATATTATGTCTTCCGAAACTTTGTTTGTAGTTTCCTGTCCATTCAAATACATACTGGTCACTTTTTTTATAATTTCTTCCTGCTGAATTTCTACCACTATTTCCATTAATCGCGCCTGTATTGTAGGACGGTGTAAAATTGAAATCAAAAAAATCAGAAGATTGTTGTGCCAACGTTACCTGTGTAGACAAGTTTTCCAAAATGTTAAGTTTAAAAGCTGCATTCCAGTCCAGGTACTTGCCCTCGGTTCCATCCAATACCGTGCGAAGTTCTTCAACAGGATTATAAGCACCAGAAAAACCCGTATTGATATAATTGAATAAGTTTGGATTTTTTGCATCCATCACCGGCAATGTCGGATTTAGTGTCAAACTTTGATTGAATGCATTATAACTGGCATTATTTGCTTTAAGGAACCTGGGCGCAATGGTTACAGTGGCTGTATACAGGTTATTGGCCGAGGTATGGGACAGATTCAACCGCGCCCCGTATTCTTTCTTGTCTGAACGTAAGTCCAATCCATGAGCATTGCGCAGGTCAAATGAGACGATATAATTGGTTTGTCTGTTTCCACCAGCTAACTGAAGCGTATTTTTTTGATTAAAGGCGAATTTGCGCGATACTTCGTTAAACCAATTGGTATTTCCTCCAAAATCCGTTCCTCGGTTGTGTTTTAAAAAATCTTCGGCACTGAGAACCTGGATACGGTTATTCGGTAAGTCAAAACTCGCATATCCATCATAAAATGCGTAAGGCTCAGATGTGCCTTTTTTTGTTGTGATAATAATTACGCCATTGCTCCCACGTGTTCCATAGATAGCAGAAGCTGCACCTCCTTTGAGTATATCGATTGATTCAATATCGTTTTGATTTAAGTTGTCAACATTTCCCCCAGGAACACCATTAACCACATAAAGCGGTCCAAGTCCGGCGTTGCGGGAAGACACACCACGTAGTTGCAGACTGGGAGAGGAATTCGGATCTGACTGGCCAGTGTTTACTACACTGAGTCCCGCTACCTTGCCAGCAAGAGCATTAAGTACGCCATTTCCACCAAATACGTTGAGATCCTTACCGTTTAGATGTGTAATGGCGCTGGTTACTTCTTTTTTATCTAGGGTTCCGTAGCCAACTACTACAACGTCCGCTAATCTTTCTTCATTTGTTTCAAGCGTTAGATTATAGACAGTGGCGTTATCAATATTCTTTTCCAATTTTTTATAGCCTAGAAAACTTATCTGTAATTTATCCCCGACATTTACTGCGGATAGTGAAAATCTTCCTTCGTCATCTGTTTTAGTAGCTTTTGGTTTTCCGGATACGGTAATAGAAACACCGGCCATTGGTTTACCTGTCACATCAAGAATTTTCCCTTGAATGTTTTTTTCTTGAGCTTGTACCCATGTCATTATCAGTATCCACATAAACACAGTTAATAGATACTTTAAAGACGAGCACTGTCTTAAATAGATTACCCTCATAAATTGGTTGTTTAAAATTTTTAAATTATCCCTTTTTTGCTGCTTAGGTATTTTCTAAAACAGCCATTGGTTACAGTTCCAAATCTAGAGAAACCAAATCCCAGGAAAAAGATCGTAAACGCAAAATATAAGTCTGGTGAATGTTTAAGTATTTGATTATTAGCTGTTATATCTATATTTTTCTTTAGAAAAATATAGATATAACAGCAGTAAATTAGGTAGGGAATTAACATTTAGCGTACCGAATAATCTAAATTTAACACGCAGTACGATATGTAATACAGCGAATCAGAGCTGTATAGATGGGTATTTAAACGTATCGGGTGTCTTGTTTCTAAATACTTTTAATCGTTCCGATCTGCATGATGTTTTTATCAAATTCATCCTTATCTATGATAGCTTTGCTTTTAATTTTTGCCCGATAAGTATAAATTGTGTTTAAGGAACAATGGAGAAATCCAGCAATTTTGGATGAATCATTTACACCGAGTCTGATTAGGGCGAAGATGCGCAATTCGGTATTCAAGAGCTCATTCGTTTTAAGCATTATCTTTCCATCTTCGGTCAGCAACGAGTTTATATCGTCTACAAAACTGGGAAAGAGATGAAGAAAAATATGATCAAAGGTATTAAACAGTTCCTTTTTTTCTTTGTCTATTCTCTCGTTAGATTTAACCAAGTTAAGGAGCTCCGAGATTTTGTCTCCCATGATCATTTTCTTTATTAAGGTCTGAAATTTCTCCAATTTCGTGATGTACATTGAACAGATATCAAGAAAATGTCCGATGTATACCTCTTTGATGTGATTGGATTCATACAACAAATTGTTCGTTTTGGACAATTTGTTGTTTACAATTTTATACTCTTCATTTTTAGTTTGTAATTCGTCATTTAGTTTATTGAGATCCTGATTTGCTTTAAATAATTCGAGCCTGAACCTACTCACTTTTCTCATCTGTTTATAAACATATATTATCGCTAGTATCAATAATATGGAAAGGACGGAAGCAACAATTAAAAACGTAAACAATTGCTCCTTTTTTTGTTTTTGATGTTCCTGATAAGAGGTATCAATAATTGGGAAAATTTGAGAAACTTCATAGGTCCTAAATTTAGCATTGCAGAAGATTGCGTCTTCAAGCGATGATTTTATACACATATAGGATTCATCGATGTAACCTTGTTGGTGCAGTAAAAATGCTAACGCTTGCATGGAAGTATTTTCTTTTATCGCATTTTTAATATCGCAAGCTGCGGATATAATCAGCAGTTCGCACTGTTTGCCTACATTGCCTTCCTTTCGGTATATTTCTGAAAGTGAGAATGCAAGCATTGCTTTTTCATGGCTATCTTCCTTTATTGTCGCGAATATTGAATTCAAGATTACTTTAGCCTCTTTTATTTTGTTCAGGTCGATCAGTTTTTCTGCATATACCATTTTGTAGTGATTCGAAGATTCATCAAGCAGCGTTAATAAAGAATCACGATAATTACGGCTAATTGCTAAATAATTTTTTTGGTTATAATTATGGTATGCATAAAACTTGAAAAAGTTCTTTTGAGCATCCAGATATTTTATTTTTAGGTGATTGTTTAATTTTTGGATGGGTATTCTATCCAAAATATCTTTAGAATCAATGTACATACCTGCGACCAGATAATGTAGAGAAAGGTCTAATTCAGTTTCTAGTATCCAATTTGGACTCTGGAGTTTATTTGCCAGTTCCAAATTTTTCTTAGCATAATAAATAGCGGAATCAGATTTATAGGATGCGTATGAGCTACTCAGCTGTTTTTGTAATTCAAATTTTAGATTCAGATTTTCGGTGCTATTGTCCAGCTTTTTTTTTATCAGGGAAAGATAAAGCTCTTTTTGCTCAACAAAAGTATCTTTATTTTGAATGAGATTAGTAAGATTGAGAATTGAGGAGTCTTTTAAAGCAATCGCTTTAGTTTTGGAAATTGTGGCTATAAAAAATAAAATCAGATATAAAAATACAGGTTTTCCCATTTATATTAGTAGAATACTATTCAAATTAAAGAAATTGAGCAGATCAAATATAAATAAATAACTTGAGTTTGTTCAATGGCGCTTTTTTTATAATAGATCATATCCGAGATTAAACACAATCCTGCGTGTTGAAACATTACACCAATAATGACCTATTCCATTTTCAGATACCTGCCCTCGAACGAACCCGTTATAACGTCTGACACATGTAGCGGTTCCGTGGCTTTTTGGGTTACGCTCCAAACTGCTTTAAATGGTGGTTGCAATGTTTGTATATGAACTGACCTAATTGGGCTCTGGACATTCTACCAAAGAACCAATGTACAAATGTAGCTTTTTCAAATGTTTCATATTGCTCGATTAATAATTGCGTTACTGTCATTTTTCCCCAAAGAGCATCGCTGTCCTCGTGTAATAAATTAATTCTTTCGATGACCGCTTCTCTTATGTTTTTCTCAAATATTGATTTCATATTAGGAACATTTATCTATTCTATCTGGATTTTGATCATTTGCAGTCTTACAAATCTAACAGATTTGTTCTTCGATCGACTTTGCATAGGATAAGAAATAGAATTGCATATCTATCGCATTACATCTCGTTGATAGTCTGATAGACAGGATAATTTTTTGAACAAGATATTTTGAAAGTGGATTTTTAGCCCTGGATCAAACTGCCGGAAATGTTGTTTTGGGTGTTGGGAAAACGGGCATCTCGTTATATACGGTCGACAACTGTTCCGTAGAGGGAAATATTATTGAGGGGAATGATTCCAATGAGGTCGGTATCGATATTCAATCTTCTTCGGTACGCAGATCATCAGATATCAATGTGAGCGGAAACCAGATCAAAAGCGGATTTAAAAACGGTATCAACACTTTTAAATCGACAGGAACAGGATTTGACAGGATAGCTATCACAGACAATCGGTTGAAAACTGTGGTGCAGCATATCCAGTTAAAAGGTAAATTTTGAGCTACTTTAATTTCGTGCTTAATTTATTTTTGCAAAGTATACATCTCCGAATATCGCAATAACAAACATGAGCAAATAAAAAATGTGAAGTCTGGATATACTTGAACAAGCTGACCCCTCAAAATTGAATTAGAATTAGGGATGCGTAGTGCGTTTAAAGCTGTTATTCAACTGCCATACTGGCTGATGTTGGTTCTTCCCCACTTTTGGTGGTAATACCATTATATTTGTCTTCAATTAGCGTTCATATTTTAATGAATGCATCAAAACTTGTTTTTTCGGACGATGGTGATAACTTCAGGATTATATCAGTAGATAACCAGCAAGATGTACTGGTAGTTTATGTGCAGAGTACTACCCAAAGTGCTGTCTGTTCAAACTGCTGCATCACTTCGAAAAGAATCCACAGCTATTACACCCGCAAGATCGCAGACCTTCCTGTCTTTGGTAAAACTTCCAGAATTATTCTTCGCTCTCGTAAATTTTATTGTCATCAAGACGAATGTCCGTTCAAAATATTCACCGAGAGGCTCGAGAGTCATTTCAGGCCATATAAACGGAGGACTGAGCGTCTGGAAAGTAAGATTAGACAACTTGGGCTTCTTGCCGGAGGAAGGCCTGCTCAGCGGATTTGTACCATATTGTCTATACCCACTAGCGATACGACTATACTACGGTTGATTGAAAAAAGCGATTTTTCACCAGCAAAAGGTGTTGAAAAATTTAAGTGAGGCTGTACAGAAAGTTTTGATTAGGCATTACAGCAAAGCCACAGCTTTGTTGGCCAATAAGCAGTTGCGGGTTGACGATCAACAAATAGCTGAAAATCAAAGCTCACTATCTGAAAACAGAAGCTCTCCGGATTCAGCTCATGGCGGGATCCGCTTAAAGCGGTTTGAGCAACTGAAGGAATTACAGAAAAAAGGATATTCCATACGTGCCATGGCACGGCATCTGTGCATGCACAGACAAACCGTCAAAAACTATTTGGACATGGAAACCTTGCTCCGGAAATCTCAATGCAAGATTAATCCGCTTGAAAAATTCTTTTACGCATATAAAAAAGCGTATGGGGGAAGAGCCGAGCATATTGATCACCACATTGTGGCAGGAGCTCTATGATACTGCCGGTTTGTTGGACAACTAAATTCAAACTTAATATATAATCTTCAATTTTTGACTGTATTTGCTAATATTTTTCTTTTTTCAAATCCCCTCCCCAAAGTGATTGAGGGTGTTTGAAAAAGAGGGAAATATTATACCTACCACCAGCTTTCCTTATTGCACCGACCAATTATGAGGCTTTCTTTGCGTAATAAACAGTGTCTGGAGTTTCATCATCAAGCGAATCGTGCCGTCTTATCGTGTTATAAAAGGTAACATAAGCGTTAACTTTCTGATAGAGATCCATCCCTGCGTTAGGAGGATTCAAATAGATTTTCTCTCTCTTTAGTGAACCCCAAAATCTTTCTATGTAAATGTTATCGATCGCACGACCTTTGCCATCCATAGATATTTGAACTTCTGCATCTTGCAGCGCACGAACAAAGATACTGGAAGTAAATTGAGAGCCTTGATCTGTATTAAAAATATCTGGTTTACCGTGTTTTTCAATCGTTTCAAGCATGATATCCCTGCACCATTCTGCATTCATTGTATTGGAAACTCCCCAACCCATGATCTTTCTACTATACACATCGATGATAGCAAACATGTACATAAAACCCCGGAACATGGGGATGTAGGTTATATCAGCCTGCCACACCTGATTTATTCGTTCTATCTTGAGATTCCTCAGAAGATAGGGGAACTTATAATCAGCTTTGTTTGATCTACTCAAATTCTTCTTCGGATATATCGTCCTAAGGTTCATGAGCTTATAAAGCCTCCGAATACGTTTCTCACCTACAAAATACCCCAGGTCTTTACACAGGTGAACAGTCATACGTTTAACACCATAAAATGGACAATCTAGAAATTTGCGATCTATCGCATTCATCAGCTGTTGCTTCAGCGTAGATACTCCCTTAGATTTGAAATAGTAACTGCTATGAGGGAGTTCTATGATTTTACACTGTTTATGAATGCTCAGATGGTGGTGGGACGGGCAAATAAGCTTACGTTTATCTTCTGTGCTCATTTGCCCAAGATTTTTTTTAAGAAATCAACCTGCATCTGGAGTTCGCCGATCTTCGAATAGAGCTCTTTCTCTTTCGAATCATCATTAACCATAGGCTTATCCGTCGTAAATGCTGCTTCAGCATTATCTAAGAATTCCCGCTTCCAGGTATTGATCTGCGTAGCTTGAACTTCATATTTAGAGGCAAGCTCATGAATCGTTTGCTGTTCCTTAATAGCTTCGATAGCTACTTTAGCTTTGAAGCTTGCACTAAACTTTCTTCGTGTTTTTTCATCTATTAACTGCTAATTTAAACATTTAAACAGTTATCCAGTATTTGGGGAGTATCATAAATATAATACTATTTTAACTGATAATAGCTTGATTCATACTATTTGATTGTTCTGTTATTGTTTATTAATAACTATAGTGTTATTTTAGATAATAGTATTTTAACAATTATGAGCCACCATCCGATCAAAGAAGTCACTCCATTAAGAGAAACAGAATGCTTCACTGTGTTTCATCGCATTAAAGATAAATTTGATTTTCCATATCATTACCATGAGGAGTACGAATTAAATATGATTTTGAATGCTTCCGGTGCTCAGCGAGTTGTCGGAGACAGGATTGAAGAAATTGGAGATTATGAGCTCGTTTTGACAGGCCCTAATTTGCCACATGGCTGGTTCAATAATAATTGTAGATCAAAGAATATTGTTGAAGTGACAGTGCAATGGAATAAAGATCTATTTAGCGATCAATTTTTAAATAAAAATCAACTGAATTTTATTAAAAGAATGTTGCAAGTAAGCAGCTTTGGTATAAAATTCTCGAAAAGCACTATTAAGTCAATCGCACCCGAAATATTGAATTTGCATAAAACGGTGGGGTTTGATTCAGTGATAAAATTAATGCTAATTTTGCGGGATTTATCGGTAAGCAAAGACACTGAACTACTGGTTGAGGGAGATATGCTTTTGGACAAATCACTGAATTTTCGAAGCCGTCGTTTAGATGTAGCATTTGATTATATGAATAAAAACTTCAGCAAATTGATCTCCCTTAATGACGTCGCCGAACTGGTCAATATGTCCGAAGTTTCTTTCTCCCGGTTTATAAAGAAACGTACAGGAAAAACATTTATTGACAATCTCAATGAAATAAGACTTGGCCACGCTACCAGAATGTTAATAGAGACGAGCAATACAGTCGCTGAGATTTGTTACCTATGTGGTTTTAATAATATTTCCAACTTTAACCGGGCATTCAAACGTAAAAAAAATTGTACCCCATCTGCCTATAGACTCAACTTCAGTGGCAGCCGTGTTTTCATTTAAGAGTTAAAATAATATATATAGTATTTTGTGGTTTTGATTGTAAGATGGGGTATATTTTAATTTGAGTATAACATTTGGTTAAAATAGTATTGATCTTTAAGTGGGGTATTGGAATATATTTGTCTAATACTTGAGGCTAACCAATTAAGAAAGGGATATACAGTACGTATGCTTAATAGAAGTTACCCATAGTAAGCAATTTATAAATCTAAATGTTATATATTATGAGAAGAAGTTTATTGACGACTTATACTCTTTTTTGCAGTGCGCTATTTGCCGTTCAATTAAGTGTTGCTCAGAGTCGATTAGTTTCCGGAACCGTTCGGGACAATCAGGGTCAGCCTTTAGCTGGAGTAACAGTAAAATATGGAAATCAGGCAGTCACCACAAATGAAAAAGGGAATTATCAGATTTCTGTGCCAGGCGGAACAGGAGTTTTGACCTTCACTTCGCTCGGACTCAAGACCGAAAACGTCCAATTAAATAATCAAACAGTTGTAAATGCAGTTTTGGCAACCGCCACAGTCGATCTCGAGGATGTGGTTGTTATCGGTTACGGCGGAGTTAAAAAGAGTGATCTTACAGGCGCTGTGGCCACACTCAAAGGTGGGGACCTAAACAAGACTCCGGCTTCATCAGTGGATCAATTATTGCAAGGAAAGATCCCTGGAGTCCAAGTGGCAATTTCAAGCGGTAAGCCTGGAGCTGGCGCTACAGTACGTATCCGTGGTAATAGCTCTCTCAATGGATCCAATGCGCCACTTGTTGTTGTTGATGGATTTCCCTGGGGTGATGCAGGAGATCTAAAACAGATAAATCCTGAAGATATTGAGTCCATCGAAGTACTTAAGGACGCCTCATCAGCAGCAATATATGGTTCGCGTGGGGCCAATGGAGTTATTATGGTTACCACCAAAAAGGCAAGAGCCGGTAAACCAAGAATATCTTTAAACACTTTAAATTCTATTTCGACACTAGCTGTCAAACCTGATCTTTGGCGTGATGGCATCGAAGAAGCTGTTTATGCAAATGAGGCGGCATTAAATGGGGGGACTCCTTTAAGTCAATTACCTTATCTAGGCGAAGTTAGGAGTGGGGTTTACTTTCCGTCTATAGCTGAATTGCGCGGGTTGGACCCCAATAAACCACAGTGGACCACCAATACCGACTGGGCAGATTTAGTCTATCGAAACCCTTTTTCCCAAAACTATACGCTTGGTGTAGATGGAGGTTCAGATAATACAAAATACTCCATGTCCGGTAATTATTATAAGGAAGAGGGACTCGCGATAAAAAATGCGTATGACAAATATACCGGCAGATTGAATTTAGACCAAAAATTAACTGAGGCTATCTCCGCTGGTACAAATGTGATATTGACACATACGAACAATCAAGGGCAAAATTTGAGTGCCGGCCGTACGCGTATATTCCCTGTTTATGACAAAAATGGAAACTATTTTCGTACATCGGCTACGGATTTTGGTAATCCGATAGCGATTGCTAATGAAGTGCTCAACAAGTCAAAGACTATAGACGTCTTGGCTACAGTATTTGCTAATATAAAATTTACTGATTGGCTTCAGTTTAGGACACAGTTAAGTACTAAGTTTGGTAATTCTGTTGGTGATATCTACGAGCCAGCCACTGTGACATTTCGAGGTTATGAAAATACAGGTTATGGCTCTATTAGCAACTATAACAATAATGAGCTAGTCAATGAAAACTATCTCACCATCAACAAGACATTTAACGATATACATCGCTTTAATATTGTAGGAGGTTTCTCTTTACAGACATCAACAACCAGAACGAGTAATTTGATAGGGATGAATTTTGTCAACGATAACCTTCAAAATGAAAATCTCAACAGTGCAAAGACAAAGACACTCAGTAATGGACTCTCTTCATCTACATTGAATTCTTGGTTTGGACGGGTAAATTATGCTTTAGCAGATAAGTATCTTTTTACCCTGACCGGTCGCGCAGATGGCTCTACTAAATTTGGGGACAATAATAAGTGGGCCTTTTTCCCGTCAGCAGCATTCGCCTGGAAAATAAGTGAAGAAGAATTCATTAAACACCTGGGCGCATTTTCCGAGCTGAAATTTAGAGCAAGTTATGGATTGACAGGTAATCAGGGGATATCTCCTTATCAGACCATGGACCGCTATGGCTCTGAGCGCTATTTTGTAGGATCACAAAATGGTTTTATGACGGGCTTTGGTCCGGGCTTGGCCGGAGCCAATAATGAGCAGGGGCTTACTGTCGTTGGTGGCTTAGGGAACAAAAGCCTAAAGTGGGAGACGACAACATCTTTCGATATTGGTTTGGATATCGGGTTTATGAACCAGCGCTTTACCCTGACGGCAGATTATTACGACAAGCAGACGAAAGATTTACTCCGTACGCGTACAATTTCACCATCCTCAGGCTTTGATCAACAATGGGTAAACGATGGTGAAATAAGTAACCGTGGTTTCGAATTGGGACTCAATGCTAAAGTAATTCAAACCGACGGTTTACAGTGGTCTGTTGGTGGCAATTTCGCTCTCAACCGTAACAAAGTGGTTAGAATGGGCGAGAGTGACCGTGTTGTCACAGGATCATTGATTGAAATGGTACGTCAGAATGTCAACCATTTTATCGTTGGCCAACCAATGTATACGTTCTATGGTTATCGTGCAAATGGAATAATTCAAACATTGGAGGAAGGGATAGGTGCCGGACTTACTGGGCGGGAGGCATTACCAGGTGAGATTAAATACGTCGATATCAGCGGCCCTAAGGGCGAGTCTGATGGGACCATAGATCCTACATATGACCGTACAGTAATTGGCGACCCTACACCTAAATTCATTTATAGCTTTAATACCAGTGCTTCGTACAAGCGTTTTGACCTAAGTGCCCAGTTTTACGGCGTATATGGGAATGATGTTTTCGATCTTCAAAAGATGACACCGAGCAGGCAAGTGCAGCGCTGGACGCCCGATAACCCAAGTCAGTTATATCCTAGAGCCAATAATACGCGAGGCTATAAAGCTTCGGATTTTTTCGTTGAAGACGGTTCCTTTCTTAGACTGCAAAATGTTACCATTGGCTATAATTTTAAGCCGGGCCTGATTGCTGGCATCAGCACATTAAGGTTGTTTGCCGCCGGCAATAACTTACTGACTTTTACCAAATTTAACAAGGGTTTTGATCCCGAGATGGGATTGGATGGAATCAACTGGGGTAATTACCCACGACCTCGAACTTATTCCCTTGGATTATCCGTTGGATTTTAAATTAAACAGCCATGAAAATCAATAAACTTTTTATACCTATTTGTCTTTTAGGACTAATCAGCAGTACTTTTATATCCTGTTCTAAACTAACAGAAGAGCCTTATGGAATAGTTAATTCAAAGTCTTTTTACAAGACGGGGCAAGATGCGCTTTCAGGCTTGATCTATGCTTACGCCATTTTGCCTGAAGTCGGATATTATTCTAGGGGTTATTACATTATTACTGAATTGCCGACTGAGAATCTGACAGCGAAAGCAGATGCAGGGCAGTCAAATTTTGAACTGGATCAATTACGGACTACCTCGACAAATTCAGATCTTGATAATCTATGGACATATCTTTATCGTGGTATTTCACGTGCTAACGCCGTAATAGCCAATGTTCCTAACGTTCCTAATATGGCGGAAGCTGACCGCAATCAAATTATCGGCGAGGCTTATTTTTTGCGTGCACTTCACAATTTTAATCTAGTGCGTCTATTCGGTGAAGTTCCGCTTCGTTTAGAACCCCTTGTTGAGGCCGAGCAGATCCCTGTAGCCAAGTCAAGTATCCAGCAGGTTTACGATGTTATCATTGCTGATCTAAAGCAAGGGGAACAATTGATGTCAATTTCTAAAAATTTTGAGGGAAGGGCAAATCGGTGTGCTGCCCAGTCATTACTCGCAAAGGTATACCTCCATATGGCGTCTTCAAAAGCTTCAACTTCGCCAGGCTACGAATTTGTAACTGATGCGACAAAGCTCTATCTTGAAGCGAATACATATGCCGCAAAAGTGATCAACGATCAGCAAATTTTTAATTTTACAAGTGTGTTACCTGATATCTGGAATACTGAAATTTATAAAAAAGCTGCCGTTTCCGAACACATATTTGACGCTGCTGTAGATCGCTCAGGTGAGCGCGAGGGGAATTATTCCAAATTACCGAACATGTTTTTGCCTGATCCCGGTTTTGCAATGCGTATTCCATACAATCCAAGCGATCCTGAGACTACAATAATCAATATTGGTAAAGGGTGGAACCATTTTCAGATGGAGGCCGCGCACTACAACAGCTACAACTCAAGTGATAAGAGGAAAACAGACCTTATTGTTTCAGAAGTTGTCAATCCCGATGGCAAAACCATTAAACTTGGTATTGCGGATTTCTCGCGACCTTTTACCCGAAAGTACATTGATCCACTTCGGGATGCAGATAAAATGAGTACCAATTCGCCGGTGATACGTTATTCGGATATTCTTCTGGTTTATGCAGAGTCTGCTGGTCCTACAGCTGAGGGATATGCTGCGGTGAATAAAATCCGTAGCCGGGCAGGCCTAGGCCCGCTTACAGCAAATCTATCGGTCGCTGCATTTCGTGAGGCAGTAGTTGAAGAACGTGCACTAGAGCTTGCATTTGAAGGGAATAGGCTGTTTGATTTACGACGCAATCATCTGATGGAAAAAGTTTTGGTAGAAAAGTATGGTAAATCCATCACTTCAGGAGCATACTTTTTTCCAATTCCACAGCGTGAAATTGATACAAACCCATTATTGAAACCATAACTATTTTATTATGAATCTGAAAACATATAAAGCTGGTTTTGCAGCATATTTGATATTGGTTTTTACAGTCTTTGGTTGTAAAAAGGATCCCTATAAGGGAGTCGAGAGCAATGAGAAATCCATTGAAAACTTTTCCATGGGGACAGGCTTTACGCAGATAGGAGCAGCAGTTGTAGACAGGGCCGCTGGGACAGTGAAAGTAAAAGTATTGGTGGAGGACAATACTGACTTTTCCAAAGTGAAACCTGTGATCCAACAATCTTATCGCGCTACTGTTTCGCCTGCCTCTGGTTCTGAAGTCAATTTTCTTGCCGGCAACTATAAGTATAATTATACCGTGACAGCAGAGACAGGTGAATCTCGAGAATGGGAGGTCATCGTCGAGCCTTTTACCGAAACGATCCTCGGTACCTACGATATTACCGGACTTGTACTTTATGGTGGTACAGGGCCTGAATATGGTGGTGGCGCGGTTTTATCCTTAACGAGTAAACCATGGATATGGCCTGTATCTGATGGTCCTCAAGTGGAATTGGATAATAGCATAACCTTTAAACTGACAGGAGTAACACCGACAGGTAAAACTACGGGTACATTTGTAAATGATGCCGGCGCTGACGGAAAATATGCCAATTTCATTTATACACCAGACCCCAAAACAGATGTCAATAAATTTTATCGTAAAATACCGAAGGGTGAAGGGAAATGGGAGCGGGACTACACAACCGATATCTTGACGCTAATTGCCGCAGATGGAAGCAGCGTAAATTGTAGTTTTCTTGGTCCTGGTACCGAGGATCTTGGCAATAAACAGGCTAAAACAATTGTTAACAATGCTTTTGCTTTTTCATTGAACGGTAATGACGACTGGTCTGCAATCTATACAGACTATGATAAGTTTGTGAAAAAGCCCAGAAGATATTGGGTGGAAGTGAAAAAGCGTAATTGATCCAAATCATGAAGAAGTTATTTATGTATGCCGTGTCCATCTTAATAGGTGGAACGGCATGTACCAAGGCTGATCCGGCCACAGATCAAAAGCCCGGAGAAAAACCCTCACAAATCGAACTCCGATTATTTGACAAGCAGGCGACGGCAGAAACTAAAGCGCTCTACTCCCAATTATGGAAGATAAAAGACAAAGGCTTTATGTTTGGCCATCATGATGATCTGATCTACGGCAGAGAATGGAAGGAAGTTGCCGGTAGATCTGACGTTTACGAAATTGTAGGCGACTACCCCGCAGTTTTTAGTGTTGATTTTGCTGAATTGATGGATGACCGCCGTACCAGAGCGACTTTAAACGAGGCCCGTAAAAAGGCTATCCTTGAAGCGCGTTCCCGTGGTGAAGTTATTACCGCTATGTGCCACCTAAACAATCCCTTGACGGGCGGGGATTCATGGGACAATTCATCAAAAACAGTTGTTAAAGAAATTTTGACCGATGGAAGTGCAACAAATTTAAAATTTAAAAGTTGGTTGGATAATCTCGCCACGTTTGCACTTTCATTGAAGGATGGCAATGGCAAATTGATTCCTGTTATCTTTAGACCTTTTCATGAACATACCCAAAGCTGGTCCTGGTGGGGAAGTTCTTGTACGACTAGTGAAGAGTTTATAGCGCTTTGGAAGTTTACGTTATCTTATTTGACAGTAGCGAAAGGGGTACATAATTTTATTTTTGCGATATCGCCACAACGGGACAATAATGGACGGAAAGAAGATCTGCTATTCCGCTGGCCGGGGGATGAATTAGTCGATTTTATCGGTATGGACTGTTATCATGGTACAAATACCCAAGCGTTTCTTTCCAATTTAAACGCGTTGCAAGAGCTTTCTTTAGAAAAGAAAAAGCCTGCTGGTGTTACCGAAACAGGAATTGAAGGGATCAGAAATGGTAATGTACCCTATGTCAGTTATTGGACCGAGCAGATCCTCACTCCACTCGTTGGTAAAAAAATCAGTATGGTCGTTATGTGGCGAAATGAATACGATCCATTAAAGCAAGGGATACATTTCTATGGACCATGGAAAGGGCATCCCTCAGCCGATGATTTCAAAACGCTATTTAGGAGCAGTATAAGTTTATTTTCAAAGGACCTCCCCAATATGTATGTATTGGCCGATGGTGTAACCGTCAATTAATCAGGTATGCGCTTTTTAATTGGAATAATCTTTTTTTTCATATTTCCAGTAACTACATTTTCCCAGATTATTTCTGTCGATTTTAAGGAGTCAGCAGCACTTCAAGGAAGACGGATGGATTTCGTTATAAAACTTAAATCGACCTGGACAAACCCTTATTTGCAGGAAGACATTAAGCTTGACATGGAGATATATACAGCATCAGGTGAGGTACTGCTTCAGCCGTGCTTTTATGTAAAGGGGCAATCTGGGGATATTTCAGAATGGAATGCCCGGTTCTCACCCAGACAGCATGGCGATTATCATTTTAAGTTCGTATTGAGCAAAAATGGAAAAATAGTCGCCACATCTAGGAAATTCGATGCGCGGGTGCGGGAAACGGCAGAAAAAGGATTTCTAAGTGTTAAAAATAACTGGTCCTTACAATTTGATAACGGTACATCCTTTCGTGGGATAGCCGAAAACATCTGTTGGGAATCAAGGCGTAAAGACGATTCAAAATATTATGCAGCACTGCACCAAAATGCTTCCGTTTATAATTATGACCGTATGCTTGCCGAATTTGCTGAAAATGGCGGCAATTTCTTTAGGACCTGGATCTGTCCCTGGAATTTGCCCATAGATTTTCAGGACGGATTCAACAATGATCGCTACCAGTCAGATCCAGCTCATTTTAACCCCAGCGCAGTACGCCGGCTCGATCATCTCGTCGATCTTGCCGATTCACTCGATTTATATGTTATGCTTACTTTGGGAATGGGTAATTTCAGATCCGATAATATCGGAGGGGTAAAGACGACGGACGAGTTTTTTGCAGCCGAAGAGGCTAAAACGCTTTATAAAAATCGTTTGCGCTACATTGTGTCACGCTGGGGGTATTCACCGCATATTGCTATGTGGGAGTTTCTGAATGAAGTAGATAATATACAGTTTAATGGTCGGGAAAAGCCGATTTCTTCTAAAGCTATTGTAGAATGGCATACTGAAATGGCTACCTATTTAAAAAAGATAGATCCATATAAACACATTGTTACTACCAGCATATCCCATAGAGATATCCCGGGGCTCAATGATATCGAGGCAATAGATATCAATCAAAAACACATTTACAAACATACTGATCTGATACCCTCAGAAATCAATGCATACTCCACAAAACATAAAAAGCCTTATGTCATTGGCGAGTTTGGCTATGAATGGGATTGGCAGCAAAATTTTGATGATTTTGCATATGAGATGGAATTAGATTTCAAACGGGGTCTCTGGTATGGGCTTTTCTCATCAACACCGATCCTACCGATGAGCTGGTGGTGGGAATACTTTCAGAATAGGGATATGCTACCTTATTATCGTGGGGTACGGCAATTGAGCGACCGTATGTTGCTGAATGGAAAAGGAGAATTCAAGCCATTGGCATTAAAAGCCGGTAGGCTTGAAGCCTATGGCGTAAAATGTGGCGAGGAACTCTATATCTATCTTTACAATCCCACGAATGAGGTTTTTAGTAGTAGCGTAGAGATTTTGGACATCATCGGAAACAAAAAGGAGATCCAATCATTTGACCCGCTTACATTAAAATATCAGGCAGAAGAGCTGAAAGATCATCAGGATGGAAAAATATTATTGAAAGATCTTTTTGTGGGATCTAAAAAAGAGAAGCTTTATATTATTAAGTAATGACAGTAACAAATCACCTATTATGGAAAAAAATATATTCAAGTCACTAGCGCTACTATGTAGTTCATTAATCGTGATCACCGGGATCGGCTGTAAAACATTGACTAGCCAATCGCTGGCGGCAAATACGCAGGTCAATGATTCTGTTTCGTGGTCGGCTAAAAAAGAAAAGCAAAAGATAATGGATTACCTATCCCGGATTAAGGGAAAGCGTGTTATTGGTGGTATACACAATCGCGAACCCAATAGTGAGCCTGCCCGCTGGACCAATGCCATAAACAAACTAGTAGGTAGATATCCGAAGCTGTGGAGCGGTGATTTTTTATTTCAGCAGGAAAATATTGATCACAGGAGCACTATGATTGATGAGGCTATCAGCCAATTCCATCAGGGTGCAATTGTTAATATCATGTGGCACGCCTGCAACCCTGTCAATGGACAACCTTGTAGCTGGGATGACGGACGTGGCGTTTTAAGTCATTTGACAGACAGCCAGTGGGAAAACCTTTTTATAGAAGGGACCTTAGAGCATGGTAAATTAGTCTCGATGATGGAAGAAATTGCAGTTTATCTAAAGCGATTGAAAGACAACAAGGTCATCGCTCTGTTCAGGCCCTTTCATGAGATGAATCAGGGGAAATTTTGGTGGGGGGGACGCCCGGGAGAAAAAGGCACCGCTAGACTCTACCGGTATGTACATGACTTTATGGTTAAGAAAAAAGAGCTCGATAATCTAATTTGGGTTTGGAATGTTCAAGATTTTCAAAGCCTGGATACTGACGTCGAGCTGTATAATCCCGGAAGATCCTATTGGGATATTGTTTCGCTTGATGTATACGATGATCACACGGGGTTTAGTAATGAAAAGTATGATGCGATCGTTCGTGTAGCAGCAGGAAGGCCAATGGCGATCGGAGAGTGCCAGGTATTACCGTCACTTGAGGTACTTAAAGACCAGCCCAATTGGGTGTTTTTTATGGGCTGGTCAGAATTGGTCTTTGAAAAGAACAGTGAGGCTAAGATCAAAGCATTATACGGTTCCGATCAGGTAATTATGCTGGGTGAGTAGAATAATTACACCCTTGTACAACTATTTGTTAATAAAGTATTAGCCAGCAATATCGTTAGCTCACTATCTTAGAATAACCAAAATAAACAATTATGAGATCTTTATGTAAATTATGGTGTATCTGCTTGATCATATTGTCATACAGCTGCCAAAAAAAAGCTTTTGATCAGGCTGCAGAATCTCTGCCCAAGCAGAAAAAGATGGCTTTGAACAATGGTGTTGCTCCGGCTTCAATCACTGATGCCGTGACTATTTCGGGCAATAAATTTTATGTTGCCTCAAAGCAGATTTTTTTCAATGGTATCAACACAGCCTGGCAAAAGCAAAGCGATTATACTTTAGATTTTTTAGGTAGAAATTTTGATTACACCTGGTGGAGCAATGAGTTTCAGCGTTATAAGGATAATAAAATTAACCTTGCTAGAATCTGGGTGCATGGGTCGGGGAGCCATAGTCCGTCTTTAAACGGTGACGGTCTTGTCACAGGTGCCAGTAGTCAGTTCTGGACAGATATGGACCAACTCGTTCAGATCGCTAAATCAAAGGGAGTGTATCTGCTGGTTACATTTTGGTCATTTGATATGGTAAAGAATACCAGCAGCAAGTACAATCAATTTAGGCAGATCATCAATGACGTCAACAAAACCCAGTGGTATACCGAATATTTTCTTGTCCCCTTTCTGCAGCGTTATGAAAATGAACCCACCATTATGGGATATGATATCTGCAATGAGCCAGAGCATATGTGGCGTGATGCAAACTGTGGCAATTTAAATAAGAACAATGTCGTGCGTTTCATTGCATGGTGTGCGGCCAAGACAAACCAATTTTCTACCAAGCCGGTGACGGTAGGTTCAATGTGGATTATTTTTAACAGCGATAGGTACACATCATGGGATACCTATGGGGGCAATAATTATAGCAATGCAAAATTGCAGGCGCAGTACAACAATTCCAACGCCTATTTAGATTTTTATTCACCCCATTGGTACCAGTGGCAATCCTCCGGGGCGCCATTTACCACGACCATCGGCTATTGGTTAGATAATGGTGATAAACCTGTCTTGATCGGAGAAACACCGGGGTATGATGTCAACAGCTCATCCTATAATAATTCCGGCAATTGGAATATTACTCTGGCCAATTATTACAAACAAAGCTATTGGAACGGGTACGCAGGCGTATGTGCATGGAAAAATCCATGGGAAAATGATAACTACGGTAATTTCAATGCCATTAAAGTGGCTACAAATGATTTTTATGTCAATTATCCGAGTCTAGTTTATCCCTAACAGTGTTGTATTCTAGTGATTGGTAATTGGTGTTAGAGGAGCAGTTTACTGCTTTTTTTACTAGTTTGGCCAATTTGGAGATAAAATAGTATACGCCGTAAGTGATGTTTAAGTGTTATTTTGATGATTTTTAGTTCGAATTGAATTACCTACTGCTAAAATAGTATTAGTCGAGGTAAGCTTTACCAAGTAAATTTGCTGTAGAGATGTTAAAAGATAACCAATTGTAATATTCAGACTAGGCTCACAAATTATGATTATTCGACGACCAAATCCAAAATTATTATATGCCTTATTATTTGCGATCCTATCTGTTTTTCAATTGAAGGCGCAAGAACACAAATTAAACCAGTGGGTGACCCACGATCAGCCTCTTTCGCAGCTTTCCGCAGGGCCGCCGGCAGTATTCGAGCCGACATCACGGGGGCGTCAACTACCTATCGTTATTGACGAAAGACAGGCATTCCAGACTATTGATGGATTTGGGTTTGCGCTGACGGGTGGTAGTGCCCAACTGATACATCAGATGGTACCCGATAAAAGGTCTAAGCTTCTACACGAACTTTTCAGTGCCGGAGATGGAATCGCCATTAGTGCTATCCGTTTAAGTATTGGTGCATCCGATCTAAATAGCTTTGTTTATACCTATAATGATCTCAGTGGTGGCCAGGCAGATCCGGATCTTTTGAATTTCAGCCTGGGGCATGATTACGAACATGTCATTCCTGTACTCAAAGAAATTTTGGCCATCAACCCCAAAATTCAGATTATGGCTTCACCCTGGACTGCTCCTGTGTGGATGAAAGTGGGACAGCTGTTTCAAGGCGGTTCATTAAGGACGGACTGTTATCCTGTATATGCCCGTTATCTTTTACGTTATGTACAGGAAATGGAAAAAAATGGGATCCCTATTCATATGATCACCGTGCAAAATGAACCACTCAATTCGAGGAATACTCCCAGTATGCCATTTTCTGTATCGCAGATGCGCAATTTTCTAAGAGACCACTTACTGCCCGTCTTTAACAAATTGAAGCCGGATACAAAAATTATTCTTTTTGATCATAATTGTGATCGGCCAGATTATCCATTGACCCTGTTGAATGACCCTGCTATTGGTCCATATGTAGATGGATCCGGTTTCCACCACTATGGAGGTGACATTGGTACGATGTCATTGGTGCATCAAGCTAGACCTGACAAAAATATCTATTTTACAGAACAGATGGTCATTCAATCTAGCCAAAGTAAAATCAGCAACCTTGCCTACCAGACCGAACGCCTTGTTATCGGAACCATGCGCAATTGGAGCCGGAATATGATATTGTGGAATTTGGCCGCAGATCCCAATAATGATCCCCATACAGATAATGGTGGATGTGCCATATGTCAGGGCGCACTTACCATTGATGGAGATCAGGTATCAAGAAATGTGGCCTATTACGTTGTTGCACATATTTCAAAATTCGTTCCGCCGGGATCGGTACGTGTTTCCTCCAATGCTCCTTATGATCAAGGTATTGACATTACCACGGACGAGGAAAACGCGGATATCAAACGCGTTACTACAGTACAGAATAGTGGAGTATTGCCCAATGTTGCGTTTCTTACTCCCAAAAAAGAGATTGTCCTGATTGTTGCAAACAGTTCATTCTATGATCGGGAGGTAAAAGTTCAGTATAAGGGTAAATTCAGCATGATCAAGTTAGCTGCTGGAGCAGTAGGCACCTATTGCTGGAAATCAGAATAAAAAATTATGAAACCACCATGAATATTCAAACCACACAGTGGGAAGAATAGATCTGGCGGCCTCATTACCATTGAAAACAAATGATATACAGATGAAAAAACTAATTTTATTGGGCACAGCGTTGTTAGGTCTCTATTTGCCTGTTAAAGCACAGCAGGACGGATCCTCATTTAGCACAGCCGGATGGTGGCAGGCATCGACAGGCAAATTTTCACCTGCGATTGATTCCAGTGGACGGGTTACCTTCCGTGTGAAGGCTCCCCAAGCCAGCAAAGTGCAGGTCGAGATTGGCGACTGGGACATTATGAGATTGGCGATGGAACAGGATACAAGCGGTGTTTGGACGGCATCTACGAGCTCCCTATTGCCAGGTATTTATCAGTATGTATTTGTGGTAGATGGAAAACGTTCTATAGATTTAGCCAATCCTAAAGTCAAATACGGCACAGAAGTGTATGGCAGTGTATTGGAAATTATAGCACGTCAGCCTGCCGTTGATCAGTTAAG
Organism: Sphingobacterium sp. UBA865; assembly: GCF_002295765.1. NCBI lineage: Bacteria > Pseudomonadati > Bacteroidota > Sphingobacteriia > Sphingobacteriales > Sphingobacteriaceae > Sphingobacterium > Sphingobacterium sp. UBA865. The sequence goes on along the minus strand of NZ_DBGB01000001.1, from coordinate 231,549 downwards.
AGCCGTCAACCACGGAGAACTCCGCATCTTAACCTATACCGCTAGCAAATTAAATAAGCAGCGCAACCTTTATGTCTATGTGCCACCCCAAGCTGTCCAGTCAACTAAACCGCTGCCAGTTTTATATCTCAGGCACGGTGGGGGAGATGATGAGGGGAGTTGGTTTCGTGATGGGCGTGTTGCGTATATCATGGATAATTTGATTGCCGAAAAAAAAATAAAACCCATGTTGGTGGTTATGACCAATGGTCTAACGGATGGATCATGGGCCGGGGGTAGTTCAGTTGAAGGGATGGATCTTCTTGAAGATGAGTTGCTAAACGACGTGAAGCCGCTTGTCGAGCAACGATTTAATGTGGGTAAGGATAAGTCATCTCGGGCCATAGCTGGTTTATCTATGGGAGGAGGGCAGGCTTTCGTGATCGGTATGCGAAATAAAGATACTTTCCAATATATAGGTCAATTTAGCTCGGGACTTTTGAGTGATCCAGCATTTGATTTTGATCGCTATATCCCCAATATGTCAGCTTTAAAATCTTCTTCCAATAGTCAAGCTGTCTATATCTGGTCCAGCTGTGGTACCAAAGATCCTCGGTACAACGGACATTTAGCTTTTCTCCAGAAGTTGAAAAGCTATGGGGTTGATTATGTCTATGACCAGGCAGATGCTGGCCATGAATGGTCATTCTGGAGGGGACAATTGGAAAAATTTGTCCAACAGATCTTTAAAGAGCACAAGAAATAGAAAATATACAAGAGAAACAAAACTATACTTATAGAAGATGAATTTAATATTTGAAAATCGTAGACAAGCTATCGAACAAGCACATCAGGAACTAATTTCTCGAAAAAATACGCCATTATTGCCAGGAAATGGGATATACGAGCGGTATACCTATCCAGTTCTGACTGCTGATCATACACCACTTCATTGGCGTTATGATTTTGATGAGGAGAGAAATCCCTTTCTGATGGAGCGTTTCGGCATCAATGGGACATTCAATGCTGGGGCAATCAAGTGGCAGGACAAATATATTATGGTTGTGCGTGTAGAGGGCAACGATCGCAAGTCATTTTTTGCTATTGCCGAAAGTGAAAATGGCATAGATGGTTTCCATTTTTGGGATTATCCGATAGATATTCCCGAGACCGAAATTCCAGATATCAATATCTATGATATGCGTCTCACGCTACACGCGGACGGATGGATCTATGGTATTTTCTGTACCGAACGCAAAGATCCCGCAGCTCCTGCTGGTGATCTATCTTCGGCAGTTGCAGCTGCCGGCATTGTACGTACTCGCGACTTGGTCACATGGGAACGCTTGCCAGATTTACAGTCCAGCAGTCAGCAGCGCAATGTGGTCCTCCACCCCGAGTTTGTCGATGGTAAGTATGCACTTTACACACGTCCACAGGATAGTTTTATTGATGCAGGCAAAGGTGGTGGAATAGGTTGGGGGCTGGTAGACAGTATGGAAAATGCGGTTGTTTCCGAAGAGAAAATTATAAATCACCGACACTATCATACCATTAAAGAGCTTAAGAATGGGCAAGGGCCAGCGCCCATTAAAACCGAGCGTGGCTGGCTACACCTGGCACATGGCGTACGGATGTGTGCTGCAGGCCTTAGGTATGTACTCTATCTTTTTGTAACAGATCTGGCACATCCCGACCAAATAATTGCTGAACCCGCGGGACATTTTATGGCACCCAAGGGTATAGAAAGAGTAGGAGATGTCTCCAACGTACTCTTTTCAAATGGCTGGATCGCAGACCCCGATGGTACCGTTTATATCTATTATGCTTCGAGCGATACACGGATGCATGTCGCCTTATCATCGATAGACAGATTGCTTGATTATTGTTTTAATACAGCCCAGGATGGATTTCGGTCAGCAGCATCAGTCAAGGTCGTACATACGATCGCTTCAAAAAATCTGAATAGTTAGATTTGTATCCAGAATACCTACTTATGAGAATTGAAAATGAAAAAATCTCGTTGAGAGAGAAAATCGGATATGGCCTGGGAGATGCAGCGTCGTCCATGTTCTGGAAGCTGTTTGGTATGTACCTGATGTTTTTTTATACCGATATTTTTGGTATGGAGGCGAAAGCTGTTGGTACCATGTTTTTGATCACCAGAGTTTGGGACTCGTTGTTCGATCCCATTATAGGTGCACTTGCAGACCGTACACGGAGCCGTTGGGGCAAGTTCAGACCATTCATCCTTTATGTTGCCATACCCTTTGGTTTGATCGGTGCAGCAACATTTTATACGCCTGATTTTTCGCATACCGGAAAAATTATCTATGCCTACCTGACTTATTCCTTGATGATGATGGTGTATTCGGCGATCAACGTACCATATGCATCATTATTGGGTGTAATGAGTCCCTTTCCCAAAGTGCGTAATGTACTGGCTACCTTTCGGATGACATTCGCCTATATCGGGAGTTTTGTTACCCTGCTTTTATTCAACCCATTAATAGATTTTTTCAGTAAGGCGGGAGCAGATCTTACGTCACTTCAGCATGGTTGGTTTATGGCTGCACTAGTTATTGCTGCATTTTCAACGATACTTTTTTTGCTATGTTTTTATTGGACAAAGGAAAGGGTTGTAGAGGTGACGGCGCATCACTCGACATTAAAGCAAGATATCGGAGACTTGCTAAAAAATGGTCCTTGGTGGATACTGCTGGGAGCCGGGGTGGCGGCTCTTGTTTTTAATTCCATTCGGGATGGAGCAACGCTATACTACTTCAAGTATTATGTTGAGGAGCATCAAATCGACCGAATCATGATTTTTGAGGTACCATTTGTATTAAGTGGACTTTATTTGGCCCTTGGGCAAGCTGCTAATATATTAGGTGTTGTATTAGCAGCTCCTGTCAGTAATCGTATCGGAAAAAAAAGCACCTATATGATTGCCATGCTTATTGCTACGGTGGGAAGTATTGCCTTTTACTGGTTGGGCAAAGAAGATCTAATTCTTATATTTTCTCTTCAGGTACTCATCAGTATTTGCGCCGGGAGCGTATTTCCCTTGCTTTGGTCGATGTATGCCGACTGTGCAGATTATTCCGAACTACGCACAGGCAATAGGGCAACAGGTTTGATCTTTAGTTCTTCATCGATGAGTCAGAAGCTCGGCTGGGCATTTGGGACGGCTCTGACAGGTTGGCTATTGGCCTATTATGGTTTTCAGGCCAATCAGCAGCAGAGTGACGAAGCACTTCATGGTATTCGGATGTTCTTGAGTTTTTTCCCTGCAATCGGTACTGTATTATCCGTGTTGTTCATAAGTTTTTACCCTTTGAGCGAAAAACGGATGGATCTGATCCTTAATGATCTAAAGAATAAAAGAGAGGCTGATCTTGAAAAAAAATAGATGAATCAATACATTTAGCTTGAATTAAATGAATCGTTTTAGAGAAATACTTGAAAACAACATACTTCCATTTTGGAGTGAAAAAATGGTCGATCTGGAATTTGGCGGTTTTTACGGAAAGATGGATGGGCATAATCATTTGGTGCCCTATGCTAGCAAAGGAGCTGTTATGCACGCGAGGATCCTCTGGACGTTCTCAGCTGCCTATCGCCAATTTAACGATATATCCTATTTACGAATGGCTGAACGGGCTTACCACTACCTACGCGATAATTTTATCGATAAAGAATATGGGGGAGTTTATTGGGAGCTTGATTATCAGGGCAAGCCCCTCAATACAAAAAAACAGACCTATGCACAGGGCTTTGCACTGTATGGTTTCTCGGAGTTTTACAGAGCTACGGGAATATCCGAAGCTTTGGAGTTATCAATAGATCTTTTTAAGTTGATTGAGCATACTTTTGATGATGAGTCTGGCGGATATTTGGAAGCATTTTCGCGCGACTGGTCACCGATAGCCGATATGCGGCTGAGTGAAAAAGACGAGAATCAGGTCAAGACCATGAATACTCATTTACATATTCTTGAGCCCTATACCAATCTGCTACAGGTGTGGCCAGATGATCAATTAATTTCAGCCCAAAAGGATCTGGTCGATCTTTTCGTTAGCAAAATCTATGATTCGCGTACAGGGCATCTCAATCTTTTTTTTGATCGGGAGTGGAACTCAACAACTGATACCATATCATATGGTCATGATATTGAAGCAGCATGGCTTTTGTGGGAAGCTACTACCGTATTGAATATTCCCGCACTCTCCCAATCCATCAAAGATATTGTGACCAGCATTGGCCTCGCCGCCGTGGAGGGGATCCTTCCTGACGGAAGTATGGCTTACGAATTTAGAGATGGTCATTTAGATGACGAAAGACATTGGTGGGTACAGGCCGAGGCAGTAGTTGGTTATAGCTATCTGTCCAAAATTGTACCTGATTCCAAGTTTTTAGATTTAGCAGAAAATGTCTGGAAATTTATTCAGACAAAACTTATTGATGTTCAATTTGGAGAATGGTACTGGAGTGTATTGCCCGATGGACAAATGAATCGTAACGATGATAAGGCGGGTTTCTGGAAATGTCCTTATCATAACGGCCGGATGTGTTTAGAAATGCTTCGGTTTAATGACCACGTCTGCTAATAATTGATAACCTAAGACTAAACATTTTGTTGAAATTTTCTAACTCTATGTGTAGGTGTTTTAACATTTTGACTCATAGTTCTTTATGGGTATAAAGAAAGGGGGTGCTTTCTATTAAGTGTCCCCTTAAGTGGAGCTGGAGAGATTCGAACAGGTTAGGGGCACTATACCAAAAAGGACCATATTGATGAGACAATATATAAATCATTTTTGCTCTGATTGCGACTTCTATCTTTTCGAGTTCAGCGGTTACCAGCTTACGCAGTCCTCTATCAAAACAATACATGTTAAATGTGGATACGCGAAACGGTCTTGCGGCACATCCCAAGTTCCCTTGAGATCTCCCGCAAAGATTTGCCGTGTTCCAAAAGTGTTTTTATCGTATTGTACATAGCCACTTTATACATAACGCTGAGAGTTTATTATACTCTCAACAAGTAAAACCTTAATTGTTTAAGGTGGTGGCATTTTAATGCGAATTGCTGGGGGTATCTATATGCGAATTAACAATTGAGACCTCGGACTGTCTTTTTTGTCTTGCCATTTCGACGATTGCTATTGCCCGAAGCTTTCTCTTCGTTCAAGTGGTTTTCCAGTTCTCCATCCATCATTGATTCCAACAGATGCTTCATTAACGGCGCTAGGACGCCATCATTGGGAGACAAACTTTTACCTTCGTAAAGACCTTGCATGGCTTCTGCCTTGAAGCGTTCAAAGTCGAATGGGTCTTTTTCTTTCATGACCGTGTCGTTTGAATAATTGAATATACATAATCTTATTGAATTATTCCTCTGACACAGTTCATGTTACAGTCTCCATTTCTATAATTAATACACTTTGTGGTACGATGCTGTTACCTCTTTTGTTTTTTCATTTCTTCTATCTCTCGCTTTAGCTGGTCTCGATCTTCTTTCTTGTAAAATTCTAACTCCGTTGCAGAATAATCGTACTTGAATAATCTCGCTTTTATTCTGGTATTATTGACAAAAATACCAAAGTCTATGTTTGCTATAGTGAGAAAACCAGCACTATTTCCATCAATTTCGATACTTCCAAATTTTGTGAGTTTTGCCAGTCTTGTACTGAATGATCCATCTGTGTCTGAAGATACTTTTTTGAGCGTATTTCCTTCCGAGTCTAAAAATCGTATCTCTGCATTGGGTACCTTCCTTTTTTTCTTAGCTTCAGTGATAATGCCTGAAATCGTCACAGAATCTTCCGAATCGTTCTCGTCTAAATAGCTTGAAGATTCGTACCCGCCCAATACTTTATTGTTTATTGTTTTAGGTCTGATGACAGAACATGATGAGAAACAAAAGATCAAAAAAAAGACTAAAATTTTAATAGCCCAGATCAACTTATAACACCTATCTATGTTTTCTATTTGCTTTTTCAACTTCTTTCCTCAACTTTTTCTGGTCCTTTTTTGAACCTATTTCATTAATATACATGGGCTGCCTTGGTAATTTTATGTCTAAGGCGTAGGTTTTAAAATTTGTCGCAATGTAAACATGTTCGATAGTCATCCCCGTTCCAAATGTATCTACAATAATTTTTCCATGGAGCAATCCCTCGGATGGGATCGTTAGCGAAAATTCTCCATTTTTATCGGTGATGGCTGTACCAATTGTATCACTCTCTGAACTAAGAAAGAAAACTCTAGCAGAAGGAACATTTTCATTATTATGGCACATTCTCACTTTGCCTTTTATTAAAGGCGATATCTCATCATCTGTATAACCTTTACCTCGTTGGCTATAGCTGCTGCAGTTGTTTTGGTCTATATCAACCCAGTCGTTATAATTCTTCTTTGTGGAACAGCTAAAGAGTGTTAGCAAAAGAAGAAGTTTAAAACCACAAAGGTTTAACTTTATGCGTAATGCCATTATAAATTTGGACCTTTTTTATATTTCAAATAATAAACAAAAATTCTTTATATGAATAGATTCCGTTGTAAACAAGATGAAATTTTTAGCACCATCAAAAGCTTTTTTTTAACTTGCTTGTACCTACCTCTAAAATCTAACTCATTTCAATATTAATAATTTTTCTGAGTTGATTCTCATTTATATCTATTTATTATTTTGATTCTTGATTTCTTTAATCTCTTTTTTCGAAAGGGGTACTGTGCTTTTCATAACTCCATTTATAATAAACAGTTTCACAGCTATTTCTATTTGTGAATAAAATCGACCCATATCAACTTTTGCGATTTCAAGTTCACCTAATGAATTTCCATCGGATCCATTTATATTAATATTCCCGACAGTAGGTTCAGTTTTTATGGTAAACTTAAATCTTCCTTTACTATCAGCTGTTTTTTTAGCAATTAATTTATTATTTGTATCCCGAATTTCAATTTCTGCATTTGGTACTATTTTATTACTTCCTCCCATGCGCACCTCTCCCTGAAGTGATATTATTCCTTCAAGATCTTTATCATCTTTTAAATATTTTATATTTACAATCGAAAACCCTGTGCTGTTAGATGGCTTGCCGCCCAATGCAAATCCGAAACAAATAGGCGCAAAACTGAACGAGATTGCGAACAAAGCCCGCACGGCAGGCGACTATCGTGAAATAGGCAACCTCTACGGGTTTCAATTATTGGTTAAAACAGAACTTCCAAAGGATAATTCAACACTCGAAAGGGTCAATAGATTTTTTATAACTGGCGAGGGCAATATCAAGTACACCTACAATAACGGTCTGATGGCAAAAGACCCCGAAACCGCCGCAATGAATTTTTTAAGGGCTTTGGAAAAACTGCCGGGCTTTGTGAAGCAGGAGCAGGAGAAAATCGCTGAAATACCAAAAGACCTACCGATACTTCAGGAAGTGGTTAACGGTACTTGGGCTAAGGAAAGTCGATTGAGTGATCTTAAAACGGAACTGGCTGCCGTAGAAAGAAAGATACAGCTATCTATTACGCCGGAAACCAAACAAGATGCTTCGGAGCAGGCAGAAAAGCAGAATGAAGCCCCAAAGGTGCAGGAAAGCATTATACGGACAAAAGGCGTTCATTCACCTCGTGGCGTATTATAATAGTCGTTACTTTTCGTCCTTTTCGTCCATTTTTTTTTATTAGGGCTTCACACAGGCTGTCAAGGAATTTGGTTCGGTTTATCTTACGGGCTTTCAGTTCCATAAACGTATGGTAAAAATCGCCCAATTCAATATTAAAGGCATCTTCAAATGCTTTAGCAATCAATTTTATATCTGTATTCCCATTGTTAAATACACCGTGGGAGTACAGTGCATATATGAGTTCAGTCAGTGCCGTTTTGCTTGCCGTCCATTTCAATGAATTGTCCGAACCCCTTTTCACATTGATGTTATTGAGCCTGTCTTCCAAATAAACTTGTATCAGGTCATTGGCAATAATCTTGGCAACCTTATAATCGTGTGAAGTAGAAAAACGATGGTCTGCTTCAAAATAAAATGTGTCTAACCACAGCCTTATATCGTGCTTGCCACGCACAAAGAATTTTTCGTCAACGAAAGAATTATTGCTGCGGTAATACTTGTAAAAATCAAGGTTGTTTTCAAAGAACCTTTTTAGCTTTTTCAGTTCTTTGGTAAAATATTTCTTGGTACGCTTGTTCCCGTAGGGTCTTCTTGTTTCGATTTTATAGATGGCATTGTAGTAGATGAGCTTTGAAACAATAACAGGTTTCTGATACTTGAAAAAATGGATTTCTTCTGCCATATTCTTAAAGTCATTTTTCAGTACAAAGTCCTTTAAGTCGGCAAGGCTTTGTATGATATGGTGTATAACGGCTTCAATTCTTTTTATGGGGCAGTCGGTTTCAATCTCCAGTTCCTGGATTGCAGTTTCCAATTTAAGATATGTTTCATTGTAAAATTTATCCATTCGCTTCATTTTGATGTAATATATTATTGGTTAATACAGAAAAGCTAACACTGTTCGTATTAGCTTATGATGCAATTACTGCTTAAAAAAATTCAACCTCTACCGTATTGATGATGGAACGATAGATAGATTTTTGTTGCATACTTTAAAGGGTTGTAGTATGATGCAGGTTAGTCTTTGCGAATTACACCTGCATCACCTCCTTTTTTTTACCGATATTTTTTTACGGTTATGCAGTTTACAACCCTTAGTTATTTAATTTTAATAAGTCAATGCCAGCCCCACACCAAAGCCCATATCGCTATCATAGTGGGTACGTATACCTATATTCTTATTAATGATATACCTAAGTTCTCCCATATACTCTAAGTCGGTATTCACCATAAAACCACCTCTTAGTCTTTTTGAAATTGGTATATCTTCACGCATTAACTGCAATCTCACAATTCCATCATGATATACTTCTGCCTGAAAATTGACCAGCATAGGTAACGTATACATAAACCCTAAACTGAACGCCCTGCGGGTGTCTTTCTTGTTGGTTTGTCCAAATATGTTCTTTTCGTGTTCATCTTCTCCCATTTTACGGTAGCGGTAATCAAAACCTACAAAGGGCATGAACCATTGCATCTTTCCAATGTATCTACCTAAATGGGTTTCTACTTCATAACCGTGCATACTATTATAGCCTAAACGCCATTCTGTTCCTAATTGGTAGCGTGCATTCATTAGCATAGCTTCTCCATCATTACCATTGGTTGCAAAATCGTTTTGTGCCATAAAATGAGGCATATTACTTTCTCTTTGCAATTCTTTATAGGCTTTTGCCTTGTCGGGTAGATAGGGGTTATTGTAGTCTCCAACTTCAAAGACCCTGTTCATTCCCGCCATCATGTGATATAATATATGGCAATGAAAGAACCAATCACCTTCCTCATTTGCTAAAAACTCAATGGTATCTATTTCCATAGGCATGATATCCAACACATTTTTAAGCGGCGATTTTTCGCCTTTTCCGTTTATCACCCTGAAATCAAATCCGTGAAGATGCATTGGATGCCGCATCATTGAATTATTATAAATGGTAATCCGTAGAATTTCTCCTTTTTTTACAGGTATTTTGTCAGTTTCCGAAAGTATTTTATTATCCATGCTCCATACATAGCGGTTCATGTTGCCAGTAAGTGTGAATTTCAACTCTTTTACAGGCGCATCATTTGGAAGAGAGGTGTTATAAGGTGATTGCAACATAGCATAATTTAATGTTTTGATGTCTCCCAAGGCATTAGCGTTGTAACGGTTAGCGTCGTTATCCATATCCATACCCTCATGCTTACTGTGGTCTGCTTTTTTTGTTGCATCTCCGGTAATTTCGGGATACATCACTACATTCATGTCCATTTGGTTAAGGCTCATCTTCATGCCCATATCGTCCAAATCGCCATTCATTTTCATCATATCGTTCATCATCTTCATCCCCTCGAAATACTTCAATCGTGGGAGTGGAGAAATAAGCTGTTTGACCCCATCACCTATAAAGTAACTCGCAGATTGTGTCCTGTCTTCGGTTGTTGCTAAGAACTCGTAAGCCAAACCATCTTGAGGGATAGTCACTACAATATCGTAAGTTTCAGAAACGGCAATGATTAACCTGTCCACCTCTACAGGCTCAACATCATTCCCATCATTCGCTACTACTGTAATTTTTCCTCCAGCATACCGTAGCCAGAAATATGAAGACGCCCCTCCATTGGAAACACGCAATCTGACTTTGTCGCCTGCTTTTAGCTTTTTACCATCAATTGTTTTCAAATCGGTGCTATGGCTAGCATTTATTAGGATTTTATCATAGTAAACGTCACTGACATCCATCGCCAGCATCCGCTTCCACTCGTTTTTTACCTTTACCCCTAATTTTCCCTCCTTAATAGCTTCAACATATGATTGTGTTGCGCCTTTCTTAATGGCCGCCCAATCATTTGCATTGTGTAGCATACGGTTGATATTATCGGGGTTAAGATTTGTCCACTCACTTAATATAATTGGAACGGTCGGCAAATCGTCAATTCCTTTTCTGAATGTCTTATCATCGCTTCTTTTCTTCATGATAAAACTTCCGTACATGCCAATCTGCTCCTGCAATCCTGAGTGGGAATGGTACCAGTGCGTACCATGCTGGATAATCGGAAAACGGTAGGTGTAGGTTGTGCCCGGTGCGATGGGTTTTTGTGTAAGCCAGGGCACACCGTCTTCTTTATTGGGCAGGAACACACCATGCCAGTGAAGTGATGTGCTTTCTTTCAATTGGTTGTGCACCACTATTTCGGCAGTGTCGCCCTCGGTAAAGGTAAGGGTGGGCATGGGGATTTGCCCGTTTACGGCAATTGCCCTTTTTTGCTTACCTGCATAGTTTACAAGCGTATCTTTTACATACAGCTCGTAATGCACCACTCTCTGTGCAAACAGCGTTTGCGTGCAAAGCAGTATCAGCACTGTTTGCAAAATTCTTATAGGTATTTTATTATATCTGTTCATGATTTGAAAAATTTTATTTAATGCTGTCTTCCATTGTGCTAAACCACGCTATCAAAACCTGCTTATCCTCCGGTGACAATACTGCATTGCGATGAATTAGTGTGTATGATGACAACGGCATTTCCCCGTCCTTAACCTGCCCGGCCATAGCCCTGAACTTGTTTCGCTGCCTGCGGACAGAATAGTCGCCAAATTCGCTAAAGTTGAGTTCCTCTTTCCCCTTTTTTATATGCTCTGCCATGTACCATGCGCCGGGCTGGATACGGCTGTACCACGGATAATGGGTATTGTTGCTATGGCAGTCATAACAGGACTGAACAAGGATAGCCTTTACATTTTGGGGTACGGCGTACACCCTTTCGATATGGGTGGCTGGCACTTCAACCGCCTGGTTCCGTAAGGGCTGAAAGAACTGTATGGCAATCAGGACGACAGCCAGCCCCAATATGATTTTCTTCTTTATGGTCATAATTATTTTATTGTGGCTTCATCTTTTTGTGTCTACTGTTTTTTCACATACTTGGCATAATTCTCCTTGTTTTCAAAATAAGAAACTTCACCGTTATTTCCTGTCACAGCAATCACCGCATTAGCTTTGTCTACCTGCTTATGGGAATAGGGGTCTATCGCCATCCGCACGGTCGCATCTTTTGGAATACGTTCCTTACACATTTCGCAACATCCGTAATAGGTTTTACCATCAAATTTTACTTCAAACTGCTTTTTGCCGATATAGGCATCGTTGACCATGCAGACTTCATCCGATGGAACCAATTCACCTATTTGGGTAGTATGTCCGTTGCTTTCCGGAGTTGCCTGCGAATGCTGCTGTTCCGCTTCATCCTTATTTGACCCCGCCTGACCGCAAGCGGTGAATAGCAGGGTTAATAAGGAAATAAAGCCAATTATTATTTTGTTCATGTCCAAACTTGTTTTTTTAAATTTTATTATTTACTTTCTTCAAACTCTTTTAGCTTGCGCTTCATTAGTTCAATTTCTTCCGCTTGGGTTTTAAGTATATTTTTTTGCAGCTCTATCAGTTCCGGGTCGGTCAGGTGTGCCTTTTCGGACATCAATATGGCTGCTGCGTGATGGGGTATCATACCCTTTGCAAACTGCTTGTCCCCGACATTGATTTGTTCCCTGATACCAAACCATGAAAAGATGCCAACAGCAACCGAGATGATGGCTATCGCCCAATTCATCTTCCTGTTGGGGTACATTACTTTCATTATCGCTAATTCGATAAGCAGCATTGCCGAGGTCATCAGCAGGGTCATGTACAAATTGTTGATATTGGGTATCAGGTTCTGCCACCCGTCAATCATGGCGTACATGATAAAATACATCACTGCGAACATTGCGACAGCCATCACCGCAAAGCGTTTGTACATGGCCGAAGCATGTTTTGTATTGTGCGTGCCATGCTCCGAGGAATGACCCGCATGGTGACTGTTTTGCATATTTTCCATAACCCTGAATTTTATTTGCTGTTAATTGTTTTTTCCACCTTACCGCAGGTCAGCATTTTAGAACCGTAGTAAGGGTTTTTGATTTCCTTGTTTTCGCTGAACCAAACAGCACCCTTACCGTCATTGAACATCGGGCAATGGTCCTGATACAATGTTTGCGATGTACCGAACAAATCAATCAGGTCTTTCAAATCTTCGCCAAGCGAGGCCAAATGTTCCCGCTGGTGGTGGATGTTGCCGACATTTTCCCCGATATGTTCTGCGTGTTCTTTAGCATCGTCCGCTATGTCCATGTACTTTTTGTGCTTATCGGCAGGAACGGCTTTCATGTCCACTTTATTCAGGGTAGCTAACAGCTTTTTCCCTGAACTGGCGGCAGCTTTGTCATCGTCCGAAACAAGGGCGTTCTTTAAGGACAGATAATCGGTAACTATGGGCGCAATAGAAAAGTTTTTTGCTTCTTCTTTTCCTGTTGCTTTTGCTTCCTGACCGCTCGGAGTTTCACTCACAACGGGCGCAGCTACCGTATCATCCTCTTTTGGTTGGGAAGCTGACTGTTCTTGTGATACAACAGCAGTATCACTTGAAGACTGCTCGTTTTTGTTGGATGCCTGATTGCATGATACTGTTACAAATGCCATGATAACAGCAATGATTGATAATGTTAGATTTTTCATTTTTATTTATTTTTTGATTTTTAAAAAACTTGCGTTAATAGCCACTACAATGGTGCTTACACTCATCAGCACAGCACCCATAGCGGGACTTAAAACAAAATTCGGATAGAGTACGCCTGCCGCAAGCGGTATTGCCACCACGTTGTAGCCAACCGCCCATATAAGGTTCTGTACCATCTTTTTGTAGGTAAGTTTGCCGAAGTCAATCAGTTTGACCACATCCCTCGGGTCGCTGTCTACCAATATGATATCCGCTGTTTCGGCAGCCACGTCCGTACCGGAACCCACGGCAATGCCCACATCTGCCTGTGCCAGTGCAGGTGCATCATTTACACCATCACCAGTCATTGCTACGATTTCGCCTTTTGCCTGAAACTCCTTTACTTTCTCCTGCTTGTTGTGCGGAAGCACATTAGCCAAATACCCGTCCATACCCAATTTTCCGGCTACGGCAGCAGCAATCCTGTCGTTGTCCCCGGTGAGCAGAAAGGACTTGATGCCCATTTTTTTGAGTTCCTCAATCGCCTGTGCCGAACCCTCACGGATGCTGTCTGCCAAAGTAATGATGCCGATTACCCGGTCATCAATGAGGACAAAGTTGACCGTTTCGGCCTCTTGATTGATTTCGTTTGGAATTTCAGGCAGGGAAAGGTGGTTTTCGGTGAAATAATTCGGGCCGCCAGCTACGACATTTTTCCCGTTCACAACACCTTTAACACCTATGCCCTGCATATAGCTGAAGTTTTCAGACTTCCATAAGGCAAGGCTCTTTTCTTTCAATGTAGCCATAATGCCTTTGGCGATATGGTGTTCCGAATTTTGCTGTACTGCGGCAGCATACTGGATAACCTCATCGGCATTATATTCGTCTGTTAACGGTATAACCTTTTCTACGGCATGGGAACCTTTGGTGAGCGTTCCGGTCTTATCAAAAATGACAGTGGAAAGTTTTCGGGTGGTTTCAAATGCTGTGCGGTTGCGGATGAGCAGACCATTGGTCGCCGATAGCGTTGTGGAAATGGCGACCACCAACGGGATAGCCACGCCCAATGCGTGCGGGCAGGCCGTTACCATTACCGTCACCATTCTTTCAAGCGCAAAGGCAATATCTCCACTGCTTGCATACCAATAGGCAAATGTGCCTATGCCAACGGCAATGGCAATAAAGGTGAGCCATTTGGCAACTTTGTCCGCAAGGTTTTGCGTATTGGACTTAGTAGCTTGTGCCTCCTGCACAAGATTGATAACCCTGTTCAGGTAGCTGTCTTTTCCAACGGCTGTTACCTTAACTTTCAGCGCACCATCGCCATTGATAGAGCCTGCGATGACCTTTCCGTCCTTTTCCTTTTTCACGGGAATACTTTCTCCGGTAAGCATGCTCTCGTTGATATACGAAAGCCCCTCCAGTACCAATCCATCGGCTGGAATTTTTTCACCCGGTTTTATGATAGCCGTTTCACCGCTTTGCAGGTCTTCAAGCTTTATTTTTACCACTTCTCCGTTTCGCTCCACCGTGACATCGTTAGGCAGCAAAGCAACCAATGATTGCAAAGCCCGTGAAGCAGCCATTTGGGAACGCATTTCCAGCCAATGCCCTAACAGCATGATGTCGATAAGCGTAGCCAGTTCCCAAAAGAAGTCCATGCCCTGCAAGCCAAATACAACGGCTACGGAATAGACATAGGCTACGGATATAGCGATAGCAACAAGTGTCATCATCCCTATGGCTTTGGCGTTCACCTCGCCAATCATTCCCTTTAGGAACGGCAAGCCTCCATAGCTATAAATCACTGTACCCAATGCCAGCAGCACATATTTATCTCCATTGAAAGCAAGGCTGAAACCCAACCATTGCTGTATCATGTGTGACAGGAGCAGGATAGGGATTGTAATGACGAGGCTTATCCAAAAACGAGCGAGAAAATCGCCTGTATGATGCCCCTCATGTTTGTTAAAGCTATCTCTGGCTTGGTTATGATGAGAATGCCCGGAATGCCCATGTCCTGATTTTTGTACATGAGAAACTGAGCTACCGCCAACGGGAACCAGTGCCATGCCACAAAGCGGGCATTTGCCTGGTTCGTCTTTTAGCACCTGCGGGTGCATGGGACACGTGTATTTTTTCATAATAAGGGGTTTTAAAAGTTATGTTGCACTTAATTTTTTTGCCATCTCATGGGTCATTTCTTCGGCATAAGCACCATAGGCATCCACAAGTACGCCTTTATTCTTACCATCATTGGACGATATGGCATAAATCACGGCATTGTTATCAGGACTGCTGTCGAGGCTTTCAAACCTATGGGTTTCCGTAACCGTAAAATCCTCCGGTTTTAGTTTCAGGCTCCTTGACGCACAGTACAGGCAGTCCGGCAACAGACTAAAGTCCATACTGTATCCACGCTGTCTTAGGTCTTTAAGCGCCTGCACCATGTCATTGTACTGTACCATAGCTTTCAGACCTGTTATTTAATGGTTTCGACCGTACTGCCGCAGGTAAGCATCTGTGAGCCGTAATATGGGTTTTTAACAGCATTCTCTTTACTTAGCCAATTGGCTCCCTTACCTCCATTGTACATAGGGCAGTGCTGGTAATAAACGGGAGTATCCTGTTTAGACACTTTGGCCAGTGTGTAGATGCTTCCCGAAAGTGCCGCAAAAGCACTTCTTTGTTTTGCAACATCTTTTGATTTTGAAATGCTTTCCGCATTGGCCGTCAAGTCCTGCATCACTTTCATCCAAGCCGTATGTTCCTCTGCCGATAGCTTATTCATATCGACTGCTTTAAGGGATGCAGCCAATTCAGCGGCTTTGGCAGATGCGGTCGCCGCATCGGTTTTTATCAAAGCATCTTTCACTGAAAAGTAGTTGTCAAATACAGCCTTTAGCTGTGATTGGTTTTGGGCTGCATCTTTGTTAGCTGCCATTTGACTATGGTCGTGATTGCCATGTCCGGCATTCATGTCCATTCCCGCCTCCTTGTTTTTGGCAACCGTCTTCACTGGTCTATCATACTGGCAGCAACCAGCCAGTTTAGCATATACGTCATCCGGCGCACGGAACTTCTCACTGTCATAACCAGCCAAAGCGATACGTTTCAGGATTTCATCCTGATTTGTTTTGTCGCCGTCATAGGTGAGCGTAGCCATCTTGGTATCTTTGTTCCAGTCCACACTGGCTACCTTTTTTACGTTACCTGCCTTTTCGATGGTGGTTTTGCATATACCACAATTGCCGTAAATCTTTACGGTTTCTGTTTTCGCATTCTTGATTTGTGCGAAGCCGTTTATTGATGATAGTAATACGGCGATTACCATCACTATTTTTGATAATGATTTCATAATAATTACATTTTGAGAAACGGGGGATTGATAAACCCATTTCTGTTTTAAATTTTAAATAAATGATACAAATAGGGGATTTGCAAAAGCCGGAACAGCTTCTGACAGGACATACCTATGGCTATCAGGCCATAGTTTTAGCTTATTTTAGGCGGTAGCCAAATGGAGAAAAAGCCCGAAGAATAGTAGGCTTCTTTGAAACCGAATTTTTGCTTTTTAGCTGCTGCTAAGTGATTTTTTGCCTTTAATTCGATTACGGTTGGGACATTTAGGGAAGTGGTTGAAGCACCGCACCTGCAAGAGCTGTGGGAACAACCGCCCCCGCATTTGTCACTTTTGCATTTTTTACAGGATTTGCTCTTGCAACCTTTTTTATGTTCTGATTTTTTGGATTTCTCCTTTGAGCAGAAAGACTGCTCGGTCTTTGTTGAATTTTTGGAACAGGCATAGCTCTGACTTGGCATCATAAAGAAAACCAAACAGAACAATGTCAAAATGCCTATATGTATTCTATAATTTTTCAACGCAACAAAGTTACAAATTAGATTGGTTTTTTTTATATCGTTTTACGTTTTTTTTGCTATATGGAAAAATAATGCCATATACGCAATAACCTATCGCCTTTTTTCAGAATTGATAAAATGCCCTTTTTCATCAACCCAACCTCATGGAAATTCGGCCGGAAAAAGGGCATTTCAAAAAGTTGCTGGCTTAGGCATCCAAAGGTTCTATTTTGAAGCCTGCCTTTTGCACGGTCGATATTACTTCCTGCTCGGTAATGCCCTCGGACTTCACGGTAAGTACCTTGTCCTTGTTGGCCGTGTCCACTTCCCAATGGCAGATGCCCTCTGCCTTGTCCAAGTGCGGCTTTACAGATGCGATACAGCCGCCGCAATTGATGTTCGTCTTGAATTGAAATTGTTTATTTTCCATTGTTTACAAATTTTAGAGTTATCTGATAATGCAAATTTCCGTACTATTCAGTTAGTTATTGTTGTGTAATTTCTTGTTTGATTTGTGAGATTTACTGTTTTATTTCTTCCACTTCAACCGCAGGCTGTTACTGACCACGCTCACGCTGCTCAATGCCATTGCCGCACCCGCAATCATCGGGTTGAGCAGGAAGCCGTTAACAGGGTAAAGGATGCCTGCCGCTACCGGAATGCCGATTACGTTGTAGATAAACGCCCAGAACAGGTTTTGCTTGATGGTGGCTACGGTCTGTTTGGACAAGCGTATTGCCTGCGGTATCTTGGTCAGGTCGGACGAAATGATGGTCATCTTGGCTACGTCCATTGCGATGTCGCTGCCTTTGCCCATTGCGATACTTACATCGGCTGTTGCCAATGCGGTGCTGTCGTTGATACCATCGCCCACCATTGCCACTACCTTTCCTTTACTTTGCAGTTCTTTCACAAAGTCGGCTTTATGCTGTGGCAAAACTTCGGCTTTGTAATGCTTGATGCCTGTCTGCTCCGCAATGGCTTTAGCGGTAGCTTCATTATCTCCGGTCAGCATATACAGGTCAATGCCCATTTCCTGCATTTCCCGGATAGCCTGCACCGATGTTTCCTTAATCTTATCGGCGATAGCGATTACAGCAAGAGCCTTTTTGCTGTTTGCAAACCAGATAACGGTTTTAGACTGTTTGCCCCATTCTTCGGCCTGGTCTTGTAATTCTCCGGCAATGGCAATGTTGTTTTCTGCCAATAGCTTTTTGTTGCCTACATAATAGGTTTCGTTGTCATGGTCTGCTTTTGCGCCTTTGCCCGTAATGCTGTCGAACATGGATAAAGAGGTGGCCGCTACATCGCCAAGATGCTTCACTACGGCTTCTGCCAATGGATGCTCGGATTGCTTTTCGATGCTCAAAAGGATTTCTTTTGCAGTGTCCTCATTGTTCAGCCATTTAATGCCCGTTACCTGTGGTCTTCCCTCGGTGATGGTTCCGGTTTTGTCCAAAACGATGGCATTTACTTTTTTGGCCAGTTCCAAACTTTCGGCATCCTTTATCAAAATGCCATTTTCAGCACCTTTACCAACGCCTACCATAATAGCGGTGGGTGTCGCTAAGCCTAAAGCACAGGGGCAGGCAATGACCAATACCGTAACGGCTGCCAACAGACCTTGAACAACCCCGTTTTCGCCTCCCAAAATCAACCATAGCGTAAATGTCAGGATGGCAATACCTATCACTGTGGGAACAAAGATGCCCGCAATCCTATCGACCAGTTTCTGTACGGGTGCTTTGCTTCCCTGTGCATCCTGCACCATTTTGATGATGTGGGCAAGCATGGTTTCTTTGCCCACTTTTACCGCCCTGAACCGGAAGCTGCCTTTTTGGTTAATCGTTCCTGCAAATACTTTTTCTTTTTCTTTTTTCAATACAGGTACAGGCTCACCGCTTAACATGCTTTCGTCCACATACGAATTGCCCGATATGACCATGCCGTCTACCGCAATCTTTTCACCGGGCTTTACGAGTATCACATCGCCTGCGCTTACGTCTTCGATAGCGGTCTGCTTTTCCGTTCCGTCCGCCTGTACCACGATGACCGTTTTTGGCTGCAAGCCCATCAGCTTCTTAATGGCTGAAGAGGTGTTGCCTTTGGCTCTTTCTTCCAGCAGTTTTCCCAAGAGGATGAATGCGATAATAACGGCAGCCGCTTCAAAATATACGTGAGCATGCAGTCCCCGTTGATGCCAAAAGTCGGCAAACAGCATATTGAAAACACTGAACAGGTAGGCAATACCTGTACTCAATGCCACCAGCGTATCCATATTGGCGGAACGGTGCTTTGCCTGCTTCCAAGCGTTTACAAAAAAATCCCTGCCCAACCATATTACAACGGGCGTGGAAAAGAGCCACATTATCGGGTCTGCATAGGGCATATCCATAAAGAACATTCCTATGATTACCACGGGCAGGGAAAGGATAATTGCCCAAATGGTCTTGTTTTTCAAGGTTCGGAATTTCTTTTCGTGGATGGCTTCGAGCGTTTCCTGCTGCTTGGTTTCGTCTTCAATCAATAGGTCGTAACCTACTCCCTGAACCGCTTTTTGCAGGGTGGAGGCATCGGTCATATTGGGCAAATATTCTACGGTAAGATTGCCCGTTGCAAAGTTCACGGAAGCATTAACTACTCCCGGTTGGTATTTCACAATGCTTTCGGCACTGCCCGCACAGGATGCACAGGTCATCCCCAATACCGGAAAAGCACTTTTAACCGTAGGAACTCCGTAACCTAAATCTTTAATTGCCTTAACAGCCTCGCCTACGGTTTCATTGCTATCTACTGTAATCGCTGCCCTTCGGTTGTTCAGCTCTACTTTATGGGTTTCTACGCCTTTTACCTGTGCCAATCCCTTTTCAACGATTAATGCACAGTGTTCGCTTTCTACATCCTCCAATGGAATGTATATATTTTCTCTGTTTGTCGCCATATTTGCCTGCTTTAATTTACAATACAAAATTGGCTATTATATTTATGGGTACTGTTGTGAAATTTTGGATTTGATTTGTAAGATTTACTTACACTTTATCCAACGGTTTTCTTTTATCCTCTTTAATCTGTTTGAAATGGCTTGGTGTTAGCCCGGTAACTTTTTTAAACTGGTTACTCAAATATGCCACGCTCGAATAATTTAGGCGGTTCGCAATCTCACTTAATGACAACTCATCATACACCAACAATTCTTTGACTTTCTCCACCTTTTGGGCGATAAAGTATTTTTCAATGGTTGTACCCTCTACCTCTGAAAACAGATTGGACAGGTAATTGTAATCGTGATGCAATTTGTCACTCAATACATCGGAAAGGTTGGTTTTTACATCACTATCCTGATGGTGTACCAGGTCAATGATAATGTTCTTTATCTTTTCTATTATCCTGCCTTTTTTATCGTCAATTACTTCAAATCCTAATGGCTCTAAAGTTTTGGACAAATTCTCTTTTTCCAGAGATGTTATTTCTTTGGAAAGAATAACTTCGCCCAGTTTTATATTTTTAGAATCTAATCCCAGTTTTTCCAATTCGTTTTGTACCACCATAATGCAACGGTCGCAAACCATATTTTTAATAAAGATTGTATTCATATTTATTTACTGACTACGTTTAGTATTTAATACATAAGCAATAAACAAATTTACAATTTAAGTTGAACTACGCTTTGCTCATCGTTTAATTCATTTACAATGATTGATTATTTATGACAAATACTAATGATTAGAATTACTCTTGTTGTACCAAATGCAGCAAGTTCGGGTCATTCTTAATGCGCTCCATTTCACTGACAACAATATTTAGAACGTCTGATTTTATCTGCTTGTAATTACTTTCGATTTCCTGTTTCATCTTATCCTCGCCCTGCTCATTTATAAAAGAAAGGATTTGCGGTATTTGCTGATAGGCTTTGCTTTCTGCTGCTACCTTTTCATTATCCACCACAATTTCAGCGTGAAATATTTTTTGCTCGATACGTTCATCAAAGTTATCCGAAACGGCTCCGACAAACATACCCTGTGTAAGCGTGGATATTTTGGAAGCCGGAATAAGGCTGTCTAACTGTGTGGAGATAGAGGTAGATTTATCATTGCGGTTAATCGTCATACTCTGACGTTTCTGCAATACTTTCCCGAAGCGTTCCGATAGGCTTTTTGCCGTTTCTCCAACCACCTGACCACTGAATATATTGCCAACGGTATTCTGAATTACCTTGCTTTCCTTATCGCCGTAATCCCTCGTCAACTGCGAAAAATCCTGAAAACCCAAACATACCGCAACCTTATTACTTCTCGCCGTTGCGATAAGATTGTCCAGTCCCCTGAAATAAATCGTGGGCAACTCATCTATGATAACCGAACTCTTTAGCTGTCCCTTTTTATTAATCAGTTTTACAATCCTTGAATTGTACAAACCCAACGCTGCTGAATAAATATTTTGACGGTCGGGGTTATTACCAACGCATAAAATC
Organism: Sphingobacterium sp. UBA865; assembly: GCF_002295765.1. NCBI lineage: Bacteria > Pseudomonadati > Bacteroidota > Sphingobacteriia > Sphingobacteriales > Sphingobacteriaceae > Sphingobacterium > Sphingobacterium sp. UBA865. The sequence goes on along the minus strand of NZ_DBGB01000001.1, from coordinate 210,087 downwards.
TTCGGCTCTTTCGGGTTGTTAATGTCAAGCGTAAAATCATCACCTGTCATTACCCAGTATAGTTGCGGGCTGATCATTCTTGATAGCGGAATTTTTGCCGATGCTATTTGTCCTTGCAACTGGTCTTGCGCTCCGCCTTGCCACGCATCCATAAAGGGCGACAAATAATTTTCCAAATCGGGGTATGATGTTAAAATCGTGAATACGTCCGAATACTTTTTATTGAGTAATTCAATAGCGTGTGGGAATGTACAATACTTGCCATCCTCATAGATTTTCAGATACCAAATAATAGCAGCCAATAAGATAATTGGGCTTTCCACGAAAAAATCCCCTTGCTTCTGTATCCACGACCTGTTAAGGTTCAGCATTATGGTATATGCGGCTTCGTAGGCATCTGAAATATCCGTCATAAAGTCGGGATTGAGCGGGTTGCAACGGTGGCTCTTGCGTGGGTCGTCGAAATTTATCACGTAAAATTTCGGCTGAACTTTGTACTTATCCCTGTGCTTCAGCAAATGATTGTAGGCAATGGTGGAAAGGTCGTCGAACTTGAAATCGTAGATGTACATACTAAAGCCTTTCTCAATCTGCTGCTTGATGTAGTTGTTTACGATAGCATAAGATTTGCCTGAACCCGGAGTACCCAAAACTATTGATGCCCTGAACGGATTTACAATGTTTATCCAACCGTTGTTCCATTTGTCTTTGTAGTAAAATTTGGTGGCAGGTTAACGGAATACTCGTTTTCCATCAGCTTGGTTTCCTGCTGAAAGCTCTCGTTCTCATTGTTGAAAACATCGTCCATCAGGGTAGTACGGAGTAATCGGCTCATCCATACCCCCGCCATCAGCAAAGCGATATAGCCTAAAGAGATAGTAAGGATATACAGGAATGTGCCTGTTGCCGGAGATAGCTTCAGCAATGGTGTGTTCAGGAAGAACAGCACAAAGCCAACGCCCAAAGCCACGTAAATTTTAGACCAGGTTATCTTCTCATTCTTTACGCCCTTTGTGCCTAAGCAACTCAAAGCAAGTAAAGAAGGTGTCTAAAAAGTCACTGTAAAAAAGGAATCCCCGATACACAAAAGTGTCGGGGATTTATTTTGTTTGTCCTAAAAAAACAGTTAATTTTAGGTGCACCCAAACAATATGGCAAACATACTATTCAAAGCATTACCGTCCAATAGTCCGAGTTTATTTCCGGAAGATATTTTTGCAAAGATCCCAGAGAACCACCCGGTACGCCTGGTGAACGAAGTGGTTGATAAATTGAACATTGAGCACATCATAGAGCAATACAAAGGCGGCGGGACGAGCAGTTTTCATCCGCGGATGCTGGTGAAAGTGCTGTTCTACGCCTACCTGAGCAATATCTATTCATGTCGCCGGATTGAAAAAGCCCTTCAGGAGAACATCTATTTCATGTGGTTGTCGGGCCATAGCACACCGGACTACCGTACGATCAACTACTTCCGTGGCAAGAGGCTCAAAGGCCATATCCAGTCGCTTTTTGCCGATGTAGTCCGTCTGCTTGCCGAATTGGGCTATGTAAGCCTAAAGGTCCAGTACATAGACGGAACGAAGATCGAATCGGCAGCCGGTCGTTACACGTTTGTATGGAAGGGATCAGTGGAAAAGAACAAAGCCAAACTGGAGAAGAAAATAGAATCGGTCCTTTCGGATATCGAATCCCAGATCAAAGAAGACCAGTCGGAGCTTGGCAGGGATGAAACACCCCTTCCCATTGACAGCACAGCGCTCAGGGACAGACTTTCCGCACTGAACGAAAAACTCAGGGAAGCAGGAAAGTCGAACATGGCCAGAATAACAAAGGCGATTAACAATACAATTGAAGTTATGAATGCGACTTCCATAAGTTATTCGTGTACAGTTGATGGACTAAAATATTTCTTCTTTAACCAGAATGCAAGGTTCACTAAGGCGATAAGAGCAGGCACTTCCACAAGTGGCCCGATTACTCCCACAAATGCCTGTCCGCTGTTTATCCCGAATACACCTATAGCTACCGCAATCGCCAATTCAAAATTGTTTCCCGCGGCCGTAAAAGCAATCGACGCACTTTTGGAATAGTCGGCACCCATACGTTTTCCGGCAAAAAAGCTAACGACAAACATAATCAGGAAATAGATAATTAGTGGAATGGCAATCCGCACTACATCCATCGGGATCTCAACGATCAACTCCCCTTTAAGGCTGAACATGACCACAATAGTAAACAAGAGAGCTATAAGTGTAATGGGTGAAATGAAAGGGACATATTTGTTTTGGAACCAATCTAAGCCTTTCATTTTGATCAAAACATAACGGCTGATGACGCCAGCGGCAAAAGGAATACCCAGGTATATACCCACACTTTTAGCTATTTCACCAATAGTAATATTCACCTCCAGTCCTTTCATGCCAAAGAATGGCGGTAATACAGTAATAAAAATATAGGCGTATACACTGTATAACAAGACCTGGAATATACTGTTCAGCGCGATTAGTCCGGCAGCATACTCTCTATTACCCTCAGCAAGCTCGTTCCAGACAACGACCATGGCAATACATCGGGCAAGACCAATAAGGATTAGCCCGATCATATATTCTGGATAATCCTTCATAAAAACAATTGCTAAAACAAACATGAGGATAGGCCCCACAATCCAGTTCAGGAAAAGGGAGGTTCCCAATACTTTAGTATTTTTAAATACTTCACCCATTTTCTCATAACGAACTTTAGCTAATGGAGGATACATCATCAGGATCAGGCCGATGGCTAAAGGTATATTGGTCGTGCCATTGGAAAATGAATTGATAAAGGACGCTGAAGATGGGATAAAATAACCGATACCTACACCTGCTGCCATGGCCAGAAATATCCATAGCGTAAGATAGCGGTCCAGGAAACCTAGTTTTTTTCGTTCGTGTGCAGGAGCACAATTATTTGCGGACATCTTATTGAGTTATATGGTCTGTAATAAATTGTTGGGCATACTGTTTAATGGTATTTCTGACGCTACGAAAAGCTTCATTGATCTCTTCTTCCGTACCAATTGCCTTTGCCGGGTCGGTAAAGTTCTCATGGAACTTTTGTGCTTTGGAAGGGAAGAAGGGACAACGTTCTTTAGCATTGTCGCACACAGTAATAACATAGTCAAAGTCTATACCCTGGTATTCGGTAATGTTGTTGGATGTATGACCTGAGATATCAATTCCATCTTCTGCCATGGTAGCAATGGCTTTGGGATTCACTCCATGGGTTTCTACGCCGGCACTATACACCTCAGCTTTATCCCCTGCGAAGTATCTTAAATAACCTTCTGCAATCTGGCTACGGCAACTGTTGCCGGTACAGAGTACTAATATTTTCTTCATGTTTAGATGATTTTGCTTCTTCTTTCTAATAATAATGTATCTCTCCAAATGCCATCCATATGGCCGATTTTTTCTCGATATCCGACTACCCGGAAACCATTCTTTTCGTGGATACGGATGCTACTTTTATTTTCCGGAAATATACCGGCCTGAAGTGTCCAGATGCCTTTGTATTCACTTTCCACAACTAAGGCTTCTAACAGGCCGGTACCAATTTTCCTTCCGTAATGAGCAGTAGCAATATAAACGCTTACTTCAGCAACGCCGGCATAGACACAGCGGGAAGAAATTGGAGAAAGCGCAGCCCATCCGGTAATTACTCCGGTATCATCAAACGAAACAATTCTTCCGAAAGATAAATGAGCCTTATCCCATTCTTCCCAATCAGGTGCTTCTTTTTGAAATGTCGCGTTTCCGGTTGCTATTCCCTGCAGGTAAATGTGTTTTACTACTTCCCAATCCTTGGGGAGCATATTGCGGTATTTCATCCTGATAAATTAGCAACAGCCACCACCCGGCGTACAACAGCTGTTTCCCGAAGTAGGTAATGCGGAGAGGTTAATCTTAGTTTTTTCTTCTGGTACACCGCATTTATCCATAGCGAGACAAGCAGTTTGTTTATATAAAAGCTGGAAATTAGTTCCATCAAAACCAAGGTCATATTTTCCGATGGTTTCCGACTGGTATTCAACTTCTATTTCCAGGTCTTCCATACCCAGTACCTTTTCAGAGAGGTCAATAATGCTGAGTAATTTCCCAGCCTTTAAACGGTGTTCATAGTCGTTAGCATCCCATAATTGAAAGTTAGCTACTTTTTCATGACGTACAGTTCCACCGCAATCAATAAAGTCTTTAGTGATTACACCTACCTCTGTAACATGGAAATGTTCTGGCACCATATTGCCATTGGGCAATTGAAAATTTACACTTTCTGCGTTTGTGAGGATCGCTTTAATTTCTGAAAGTTTCATAACGAATATTTATTGTTTAATTGCAATATTGCGATATATATGATTAAATTTTTTTAACAACAGGATCCAATTCCTTTGTACGAAGAGAAAAATTGACCAAGTTCACGCTGAATTAGGTCCCAGGTCTTTGGTTCTATACAATAACACACCTTAACACCTTCAATGTTCCCTTGAATTATCCCTACATTTTTTAACTCTTTTAAATGTTGAGAAATCGTAGCTTGTGCAAGGCCTAACTCTTCTACCAATTCTCCGCAAATACAAGCATTAGCCTTAATTATGTGTTGCAGGATGGCTATACGAGCAGGATGGCCTAAAGCCTTTAAAATTACAGCTAATCTATTTTGTTCATCTGTAAATATATCTGATCTTGTTACTCCCATAATATTGCAATATTATGATTAATAATTTATAAATACAAATGTTTAGAAAATAATTCAAAACATTGAATCTTTCACCCTAATAATTAAAGATGCTTACTTTATTTTCAGGAATATTTTGTAGTTTCAGAAAAACTAGGTAGGGAGCAGGAGGGATATAAGGATGCTTAATTTTTCGATCTTTATCCAATAATTATTGAAACTATCTCTATACCATGATTATATATTATCGCGATATGAAAACTGTATTTAAGGGGGAGGCGTTGCAGAGTGGCAATCTTTTTAAACTACTCTTTACAAAGTAGATTTTATCATAATCAGGTCATGAGTTTACACAAACGATAAAAGGTATCCGGCCAAAGAGCCTCCCAAAATAACGAATGCGCTATTGATCGTTTTAAATTTCCAGCAAACAGCAAAACCGCAGATAGCGATCAAGCTTGTTTTCCAGTCTGTAATTGATGCGCTGCCTGTTTCGATACAAACAACTAAAATAAGGACAACTGAAACCATATTTACGGCGTCTAAGAAAGCAGACATCATCTTGGAATTGCGCAGTTTCCGTATTATTGGGTTAAGTAAGGCTACAAACAAAAATGAAGGCAGAAATATACCTATCGTCGCCGCGATTGCTCCTGGGATACCGGCTAGCTGCCATCCAATAAATGTTGCTGATGAAAAAACAGGGCCTGGCGTAAACTGACCAACAGCAATAGCATCAATTAGTTCCTGCCTGCTTAAGAGCCCGGTTTCAACAAGCTCCGAATCAAGAAAGGCGAATAGGACATAGCCGCTGCCATATAGGATAGCACCGATTTTAAGAAAGATCCAAAATATCCTCCAATTAAAGGCATCGGAAGAAAATGTGCCCAAATGTAAAAACGCTAATGGAAAAACGCTGTTAGCTGACTGCCTATTACGGGGCTTGTAAAGAAACAGCAACACTCCGGTAAAACCAGCACTAAAGAGCAGCAATATCTCATTGATGCCATAAAAGGCCAATGCTCCTGCAATAAAGCCTAAAATCCCTACCTCAATAGATTTCAGCGCCTTCCGGCCCAAAGCAATCATCAAGGAAACAATTACCGAAATAATGGCCGGTTTGATCCCATAAATAAATGGGGCTACTTCCGGCAGTTTACCATATTGCCGATAGGCCCATGCGAAAACACCGGTAATTAGGACCGCAGGAAGAATAAACGAAAGTCCTGCAACAACAAGCCCTTTCCATCCGGCTCTTTCATGGCCTATATGCATGGTCATTTCAGTTGAATTGGGACCGGGTATCAGATTGGTTGCCCCAACCATATCCAAGAAATGTTCTGCAGAAAACCATTTGCGTTTTCTCACAACTTCCTCTTCCATCAGCGCAATATGTACCGCTGGCCCGCCGAAACCAATGCAGCCTAATTTAAAAAATAACTGTGCCAGTTCTTTTAAATGCCTTTTCTCTTTTTCCATAAGCTTTGGTCCAGTGACCATTTTCCTCCTCCTTTAATAATTAAAAAGATACAACCTAATAACATTGCCCAATCCGTCCGGCTGTCATGGAGCATTGACCAAAAGCCGTTGTCCAGATATAGCTGCAATTTGGTTGCAGCCATTGCAACTAACATAATAACTAGTAACGGAATAGCTGACAGTCTTGTGAATAGCCCTAGCAAAACCAATATCCCACAGGTAATTTCAAAACTGCCTACAAAAGGCCCCAGGAATCCAGGATTTGGCAAACCTATTTTTACGAAGCGGCCTGTCCCTAGTTTATCAGCAAACAAGAACTTTTGAATTCCTTCCGATAGAAAAACAGCACCAACCATTAACCTGATGATGATTGTTGTGCCAGCATTGTCAGTGTATACAATCCTTTGAAACATAGCATTCTTAATTTATATTTAAGTAAGCCCAATTTAGTCTGTAAATATCTAAAAATGTGGTATATTTGAAAATAGAATGGTATCGGTATTTCAAAAGTATATATGGAGAATAAAATAGCTATAAAAGATAAAATAAACACTTACACTACAATCAAGATAGCGCCATTTAAAAAAGAAGTAAGGGTAACCAATCCCCATAAACACAACAACTATTTTGAAATCATTTACCTTTCAGAAGGAGCCGGTTTTCACACTATCGATTCACAAAGGCATAAGGTTGTTCCACCAGTTGTTTTTTTCGTAAGGAAGGAACAAATCCATCATTGGGAATTAGATGCCGAGCCCGAAGGTTTTGTGGTCATTATCAAACGGCAATTTGTGGAAACTAGTCTAGATAAGGAAATCAAAACGCTCCTGTATAAATTAAGTAAGACGGAAATGCTTCATCTGAAAGAGACGGATACCATCACAGTCCTGTTCCAGCTATTGGCTAAAGAAAGCATGGTTGAAAAAGTTAACCCTAACCCAGTTATTGAAGGACTCTTGAAAGCTTTGCTTGGAAAGCTTTTGTTGGAAGGTAGTTCTGCTGTAGTACCGAACCTTTCTGAAAGTAATCTCTACCATTCTTTCCGGGAGCTACTCAGTCAGGAAACCCGGTTAAAGAACAGCGTTTCGTATTATGCTTCGAAACTGAACACTTCTCCACAGAACCTTAACGCAGTATGCCGGAAAGCTGCAAATTTGTCCGCTGCCGATATACTCTCTGAATTCATTATCAGTGAAGCAAAGAGGCTCCTGATATATACTGACAAAACCATATCGGAAATTGGTTTTCTGCTCAGTTTCAATGACTCGTCCCACTTTGTTAAATACTTTAAGCGTTTCGCTAATATTACCCCAAAAACCTTTCGGATGGAACAGTAATAATACCGCAGTTTTTTCAAATATACCACGTAATTAATTTATTATAGTGCATTTTTGGTTAAAATTTAACCAGAAAATTTAGATGAACAGAAACGTTTTAAGAATGTCAGGAAGCCTTCATTTGTTGGTCATGGCATTTTTATTTATCCTGCTTTCCCTAAATGGAAATGCGCAGCAGCTACTGTCCCTTAAAGATCTACCCGTGTTGGTAAAGGACAATCTGCCACTGTTAAATGCAGCCAAAGCCAATGCAGAAGCAGAAAAGTCCTTGATTGATTATGAAAAAAGAAGCTTAATGCCAGATCTCAACATCGGTTACCAGGCAAACATCGCAACTTTCAACAATATCACCGGAATGAGTTACCCTGGGCTGATCATGCCCATAAGTGGACCACCATCCCAGAATAACGATCATAATTTCGTCCCTGGGTCTGCAGCGGCGGCTCTTCTTACCTGGAGGCCAATCTCATTTGGACAACGCCAATCAGCTATTGAAAAGGCAACTGCCCAATTTAAACTTGCTAATGCACAGTATAACGAGCAGGTGTTCAGATATCAGTTCGAAGCCATAAATACTTATCTGGAAGCCGTCTTTTTTAAACAGGTAATTTCGAGCAACCGGGCAAGTATCAAAAGATATTCGAGTAGTTTAGAGCAGGCACTAGTGCTTGCAAAAACCGGATTGAGGCCTGGCGTAGATACCATACAGCTGCAAAGCTCCTTAGCCCAGGCAGAAATAGAGCTACTACAAAACGAGAATAGCTTCAGGCAAAAACTGATAGTGCTCGCAGGTCTTGTTGGAAGCGCAGAACGAAATGGAAATTTGATACTTACAGATACAACTTTTAAAAGCATGGGGGTTTTCATGGATTCTCTGGAAGGTAATGTAAACCATCCCTATTTTTTAACTGCTTCTGCACAGAAAGAGCTGACAGAAGCTAAGTTGGATGAAGTGAAGAAGAGCTGGAGGCCAAAACTGGATTTTTGGGGCAATGTATATGGCCGAGGTTCGGGAATAAATGCCACAGGAACTATTGACAAAAATGACGGACTAAATTTGAGCCGGACTAATATGGGTGCTGGGGTGCAAATCAGCTTCCCTGTTCTCCAATTTTATCAATTGAACACAAAAAAGAAGCAATATGGGCAATTGGTTCAGGCGGAGGAATACAGGGTCAAACAGCTGCAATCAGACCTTAATAAACAGACCGACATGGCCTGGCAGCAGTACAAATTCAACCTTGCAATTTTTAATAAACAGAATATACGCCTCAAGAGTGCAGCTGATGCCTTCAATAGCTTAAAGATCAGCTATGAAAGCGGATTGGTTGATTTCGCGCGTTTGGCTCAGTCGCAGTACGAACTCCAGCAAGCAGAAATAAGCAGTGCAACTGCAATATTGGTTATTCAGCGTTCATTGCTGGAAATCAGCATCGCTAGGGGAGATTTAGACCTTTTTTTCCAACAGATACAATAATAGATGAAACTCATTATCTCAGCGCTTAGGCATCCCATCACGGTTCTTGTAGCGGTAATCGCAATTGCGTTTTTTTCTTTTATATCCATTCGCAACAGTAAGATAGATATCTTCCCGAAGCTCGGATTGCCAACGGTTTATGTTGCACAGCCTTATGGAGGCTTGTCTCCCGAACAGATGGAGGGTTTTGTTACCTCCTATTATGAATACCATTTTCTTTATATTACTGGGGTAAAATATGTTGATTCAAAGTCCATTCAAGGGGCTGCAATCATTAAAATCGAGTTTAATGAAGGAACAGATATGGCTCAGGCCATGGCTGAGGTAGTAGGCTATGTGAACCGTTCCAGGGCGTTCATGCCACCTGGTACCGTACCTCCGTTTATTACCCGGTTCGATGCTGGAAGTGTACCCGTTGGCCAGTTGGTATTCAGCTCCACGACAAAGACATTGGGCGAAATCTCCGATCTGGCCCTATTCCGGGTAAGGCCGATGTTTTCAACCCTGCCTGGGGTTTCTGCGCCGCCGCCATTTGGAGGAAACAACAAAACGGTGATCGTAAACGTAGACCCGGATAAGATCCGCAACTATCAAATGACACCAGAACAGGTTATGCAGACGCTGGCGACCTCAAATACCATTTCTCCCGCGGGGAATGTTCGCATTGGGGACAGCACCTACCTGACGCCGCAAAATAGCGTTATTGAAAATTTACAGGACCTGGAAAATACGCCATTGCAAAAAGGTAGTGGAGCGTCTGTTTATGTAAAGGATATTGCAACGGTTAGCATTGGGTCCGACGTGACCACTAGTTATGCTTTGGTCAACGGAAAAAGATCAGTTTATATACCTGTTACAAAAAGGGCTGATGCCTCAACATGGGATGTTGTTCAACTGGTTAAGGCTTCGCTACCTGATATGCAAGCTGCAATTCCTGATGACATCAAGGTCTCCTATGAGTTCGACCAATCAGGTTATGTGGTGAATGCCTTAAAAAACCTGCTCTTTGAGGGAGGGTTGGGCGCAGTTCTGACTGGTCTTATGGTCTTGCTATTTCTTGGTGACAGAAAAGCTGCTTTGATCGTTGTACTTACTATCCCTCTGGCTTTGCTTTGTTCTGCTACAGTTCTGTACCTTATGGGCCAGACCATCAACATTATGTCCTTGGGCGGATTGGCCTTATCGGTTGGAATATTGGTTGATGAAGCCACAGTAACGATTGAAAACATCCATCGTCATTTAGAAATGGGTAAAAGCAAGGCACGGGCAGTTGCAGATGCTTCCAAAGAAATTGCCATACCCAAACTTTTAATATTATTGAGCATTCTTGCAGTCTTTGTTCCGGCATTTTTCATGAATGGGGTACCAAGGGCTATGTTTGTTCCCTTGTCACTCGCTGTTGCGTTCGCCATGATCGCATCTTTTATCTTATCCCAAACTTTTGTGCCGGTAATGGCTAATTGGATGATGAAGGGGCATAGCCAGAAAACTTCAGCGGACAAGATTTTCAACAAATTCAGATCCTGGTATGAGAATAAGCTAGCCTGGGTGTCAAAACATACCAGCCGTGTTTCCTTACTATTTGTAACGCTTTCGATAGGGCTGGTCGTACTATTTTTTATGTTGATTGGCACCGAGCTGTTTCCGGCTGTGGATTCTGGGCAGACACAGATCAGGCTCCGTTTACCGGTAGGTACCAGGTTGGAGCGTACCGAGGATGCTACCCAAAAATTATTGGCCTTATCTGAAAAGATAGCTGGAAAGGATAATATTGAAATTACTTCTGCTTTTGTCGGAACACAGCCTTCAAGCTTTCCCGTAAACTACATCTATCTTTGGACTGGAGGACCGCATGAAAGTGTGACCAAGATAAAACTGAACAAGGGCTCAATTGGAATTGATGACTTTAAGGAAGAACTGCGCGCTGCAGTAAAAAAGGAATTGCCTAAAGCTGTCATCTCCTTTGAGCCTGGAGACATCGCAAGCCAGGTCTTGAATATGGGTACAACCAATCCAATTGAAATTGCTGTAGTAAACAAAAACCTGGACCAGGGCAAGGCGACAGCTAAAAATATCGTTGCAGCACTTTCAGCGTTGCCCTATATGCGCGATGTTCAGATTGCAACACCGCTTGACTATCCAACGATAAAAATTGACGTGGACCGGATCAAAGCCGGGCAGCTTAATTTAACATCTGAACAGATTACCCGTTCAGTAGTAGCGGCAACGTCGAGCACCCGGTTTATGTCACCTGGTTACTGGCTCGATAAATCAACGGGTACAGCCTATATCGTCCAAGTTCAATATCCGGAATACAAAATGAACGCTACCTCTCAAATTGAGATGATACCGGTTGGCGGAGGAAATGGCAATACCCATCTTTTGAATGAGGTAGCTTCCTGGAAAAAAATTGCCATGCCAGGCGAATACGATCGTTTAAATCAGCAGCGCTACATTACAGTTACAGCCAATGTCCATCATAAAGATTTGGGAGCTGCATTTAAGCAAACAGAAAATATTGCTGCAGAATTAAGGAAGGATCTTCAGAAAGGTGCTAAAATATTGGTGAGGGGGCAACCTGAATTGTTAAGTCAAACCCTTAATGGTCTTGAATTTGGATTATTCGTGGCCATAGTTGTAGTATTTTTGTTAATGGCGGTATTCTTTCAATCTTTCAGGATCGGATTTGTAATGCTTTCAGTTATTCCGGCCGTAATATCAGGCTCTTTGCTGATGCTATTGATTACCGGGCAATCGATGAACATACAATCTTATATGGGAACTATTATGGCAGTAGGCGTAGCCATTGCAAATGCTGTTTTATTTGTAACCAATGCTGAAGTGCTGAGAAAAGAGGGGAACAATGAAAATTCACACTTGCATTCGGCCCAGAACCGTTTACGCCCAATAGTAATGACAACATTAGCAATGATTGCCGGTATGATTCCTATGGCTACAGGTGATGGAATGATTGCCCCTTTAGGGATTGCAGTAATAGGCGGATTAATCACTTCAACCATTTGTGTTTTATTCTTTTTGCCATCAGTATACCAAACGATGGTTGGTTATAAAAAATACAACCATCTCTCGCTGGACCCAGATGACTCCAATAGTAAATTCTCAAAATAGTTAAACTGTAGACTTAAAGAAATGACAAAACTAATATTCAAATTATCAATAGTTGTACTGTGCTTTTCTGCATGTACAGAAAAAAAATCACCACAAAACGCAGCTACTACTCAATTGACAGATACTGTACCTGTTTTTATCTTGTCAGGTTCGGAGGTAAACAAGTCTATTGAACTTCCTGCGGAATTGTTGCCTTACGAAACAGCAAACCTAACACCAAAGGTTGAAGGATATATCAAAGAAATCAGGGTGGATATTGGAGATAAGGTCAGCAAAGGGCAGGTGCTTGCAGTAATTGACGCGCCGGAGCTAAGGACCAAATTTGCGGAGTATAACGCTGCACTATCCTCAGCTCAGTCCAAATACCAGTCCAGCAAGGACGTTTACGAAAGATTATACAGGGCCTCGCAAGCAAAAACATCAGGTATTGTTGCACCTGTTGATCTGGAGAAAAGCAGGAACCAAAAGCTGACAGATAGCGCTGCTTATCAAAGCGCAAAAAGTCTTGCCCAGTCTTATAAAGAAGTAGCCGGCTATCTGGTTATAACAGCTCCTTTCAATGGTGTAGTTACTGCGAGAAATGCGGATAGAGGCGCTCTGGTCGGACAAAGTTCTCCAATATTTACCATCCAGAACACAAGTACGTTAAGGTTAAGAGTTGCAGTTCCTGAAACCTATATTTCAGCAGAAACGAAAGGGAAGGATGTTGATTTCAGGGTTGAAAGTAATCCTGATAAGCGCTTTTCTGCTCAGTTAGCAAGAAAAAGTGGTGCAATTGATCCTAAAAATCGTACGGAAATCTGGGAATATAGATTCAACAATTCAAATAATGACCTGAAAGCAGGCAGCTTCGCCTATGTGAAGCTTAATCTTCAGCGGAACTCGGCTTCCTTGGTTATCATGCCGAGCGCTATTGCCACTAACCAGGAGCGCAGGTTTGTGATAGCCCTTAAGAACGGAAAAGCGGAATGGGTTGATGTACGCCAGGGAATGAGTACCGAAAATGGAATTGAAGTATTTGGGGAATTAAACGCCGGAGACACACTCGTTGTAAGAGCAACAGATGAAAGGAAACCGGGATCTGAGGCTTTTTGGAAAGTGAAAAAATAAATTTGATTAATTAGCAGGATTTTAGATTTAGGATGATAAAGAAGCTTGAATATTATATCTTAGATAAAGAATTATTGAATATTTAAAGAAGGTCAACATCAAAATCCAAAGGAGAAATCTAACCTTAATAAAACACCGTAAACATGCTCTAAATAACTTTTTGAACAATCTTATAAAGACACAAAAGATTCTGAAAAAAAATCGAACCTAAAATGATCTGATATTAATATTTTGATTAAGAGGATTTTACTGCATCCTTATTATAAAAGATTATCCTTTTGTTTCAGAGATATTTAGTGTTTGAGGAAAACTGGTTAGGGAGCAGGAGGGATTTGAACTGATTTGATTTTTCAGGTATTATCCACTTAATACCGTGTGTTAATAAAAACTGCCATGAATTTGGATTTCATGGCAATTGTTTTATTATCGAAGGGAGGTAACCGAACCAATTGATCCTAGACCATTTAAAAGCATTTTTCTGAGTACTTTTTTTATTATTGCCAGGAGACTATTAGATTGACTTTTAAATCTCAAAGTTTTAGTCCTCGTACCAGAAAGTAGGTATTAATTTTGCACCATTTCTCCATACTTCTACCTCATGAGAAAGCAGTATGGGAATTTTTAAAGGATAATAATGTAGTTGAAGTATATCCATATTTTAAAGAAAAGTTCGATCAACAAGATGAGGAAATATTGGAGTTGACAAAGAAATTAGAGGAATTATTTAGGAAGGAGAGACTAGATAAGTCTTCAAAAATATCAAATCCAACTCAGGAGGAATTAGAAGAAATGAAGCGAGAATACTTTCATCATTTTTTCCTTACTCATGATATATCTATTAGATTGGACACATTACATTTGAGAAAACTTAATGAATTTTCGGAATATTACCCATTGCTTCGCACTATTGATACTTTAAGGTCGAATGAAAGGAAAACACAGATAATTCAATTTATATTAAATGATATTCCCACTCCAAGTTCTGATACCTCATGGGATCATATAATAGAATTTAGAACTGATGAAGATGTAAAAAATAAATATTTGGCGTTGATAAATTAGATAAATAGAACATCCAATTCCAACTCAAAAATTTCTGAAATAAAGGAGGAATATGATTATTTGTATAGTGCATAATCCGGAGGATATGCACCCAATATCCGGCTGTTAATCCAGGCTGAAAAGGAGCTGATATCTCTGCCATTCCGGCATTTATGCACCCAAAAACAGCGTAAAGGGAGCTGTTTAGGGAGAAATTCGGAGCTGCTCCGTCGTGATTCCGGAGGATATGCACCCAGCAGGTGGATCGGGGTATAGATCCGGGACGATTCCGGAGCATGTGCACCCAGAAAAGGCACGATAACCGTTGTTTTGATCTACATAAACAGCGATTCCGGAGGATATGCACCCAGTTGGACCCTATTATTTTCTGTGCTTTTTGTTTAATTGCCAATTCCATCAAGAAAAGGCATATGGCAGGAAAAACAAAAAGAATGAGCACGATAAAACAATTACTCCGTTTACATCTCCAGGGGCTGTCCAACCGTAAGATTGCCGAGCAGATCGGTCTTTATAAGGGTACGGTGAACCGTTATGTCCAGAAGTTACAGGTCATCAGCCGCCCTGTCGGAGAACTGCTGGATATGGAAGAACCTGTTCTGGAGAGGCTTTTTACGGCAGGATCCCCCGCCTACCTACAGGACCGTTTCGAAGACTTCAAGCCTCTTATACCATATCTGGAAAAAGAACTCGGCCGCAAACACGTTACCCGCAAACTGCTCTGGGAAGAGTACCGTGCGGAGCACCCTGATGGCTACGGTTATTCGCAGTTCTGTCACCATCTGAACCAATTATCGGTAGCCCGCAGGGGCAGCGCGGTCTTCCAGCACGACCCGGCACACCGATTACAGGTTGACTTTGTGGGCGATACGCCGGGTTATATTGACCGCGACAGTGGGGAGATCATCAAGGTACAGGTGCTGGTTGCCGTCCTCCCATACTCCAATTATACCTTCGCCATGGCCGTTCCCACCCAGCACACCGACGACTTTCTATATGCGCTGGGAAAATGTCTGGAACATCTTGGAGGCGTTTTGTTCATTTCCGAAAAAGAATTGGCGAAAAAGGTATCGAAAAAATCTTTGCCTACAGCGTAAGAATGCACGATGCCAAGACGAACACCTCAAATTTTGTTTTGTCCGATACTACCGTTCAGGAGAATAATACCTCTTTTCCTACCGATGCAAAATTGTGCAAAAAAGTGATTGATTATTGCAACAAAATAGCCGGAAATGAAGGCATAAAACAAAGACAACGCTACACAAAAGTCAGCAAACAAATGGTGCGCAACACCTACAACGGAAAACATCCCAAGCGGGCAAAAGCGGCAAGGAAATCTCAAAGACAGCTCAAAACCATCGCCATGAGACTGATTCGTGAATTGCAACGGAATTTTAATGCAGAACAGCAAGAATTTTATAAAGATTTAATGACATTGTACACCAAGGTTGTCACACAAAAAAGAAACGATGCCGATAAAATTTACAGCATTCACAAGCCTTTTACCCGATGTATTGCCAAAGGAAAAGCGCATAGCCAGTATGAATTTGGGAATAAGGTAGGTTTGATAACCACCGCCAACAAAGGCAAGAAAATCATTCTCGGGATTAAAGCATTTTTGCAAACTCCTTACGATGGTCACACCATAGAACCACTTTTGGAACAGATGGAAACCGGTGGTCAAAAGCTCCCAAAAGAACTCGTTTACGATAGAGGTGGCAGAGGAAAATCAGAAATAAAGGGCGTGAAAATCTCCATCCCAAGCACTCCAAGAAAAAAAGACACTGCTTATCAAAAGCAGACAAAGCGCAAAAAATTTAGAACCAGAGCGGCAATAGAACCTATCATCGGACATTTAAAAACCGATTTTAGGCTGGCAAAAAATTATTTCATGGGAGAAACGGGACCACAAATCAATGCATTACTAGCTGCAACCGCTTGGAACATGAAGAAAATGATGGAACTACTGAAACAGAAAATTATTTTCTTATTTTATAAGATACAAATTATGCTGTTTTCTAATCCTGTTTTTAAAAATAAATTAAATAGTGGGTTTTGTTAAGGAACGACTAAATAGCTAGAAGCTTCGTACCCGCCCAATACGTTATTGTTTTCTGTTTTGGGTCTGATGATAGCGCAGGATGAGAAACAAAAGATCCGAAAAAAGACAGAAATTTTAATAGCCCAGATCAAATTACAATACCTATATCTATTTTCTATTTGCTTTTTCAACTTCTTTCCTTAACTTTTTTTGGTCCTTTTTTGAACCTATTTCATTAATATACATGGGCTGCCTTGGTAATTTTATGTCTAAGAAGTAGGTTTTAAAATTTGGTGCAATGTAAACATGCTCGATAGTCATTCCCGTTCCAAATGTATCTACAATAATTTTTCCATGGAGCAATCCCTCGGATGGGACCCTTAGCGAAAATTCTCCATTTTTATCGGTTACGGCTGTACCGATCGTATCACTTTCTGAACTAAGAAAAAAAACGCTAGCAGAAGCAATATTTTCATGATTATGGCACATGCTCACTTTGCCTTTTATTAAAGGCGATATCTCATCATCTGTATAACCTTTACCGCGTTGGCTATAACTGCTGCAGTTGTTTTGGTCTATATCAACCCAGTCGTTATAATTCTTCTTAGTGGAACAGCTAAAGAGTGTGAGCAAAAGAAGAAGCTTAACACTCCAAACGCGAACCTTTTTGTTTAATACCATTGTCTTTTCTACTATCATATTGTTCGACCCGTTTATATTAAGCGAGAAAAATCTGATGTATTTTATCGCTCATCTTGGCAATGCTGTTTTATAATGCTAACCTGATATTTAATTGACTATATTTTTTTTCTAAATGAAAAAACCTGTTGCAATACATAGCTGAAAACAGAAACTACTACCGTCGTAAGTAACGCGGAAGGAGTCGGATAGAAATGAAGTTTTTCAACAAAGAATTTGATACAGATATAATTTAAGACAATACATAGCAATACAACGAGAAAATATCTGAACAAATGTATCCTCCTTTTACGATTTGCTTGTTGACTAGAGACAACATACATATTCAGATAAAATCCCAATGGAAAGGTAATCAGGAAAGCTACTATAAAAGCAGCAATATGCGGAGTTACCGCTAATGTTTCAGTAAATTGTATAATTTTCTTTCTAAAAATAAAATTATACGATATGAAATAAATGATGATGTTTAGGGCAGCCACTCCGCCACCACAACTTGCATACCTAAATGTTTTGATTGGTATAAAATGAAACAAAATTTTATGGATGTAATCCAATATTGTTATTATTAGATCTTTAGCGACTAAATGAAGTTTTCTTAACAAAATCATATATTATTTCGAGGTGTCTTTTTAGACAGATGCAATACTAGCGTTTTATTTTAACAATTTTCCTTTTATACCAAAGTGAAGCATCTAAGTTATTCAATCTTAATAGCTCTACAAAACACCGTGTAAGAATCAGTAAAGTGACCAAGCTTTATGGGGCAGGGGGCTCACCGATAATCGAATTCCAATTCGGACAATATCCGTTCATGGTTATTCATAAAATACTTCATCAATTTATACTGTTCAGTATCCTGATATACAATCAGCTTTTGGCGGATAAAATTGGAGAGCAAGTCAATGAATGTTATCTTTTCAAGCTATACAGGTATAGTCGCGTTTTATCACTTTCCATTTTCCATTTATTCTTTCTAGGATAAAATCATTACCCTGACCGCAATGGTCAATTAAAGGAAATCACTGCAAAAAGAGATGGTCTTGTATTTTATTATTGATAAACGGAGCATTTTCATATGAACACGTATACCTTTGGATGCTAGCTTCCTCCTTATTAAAAGTAGGCCTTTCCAAAAGACGGAAATGAGACTAAGAGGTTGATTATTGTTATCGGTTTAATGCAAGATGTTAAAGTCTACCACTTGTCAATCTATCATTAATTGTTTCCTTAACTCAGCATACTCTTTGAGTGCTCCATCGGGTATACCTTTTTCCCTTGCAATCAATTCTCTATTTCGTATAAGTATTTCCGTAGGATAGCTATCGATATTGAATTGTTCGGTGAATCTTCCATCTGGATCGTATAGAAAATTAATTCCTTGCAAAGCTTGGTTATGGATTGTGTAATAGTTCTGGAAGGCTGTGTATGAATCTATTTTCCCGTTAACGATAACATAAATAGACAGATCAAGGTTTTTGATTGCCTGTAAATATGTTAATTTTTTGAGACATGGGCCACAGGAAGTAAACATAAAGTCCATTAGCACAGGACGCTCAAAATGAATGTTTACAGAATCTTTTTGGACGGAAACAAAAGGGTGTAACGTAATACTATTCAAGCTTAATGAAGTTTCAACAATTTCTTTTCGGACGATCAATTTTGGGTAAATTCCAAAGGAATAGAATAAAATGATAAAGGAGCTGACCAATATCATGATCATCCTTTTTTTTGGAAGGATTATAAGGATAGCGAATGCAAGAAAAAAAAGAATTGTTATAACCGGAAAAACAAACGGTACTAGGCCATCAGAATTCACATAAAGTCCTAAAACTGTTAAAAATAAAATTGGTAATACTATTAGTATTTTGTTTTTTTTAATAGGCATTACTCGGTTTATTAAAAATAAACCGAGTAGAAACAAAGAAAAAATTGGTAAGTATTTAAATCTGGCATCGGCCTGAAAATATCCGCTCCTAAGTATAAACATTGGTAGAACCATTACATAAATACAATGTATTACATAGGATAAAATTTTACCCGCTTTGCTCATAAGCCATTATTTTGTTAGAGTTTTCATTCCAAATAATCTATTATCTACTGAGGAGGATTAGGAGGATTAGTTCTCTCTATTTCACACGCACCATCACAGGGTCTTAACCAAAAAGACCCACAGCCAGTCTGATTATTAGCGCAGCTGTTTTTGCTTTTGCATTTAGCTTCGGGACCTGCACAGTCTTTTATAACGATTCCTTGTCCACCAGTGTAACATTCACAGTCAAACCCAGCAGCAACATTAGCCAACGATGATACGGATTGCTGAGCTAAATACTTTTCAAGATCCGTTTCTAGAGAATACAAAAGGAATTTATAAATGTTATTATTCCATTTGAACTGATTAGAGGTTTCTAAATACCATTTAGCAATGAAATTGTCAAATTCTCGCTCATGTGTAGAGATCTGATTTACAGTTTCAGAATCTAAAAAATCTTTGAGTACAGCTATTTGTTTAATTTCAGCATCTGTCTTAAAAGTAATTTTTTCTTCAATTATTTTACTGAACTTTTGTTTGAATAGTGAGATGATTTCATTTTTATCCGTAATACCGGAAATAAAAACTTTCTGCGCTTGAGGAGAAAGGGCGAGCACATCTTTTATTTTTACTTCGGGCGAAGTCGGAATGGGGATTTCTTCAAACTTAATTGAATCTTTACAAGACGCTAATAGCAATCCCGTGACTACAAATAAAAATAGCATTAGATTTTTCATAATTATATTTATTTTTAGGTTAATATTTCTAATAAATATATGTATATTTTTCTGTTTTTCAAATAATTGTATAGTTTATTATCTTGACCTACTCCCCTTTATTCTGACAAAATCTAGCGTTAGGAATCCCTGAATCGGGAGCACCAAACATATTGGCTATACCTATGATGCAGCAGGCGGCAAATTGAAGCGAGAGTCTACGGTTGGAAGCATTACTACCGAACAGGACTATATAAGTGGGATCGAATACGCCAGGACAGGTGTGTGTGGCAAGTTCTGTGATCGAGCATATTGCCACGGAGGATGGTTTTCTGTTGAACAGTTGGGGTACATATAGCTATTACTACCATTTGACGGACCATCTGGGCAATGTAAGGGTAGTGCTCAACAAAGACGTTACGGCGGCGGCGCCAGTTGATACAAGTTTTTAATGCCAACAATGCTGCTTTTGAACCGAAAAATGGTACTTCAACTTTCGAAGGAGTTGTTGACAATGATTATCCGAGGGGAACAGGCTTAGCAACAGTAGCTTTGCGAAAAGGTAAAGACGGAACAGGGCTAGATGCTGTAGCGATGCCCGGTGCGAATAAAAAAAAGGAAGTAGCTAAAGGTGTTTCAATTCACGTTGGAGGATTTTTTAAAAATCCAGCAAGTTCACCAGTTCTTTCAAGAGTTGGATCTAAAGGGTGTTATGCAGTTGTCTGGGAGGAGAAGAAATCGAGAATTTTGCAGAAGATATATCCAATAGAGCAACCGCAAATATTGAAGCAGGGACAGAAACTAAGATTAATGTGATTGTAGAAAAAAGAGAAGAAGTAACAAAAACTTACAAAACAAACTAAGTATGGCAAAATATAAATCGCAAATTATCGTTTCAGTATTTTTATTCGGTGTTTTGTTTTGTTCTTTAGGAACTGATCGAAATACCAAGGATATAAGACTAATTGGGCAATGGTGTGGAAAAACAGATGATATTTCTATTTCGATTACATTTAGAGAAGATTCTGGTGTAATAGCGTATTTACCTTATAATCGTATAGTCCCGTTTAGGTACCGAATTAAGCAGGATTCTATTCTATCCATATCAAGTGGTCGTAACAAGTCTTTACATTTGATTGAATTTTTGTCGAAAGATAAATTCATATTATTACCCTATTCCAAAAAATGGAATTCGGAAATGATTGATGTAATTGTGGATATAATGTTGAAGTTGACCCCTCCGCTGGACATACTGACCCCTCTAACAAGGCTTTTTTCAGTCCAACTGATGACCTGACAATATTACTTCTTTTTTCTTAGACTTTCGCCTTTAAGTTCGATTCTGTAAGATCCATGGATCAGTCTATCGAGTATTGCGTCTGCAATTGTATCTTCACCGATTACATCATACCAGCTGGCCACAGGTAACTGACTGGCAATTATTGTCGAGGCCTTAGCGTGTCTATCTTCAATTATTTCCATCAGATCCAGCCTTTGCTGCTGGTCTAGATTTACCAGGCCGAAGTCATCGACAATAAGTAGGTCTGCTTTTGATATCCTGTCCATCAGCTTGTGCAGTGTACCTTCAAGGCGGGCCATTTTAGTCTTTAGAAGTAGTTTTTGCAGGTTAAAGTACAGGACTTTATACCCCTGTGCGCAGGCATGATGGCCCAATGCTGAAGAGAGGAAGCTCTTCCCACAGCCCGTAGCACCGCTGATGAGTATCGGATCTCCTTTTTTGATGTACTCGCCGGTAGCCAGCGTAGTGATCAATCCCTTGTCCAAACCTCTGGTAGCGACCATGTTTATTTCCTCTATGGAAGCCTGATAGCGGAACCCGGCATTCTGTTTGAGACGCTCAAACCTTTTTTCATCCCGTTCATCTGATTCTGCCTGCAGCAATAGGGACAGTCCTTCGGAAAGGGTGAGTTCTGTACTGCGGCGGGTTTCATTCAATGCTTTCCAGTTACGCTCCATACCATGTAAGCGCAACGCTCTCATCTGTGTTTCAATATTCATCTTATTTTATTATTTGTTTATTTTATTCTATTCTATTCATCACTGTATTGCGGATCCATCGTTTGACTGATCAAACAGTGTCGGCTGGCTGCCTTCATAATACCCTCTTCCCCTGATATTGGCATGCTCTGGCAGGGAGCTTTTTACGGAAGTTTCCTGCTGACTGTTTGCTGTTTCATTTTCAAGTACATTCCTAAAGTAGTAGTAGGTATATAGCTTATTTTTTAGTACGTAACTACATGCTTTGTCAAACTGTTCTGCCGGGAAGTCCCGTTTTAGCCTGAACAGTCCGTCACAGGTACGGAATAACTGCTCGGGATAATGCGCCCGCTCAAAGAGTATCTCCAGAAGTCTGGCGAACTCCGCAGAGTGTGCTTTTGCCCTTGTCAGGTACGTTTCATGCGAGCGGTTCTTATACGCCTGATGTTCGGACTTTAAATGTGTCGCCAGAGTGGTGTACGCATTTTCCCTGTAACTGCGTATGTGCGAGGCAATCTGTTTGCCCCGACAATAGATCCAGAGCATATTGCGTGTGTAAATGATCTTTACCTTTGTTCCGATATAAGCGAAGGGTACGCTGTAATAGTGTTTATTGCGCTGCAGGTAGATATGTCCGTTATCTCCAACTTTGAGTTCAGCGTAGCTCTTCAGCTCGAAGCGTTCTTTGGGAAGTTCGCCCAATGTTGATTTTTCGGAACTTAAGAACCGCTCTTCCCGGCAGTATGGCTTTTGCTGCATCCGGGTCTGGTTGTGCTTTAACATACAGACCTTTATGGCTTCATTGAGCGTATGGATATCAAAGAACTGCCTGTTTCTCAGTGGTGCAAAAACACGGGTATAGATCATTTTTACCTGATTTTCTACCAATGATTTGTCTTTTGGGCGGCCTGCACGTGCTGGAACCACAGCTGTGCCGTAGTGATTGGCAAAGTCTTCCATGGACTGGTTCAGGACCGGCTCATATTTATCGGCCTTGATGACCGCTGCTTTGAGATTGTCGGGGACAATGGCCTTTGGTACACCGCCAAGAGACTCCAGGCAGCTGCTCAGTGCATAAAAAAAGTCAGGGGTCTGCTGAGATGGTACAGCGATTGCAAACGCATAGTCTGAAAAGGGCAGGCAGGCCACAAATACTTCACAGGCGACCAGCTCCCCAGTGGACCTGTCAATATAATGGAGCTTTTTTCCGGAAAAGTCAATATATAATTTATCGCCGGCGGTATGTTCAAGCACCATGCTGCCCTTGCGCGAGACAAGCTGTTGCCTTAAATGATAGTTGAACTGTGGATAGCTATAACCGGTGGGATCACTTTCTATATATTCCTGCCAGAGCAGCAGCTTGGTAACTCCGGTACGCTTAAGTTCTTTTTCATAATAGTCAAGACGGCTTTTTAGGTACTCAAACTTGTCTGCCTTGTAAGCAGGATTCCCTGCGTAGAACGACTTTTCCAACAGGGGGTCCTCCTGTTTAAGAAGTTCTTCCGTATTGAAACCGCCGTCGGCCATCTTTTTGAGATAGGACTTCACCGTATTCTTGCTCATACCAAGGATGCGGGCGATTGTTTTTATCCCGCTACCGCTCTGGTACAATCTGATTAATTGCTTTATCTGACTCATTCGTTTTGGTTTTCCAGCCATCAGTGATCCGAATTGTTTGATCACTAAGTAACAAAAACTACTTGCTAAGGGGTCAGCATGCTCCAGCGCAATGAACTGAAAAAATAAATTAGGGGGTCAACATCAGCCAGTATGGCAGTTGAATAACAGCTTTAAACGCACTACGCATCCCTAATTCTAATTCAATTTTGAGGGGTCAGCTTGTTCAAGTATATCCAGTAATTGATCAAGTTGAATTTGTTAGAAGATATTCTGAGTAAATAATGTGGATAGATTTGTGGTCTAAAATAGGAATCTGGAATGTCTTGGATCAGTTGACGTATGAGCTTGAGAAGGATTTGTAATCTCTCCAAACAAGCCTATTGGGATTATTTTAGTGGATAGTTTATACAATCACAGTTTTAATAATTGTTATGTCGATGAGTTCAAAAAATACGGAAGGTACCAATTTCCAGAAATACCTTGATCTTATACGCGGTTTTTTAAGCAACGAGATCACAGCTTCAGTTTTTGAAACTCGTTTTCTTCAGCTTAGGCGGGAAGATAGCCAATGTATGAAATTTGGTTCTGATCATAAGGCCTATCGAATTTTAGATACGCTGAAGTATACGTCTCTGAATATCGAAATGACAAAAATGGACAAATAAAAAATGTGAAGTCCTTTCGACTCCACATTTCTATAATTAATACACTTTGTGGTACGATGCTGTTACCTCTTTTGTTTTTTCATTTCTTCTATCTCTCGCTTTAGCTGGTCTCGATCTTCTTTCTTGTAAAATTCTAACTCCGTTGCAGAATAATCGTACTTGAATAGTCTCGCTTTTATTCTGGTATTATTGACAAAAATACCAAAGTCTATGTTTGCTACCGTAAGAAAACCAGCACTATTTCCATCAATTTCGATACTTCCAAATTTTGTGAGTTTTGCCAGATTTGTACTGAATGATCCATCTGCGTCTGAAGATACTTTTTTGAGCGTATTTCCTTCCGAGTCTAAAAATCGTATCTCGGCATTGGGTACCTTTCTTTTTGTCTTAGCTTCAGTGATAATGCCTGAAATCGTTACCGAGTCTTGCGAATCGTTCTCGTCTAAATAGCTAGAAGTTTCGTACCCGCCCGATACGTTATTGTTTTCTGTTTTGGGTATGATGACAAAACAGGATGAGAAACAAAAGGCCCAAAAAAAGACAGAAATTTTAATAGCCCAGATCAAATTATAGCACCTATCTATATTTTTCATTTGCTTTTTCAACTTCTTTCCTCAATTTTTTCTGATCCTTTTTTGAACCTATTTCATTAATATACATAGGCTGCCTTGGTAATTTTATGTCTAAGGCGTAGATTTTAAAATTTGGCGCAATGTAAACATGCTCGATAGTCATCCCTGTTCCAAATGTATCTACAATAATTTTTCCATGGAGCAATCCCTCGGATGGGATCGTTAGCGAAAATTCTCCATTTTTATCTGTGATGGCTGTACCAATTGTATCACTCTCTGAACTAAGAAAGAAAACTCTAGCAGAAGGAACATTTTCATTATTATGACACATTCTCACTTTGCCCTTTATTAAAGGCGATATCTCATCATCTGTATAACCTTTACCTCGTTGGCTATAGCTGCTGCAGTTGTTTTGGTCTATATCAACCCAGTCATTATAATTCTTCTTTGTGGAACAGCTAAAGAGTGTAAGCAAAAGAAGAATTTTAAAACCACAAAAGTTTAACTTTATGCGTAATGCCATTAAAAATTTGGACCTTTTTTATATTTCAAATAATAAACAAACATTCTTTATATAAATAGGTTCCGTTGTAAACAAGATGAAATTTTTAGCACCACCAAAAGCTGTTTTTTTACTTGCTTGTACCTACCTCTAAAATCTAACTCATTTCAATATTAATAATTTTTGTTGAGTTTGGTTTCATTTATATCTATTTATTATTTTGATTCTTGATTTCTTTAATCTCTTTTTTCGAAAGGGGGACTGTGCTTGTCATAACTCCATTTATAATAAACAGTTTCACAGATATTTCTACTTGTGAATAAAATCGACCCATATCAACTTTAGCAATTTCAAGTTCACCTAATGAATTTCCATCGGATCCATTTATATTAATATTCCCGACAGTAGGTTCAGTTTTTATGGTAAATTTAAATCTTCCTTTACTATCAGCTGTTTTTTTAGCAATTAATTTATTATTTGTATCTCGAACTTCAATTTCTGCATTTGGTACTATTTTATTACTTCCTCCCATGCGTACCTCACCCTGAAGTGATATTATTCCTTCAAGATCTCTATTATCTTTTAAATATTTTATATTATAGCCCCCACTGTCTTTTCCTTTGAAATAATTGGCATCTCGTTTCCTAATCGATATACAGGAAAACAATGTTACGGATAAAAATAAAAACAAGAATTTAACAGCCAAGTTTTGTACCTTTTCTGGATGTACCCTCTTTAATAATTCCATATTGTTCTGCTTTAATAGTATTAGTTATCCTAGTTTTTGTTTCATCGTCCAATTTATTAAATGCCTTAGTTCCGGTCAGCCCTTTCCATGCTAAATCATCGTAATACGTGCCATTCAATTTGTATCCCATCAATTCACCATAACTTTTAAGACTTGTCGATATATCAGTAATAAAGTTTTTAGTTATTATATCATGCTGTAGGCTGTTTTGATCTACGTTCAAAGATAGTTGTATATATTTTTCAAATAATTGTGGATACGCTAATTTACTGTTTACTGGGTCATCTTTTGCCCATGCGACAATAAAAGCGTGTATAGATTCATGCAATATTGTTGTTGCTACGGCTAGATCTGTAACATTCCGTACAACATCTGGATTATTATTGAAGTTTATTGTGACATATCCTGCTTTAGATACTGTTGTTTCAACGCCACTAACCTGAGATATATCAGATAGGTTTACCATTTTAAAATTCAAATTGTATCCGGGTACATATCCTGAGAATTTGTTAATAATATCTGCAACTGTATTGCCTTTAAGCATTTGTAGTCTTTCTAGAACATTTTTCATACAGTCAGGAAGATTTGAGTCATCAATTCTTTCATTAAAATCATTTACAGCAGCTTCTGCGTCTCCCTCTCCAGATGTCCCACTGCCACCTGCACCGCTTCCATCATCACCAAAAGGATCTAAAGTTTCATAATCTATAGGGCCACCTCCTTGGTCAGGATCATCCGTCCCTGTTCTTTGAGGTTCGCAGTTTACGTAATTTAATATACCATTCACATAACCGTATACACATTTTCTTTCAGCTGTACTTTTTTTACCATTCGCAATTTTGATGCTTATCACCTCGCGTTGAATCTTGTGCCCCTCTTTATAAAAGATTGTTGATTGTCTCCCTGTCAGGATAGATTTTGAGATAATTGTTCCTGTATAACCTTTTTTTGTGTTTTCTGGGATAAAGGTTATTAAAATATAGTTCCATTTATCTTTGGTTTTTATAGCTTTTATCCATACTAAATTTTCGATAGGAACTTTGGAGGAATCAGTTGAAAGCAATTGAACTTGATCAAATAAATTTACCTTAACATAGATAGTGTCGTCGGAGACTATTTTGTTTTTTTGCCAATTAATGGAAGTCTTCAAATTGGCTATCAAAAAATTAGAATCTGCCTGACTGTAATTGGTTTGTTTTTGAAAGTCGGCTCGCAATAAATCAATTTTCTCTTTAATTGGATCTTTGGGGATAATCTCATATTGATCTTTACATCCTCCAATAAAAATAAAAATTGTAAAAAGTAATAAAATTCTCTTCATTAAATTAAGGTGTTATTTGTTTTGCTAGTATGGCGTGAAGTTAATAAATAATAGGTTAAAATATTGGAATACGATAAATACTACACTAAAGTGTTCATTTTTTTACAGAAAAAGATTAATATAGCCTAAAGTGGCTAATAAAGAGTAGTTTAGAAGAACCGGAAGTGCTATCGGTAACGATTTAGTAATGGTGCTTACTGCACTTGCTTTCATTTGATTACCTTGTAAATCATTACTGCAAATTTAATAAATAAAGGGTAAAGTCTTAACATACTTTACCTTTTATCTCGTTTTTTCCTTTCATTTTAGAAGCTGGATCAGGGAAAACAGATTTCATTTTATAATCTTAATCCTTATTGCCATGTTAAGGTCTACAAAGCGGAGGGAGTGTTGCTTAACAATACTTTAGACATTTCTGGACACCAGACAATCCATTATGCGATCAGCGAAGAGTTAAATACTGCTATATATATTACCAAAGAGATAGAAAAACCTAAATGGATTATATCAGATGATTTGATAAATGTTAAACACTATTTTTTCTTGATTTATTTTGACGAAGATAGCCAACTGATGTTTGTTCATTCTTCAATAAAAACGCCTCAATTCTATGACTCGCTAATTGAGCGCTTTGCTATCGGCAAATATGAACGCATTTCTAAATATCAACTTAATAAAGTGTTAGCAGACATAAAAAATCCCGAATTTTTTAATATTGGAATGCAAAATCGTTCTGCTAATAGTGGGGAATCTTAAAGGATAGTCGCGGGGCCAAACGCCGAGACATCAATCAGAAAGAGCCACAGTAAAAATTATGCAAATGGTCATGTTTTCATGAAAGGAGTGTCTAATGGAGACAATGTGACAGTTGGATACAGTAGTGGCTCTAAGGGTTGGAGTAATGCGTACCAAAGAATTCCGGACTATATAAAGTGGTGCCAAGCATTGGCAAAGAAAATCGTTAGCGACAAGGTCGTAAAAACAAATACTGCCTTTGACGACTTACCAATAGGCGTGGTAGTCGATAAGTTTCCATTGCAAGCCCATGGTGCCACATGGAATGGGATTACTTTTAATGAATTTCCTTTAATCAACGAAGTAAATGAGGATGAGATTGTTCAAACTAATCAATTGCTTGATTTCGAAATCATCGTGGATAATGAAAGTAGTAGTTTAGATGAATTGCATATGGTTTTGGTTCACGAGCATTTGTCATACAAGCTTAGCTATAACTTCACTGATCATTTTAAATTAATTGAACCATTGGAATGATCTATTTATAGAAGTTAACGGAAATTGAAAAAAAGAATTTAGTATTAAAGATCCTTTTGTCCTTGAAATAGTTGACAAGAAACTAAAGGACTACCGTAAAAACTATTTACATAATTGGTTATGTAAAATTAAAGAATAAAATTTATCCGGCAAACAGAAATGGAAATAAATCTTTCACAGCTTGGGTTTTACCTGTGAAAAGTTCTCATTTGATAGTAGGAATTTTATACTTGGATTAGTGGATGCCGTTTGTAACAGTGGTATTCCGATAAAACTGTAAGGCTATGAAAACAGCACGCTAAACCAAAACAAAAGGGGCTGTCCTTGTGAGACAATCCCCTTTTAAAATTGCTTAATTAGAAGCGATTCTTTTTAACAACCCTTTATGCCTTTCAACAGGTCATTATCGACGCTGATGTAACCCAGATAATAGATGTTTTGCCCTTCGGTCTTTATGGACGTTTTTATTTTACTTGAACAGCGACCTTTGAAGGTTTTCCTGACAATTAACAAATGTTGTGGTTACGTTCTGTCCTTCAAAGCCCTTAATGCCGAGGTAATGGAAATCACATCCACCACTTCCTGCAATCCGGCCCCAATCAATGCCGGTAAAACACCGAAAGCGGCAATCAGCATCAGCACGGTACATACGGCAATGCCAATAAAAACGGATTGACGGGCAATCTTCATCGTTTCTTTGGAAATGAGAATAGTATCACTCACTTTTTGCAGATTGTCTCTTAAAATCACGACGTCTGCCGAATCGCTCGCGGCACTCGATCCTTTAGCACCCATCGCAATGCCTACATCGGCAACGGTCAACGATGGTGCATCGTTCACGCCATCACCCACCATTACAACAGGACGAAATTCGTCGGGCATACTTTTCAGGATTTTCAGTTTGTCTTCCGGCAAACAGCCACCGTGCACTTCCGTAATGCCAATTTCTTTGGCAATGTTTTCAGAAATACTTTGCTTGTCGCCGGAAATCATCATAATTTTTTGGATACCCATTTTTATTAATTGGGCAATGGTTTGCCGGGCTTCGGGACGCACCTCATCGATAAAGGTGATTTCCCCAACATATTTGTCATTCACCGAAACAAACAACGAGGTTTTTTCCGTTTTAATTTGAATGGGTTCAGCCGTTACAAAACTCAGTTTACCTACTTTCACCAGTTTGCCATCAACTTTTCCTTGAATACCATTTCCTTCTATTTCCTTTAAATCTGTTGCCAGAAGAATCGTTTTATCGCCGATATATTTCATCACCGAAACCGCCAAAACGTGGGAAGATTGCTGTTCCACGCTGGCTACAAAATCAATCAGTTCGTCTTTCGAATAAGGATTTTCCGGGATAATGTCGTCCAAAGTAAGATCGCCTTTGGTTAAAGTTCCGGTTTTATCGAAGGCGATGGCTTTCATTCTGTCCAGTTTTTCGATGACAGTCCCGGATTTTATCACCACCCCATTTCTGCTGGAACGGCTCATTCCGGCTATCAGGGCAATGGGAGCCGCCAGAATCAGCGGGCAGGGTGAAGCCACCACCAACACTTCGGCAATGCGGTTGGGATCTTTGGTAATCAAATAAGCAATTCCGGCAATTAAAAAAGCAACGATGGTAAAAGGCAAAGCGTACCGATCCGCCATTCGCACAAAATGTGCCGGCTCTTTTTCGGAATTATGCACCAATTGCACGAGTTGCTGGTACTGGCTTTCTTTGGCGAGTTTGGAAACCTGAATGGTAATGGCTCCCGAACCATTCACCGAACCCGACCATAAGCCGTTGCCTTTGGTTTTGTTGACGGGTTTGGATTCGCCCGTGAGCGAAGATTCGTCCAGCAGCACCTCTGAACTCAGTAAAATTCCGTCCACGGGAATAATTTCCTTGGGTTTTACGATGATGATGTCACCGATTTTAATATCCTCCACAGGAACGTCATCTAAATCGTTTCCTGTTTTTTTATGAGCAATTCGGGGGGTATTATCAAGCAATGATTTTAAATCTTTCCGGGCTTTTTTCTGGGCATAATCTTCCAACGAATCACCTCCGGTAATCATAATGAGGATAATGAGTGCCGCCCAATAATTACCAACAGCTAAGGTTGCAGCAATGGCAGAAATCGCCAAAATATCCACGCCAAAATTCCCGGAACGAAGCACGTCGATCATTCCTTTCAGAAGAACAATAGACATCAAAATGCCGGTTGCCGTAATTAAGATTTTAGAATAATAGGGTTCTTTTAGAATAAATTCCATAACAAGTGCCACTAAGGCAATGCTGAGAACGACAATGAATTTATATATATTTTTCATTTTTATAATTTTAAAAGTTTAGAGACAAACCTAATCCCATTGTTTTACTTTGATAAAACGGATATACAAGAGCACTGTTTTCGGTATGATTTATTGAAAATAGTTGACTGACTTTCGGGAACAGCCAATAAGCAACTTCTGTGGAGAGAATACCAATACCGGCACCTGCAACCACATCACCCACCCAATGTTTATCATTCAAAATCCGATAAACTCCCGTAAAAACAGCAATAGGATAACCAGTCAAACTTAACCAAATATTTTCATCCTGATATTCCCGAAACATAAACTGGGCAGTTGCAAAGGCAAACGTCGTGTGTCCGGACGGAAATGACAGTGCATTGGAACCATCGGGTCGCTCTTCTTTTACCAAATGCTTGGCAGGTAATACGACAGCACTTGAAATCAACAGTGATGTGCCTAAAATAATACTTCGGTCTTTCAAATTATGTTTTCCTTCAATTCCGATAGCATTTAATCCATAAACCAATGCTGCCGGTAAATATTGGGCATAATTATCCAGTTTTGATTTATCCGGCTGATGCTCACCAATTTCATATCTGGTGGAGTTGTTCAACTGTTTCAGGTCATCAGAAGTCAGACTTAGGATTCCATATCCAATAAAAACAGATGGTACTATCAGCTTTTTATATTTGAATTGATATACCGATACAGAATCTGATGCCGGCTTTTGGGCAATGTTCTGCAACCCACTTTGAGCCACACTCCATTGGGATAAGCACAACAGGATTAATACAATAACACTCTTCATCGGTTAATAGCTTTACGATTGATTACCTTTTTTGTGGCAATGACCCAATCCCGGAGTTGCTGCTTCTGCTCATCCGACAATTTTGCATTGTTATGGATAAGGGTATAACTTTTCAATGGCATTTCTCCTGCATTTACGGTTTCCTCAATCTCAGCCAGCTTACGTAATTTCTGATCTGTAGCATATGCATTAAATTCATCAAAATTCAGATGTTTTTTTCCATCCGCGATATGTTCTGCCAGCCACCATTTGATGGGTTGCAACTTGTTGTAAGATGGATAAACCGTGTTATTGGAATGGCAGTCGTAACAACTGGTTTTCAGGATTTGCTGCACATTTGAGGGAATGCTGTAATGGTTTTCTATGGCACTTTCAGGCACTATTGCAGAAGTATTGGGCGTTACCCCAAAGAACTGGATGCCAATCAGCAAAATCAGTAATAGGGGAATGATTGCTTTTATAATTTTCATTTTTTTAAATATTTATATGAGATTTTATCTGACTATTAATCTTCATCTTCGCTTGTGTTCTTCAGCTTCATCAATAAAGTATAAGCATTTTTGGTTACGATTTTCTTGCCTTTGAAATCAGAAAAGTTGAGGATCTCAACATAGCTATTTTCAGAAATTCCTAACGTGACCGGCATCATCTTCCAGCTTTGTTTTCCGGCTTCTACAAAAACAAAATTTTTCCCTTCAAAATCCACCACACTTTCTTCGGGAATGGCGTTGGCAAAGGAATTTTCGGTTTCCACTTCGGCATTCATATACATTCCGGGAATGAGTGCCGGATCGTATTTTTCAAAATGACAATGCACATCGGCAATGCCACTTCCGTCCACATCTTTACTCGTCAGCAAAATTTCACCGGCATATTTTTTTGAAGGATCTACATTGGTATAAGCCACAATCTGTTGCCCGGTTTTCAGCATTTCCAAATCCTTTTCATACACTTTTAAATTGAGGTGAATATCAGAAGGATTGATGAGTTCAAACAGCACATCCGAAGACGTTACATATTTGCCTACATTCACATTCACCTTGCTCACAAAACCGTTGATGGTACTATAGACAGGTACGCTCTGCTGAATATTTCCGGCAGATATCTTAGCCGGATTTATGTTGACCAACTTCAGTTGCTGGGCAATGGAATTCATCAGAATTTGCTGATCGCTCATAATGGATTGTGCCTGCTGCATCACTTTATCACTACTTGCCTGGCTTTGGTTGAGCTTATTTTGTCGGTTATAATCCAGTTGGGCAAAGTGGTATTTGGATTTTGCCATCAGATAATCCTGCTGCAACTGTACAAACTGCGGATTTTCAATAACGGCAATTACCTGATATTTAACTACTTTCATTCCTGGCAAAAGGCGGGTGCTTTTCAGATAGCCGCCCAGCGGTGTACTTACGGAAACCAGATTTTGCGGTGGTACATCAATTTTACCGTTGAGTTTCAATACGGTGGAAATATGCTGCATCGACAGTTCCGCGGTTTCAATGGGGGTATTGTGTAACTGTGCATCGGTGAAAATAACCGTGTTTTCGTCTTTCGGATTTGCAGTTTTGGTGGCGGTGGTTTCTTGTTTTTGTTGACATTGAACTGCGGAAAGCAGTACTATCAAGACCAAAAAATAAGAACCGTATAATTTTAATATTTTCATTTTCTTGTCTAATTATATATTGATTTGAAAAATTCTGTTTACTGTTTAAAATATCCTGTTCATCAACTACTGAAGCGTGATATAATTCAGTTCAACAACGCTTTCGTTTAGTTTCAATAGGGCATCTGCATAATTGCTTTTGAGCAAAACTGCCTGATTGACGAGCATTACAAATTCCAGATAATTGATTTCTCCGTTAATGAATTGTTGCTGTGCTGTTTTGGTAATGATGTCTGCATTTTTCAGTTCATCAGTTTCGTAACGGTTGATTATTTCGAGATTCGTTTGATACATTTGCTTGAGCTGTTGCTGTTTTTTCTCTAATGCAAATTCAGTATTATGCCAATCGTTTTCCGCAATGCTTTCCGCCACTTTAGAAGCGTGAATTCTTGCCTTTTGTCCGCCTGAAAATATTGGAATGCCAACACCTACCATCACCGAA
Source organism: Sphingobacterium sp. UBA865 (assembly GCF_002295765.1). NCBI lineage: Bacteria > Pseudomonadati > Bacteroidota > Sphingobacteriia > Sphingobacteriales > Sphingobacteriaceae > Sphingobacterium > Sphingobacterium sp. UBA865. The sequence goes on along the minus strand of NZ_DBGB01000001.1, from coordinate 176,407 downwards.
TGAAACTGTGGTGTAGCAGAATACAGTTTATCATCAGGTCCCATACCTTTGAACGAATTGAGATTATAACCGATTTGCAAACCCGGAAGAAGTCTGGATTTTTCCACTTCGGTTTGTTTGCCGGCAACCGTTTTTTGCTGTTCCAATACATGTAACAAGGGATGCGAAGCATTTTCCTGAAGCAAAAGAACCGGTCTGGAATTTTCCAAAGGAAGATATTCCGTTTCGGAATTCAGCAACCAACTGAACTGCAACTGCAAGGTTTTTATTTCCTGCTGCACTTGTTTCAACTGAATCTCAATCGCCGATTTTTGGTTGGAAGCCGTTGTTTTTTCCAGAATATTGCTTTCTCCTGCTTTTAAACGCAAACTGGCTTTGTCTAAAAATTGGGTGTACAGTTGCAACGTTTCATTCAGCAATTTTTCCTTATCTTTCCAATACACCATCTGGAAATAACTTTGGCTGACGGCTTTTTTCAGTTCAAATTCTTTAAGCGAAACATTCAACTGGCTTTTTTTCCATTCTTCGTAATGCAAATTTTTCTGTTTCTGATACACAGTCGGAAAAGCGATGCTCTGCGAAATCCCGAATTTCATATCGTTGTATGCACTATTTATTTGTCCGTAATCTACCGTAACTGCGGTTTGCGGAATATCGGCATTGGAAGTTTTAATCAATGCTTTGGCATAATCCGAGCGCAGTTTTTCGTTTTTCAGGTTGCGATTGTTTTGCAACGCTGTTTGCACGGCTTCATCTAAAGAAATTATGGTTTGTGCCTTCATTTTTATTCCTGAAAACAGCATAAAAATCAACAGAACAGAGGCGACATGTTTGGATTTTGGTTTTTTCATTTTAAATCCATTTTCGATATTGACATATAAAAGCGGTAGGACAAAAAGGGTGAGCAAAGTGGCCAATATCAGTCCGCCAATTACCACGGTCGCCAAAGGTCGCTGCACTTCTGCGCCAGCACCTGTGCTTATTGCCATCGGGATAAAGCCGAGGGAGGCAACGGCTGCGGTCATCAACACCGGACGCAATCGGCTTTCGCCGCCATCAATCACAATTCTGACGATATTTCTAATGCCGTTTTTATGTAGTCGGTTAAATTCTGAAATCAATACAATACCGTTCAAAACCGCTACGCCAAAAAGAGCGATAAAACCAACGGCAGCACTGATGCTGAAAGGCATTCCGCGTAAATTCAACATAAATACACCTCCGATGACCGACAACGGAATGGCGCTGTAAATCAGAAGACTTTCTTTAATCGACTTGAACGCCATAAACAACAGGACAAATATCAATGCCAATGCCAGCGGAACGGCAATCATCAACCGTTGTTTGGCGTTGTTCAGATTTTCAAAAGAACCGCCATACGTAATAGAATAGCCGGCCGGAAGTTTAATCTGTTTGTCCACTTTACCCTGCAATTCTTCCACAATGCTTTGCACATCACGGTCTTTGATGTTGAAGCCGACGACAATACGGCGTTGTGCATTTTCACGTTGAATTTGATTGGGACCTTCAACCACATCTACGGTTGCCAGCTGATTGAGCGGGATCTGATTGCCTGCAGGTGTTGGAACCAATAGATTTTGAATATCATTGATGTTTTTTCGGTCACTGGCATTCAGGCGTACTACCATATCAAAGCGTTTTTCGCCTTCAAAAAACAAACCTGTACTCTGTCCGGCAAAAGCGGTATTAATCACCCGATTGACAGCTGCAACAGAAAGATGATACTGAGCAATCAGGGGACGATTGTATTTTACCACCACCTGCGGAAGCCCGGAAACCGGTTCTATATAAAGGTTTTGTGTACCTTTTACCGTTTCAATGATTTTACCGAGTTGGTTGGCATTTTGAACCAAAGAATCCAGATTATCGCCAAAGATTTTGATGACCACATCCTGTCTTGCACCGGTCATCAGTTCATTAAAACGCATCGCTACCGGATACTGAAAACCAACTGTAATACCGGGCACATCTTCCAGTGCTTTGCTCATTTTTTCTGATAATTCGGGAAACGTTTTGGCGGAAGTCCATTCTTTTTTGTCTTTCAGAATGACCATCATATCCGAAGCATCCATTGGCATCGGATCGGTAGGCACTTCTCCACTTCCTATCTTGGTGACCACTTTTTCCACTTCGGGGAAACGGGTTTTTAAGATATGGGCTGCTTTTTGCGTACTTTCAATCGTGGTGGTAAGGTTGCTGCCCGGTAAAACGCGGGTATCCACCGCAAAATCACCTTCTTCCAAAGACGGAATAAATTCGCCGCCCATTCTGCTTAGCAGAATTATTGCCGTGATGAACAATATCCCGATTATGGTAAAAATGGTTTTCGGAATGCGTAAAACTTTCAGCAAGGTTTTCAAATAAAGCGCTTCTACTTTCTTCATTACCCTGTCCGACCACGAAGGTTTTAAACTTCTTTTCTTCAACAAAACCGAACTCATCATCGGAATGTAGGTTAGGGAAAGCAGAAATGCACCTAATAATGCAAACGCCACCGTTTCTGCCATCGGGCGAAACATTTTCCCTTCAATCCCTTGCAATGTTAGGATCGGAATGTACACAATGAAGATGATAATTTGTCCGAAAACTGCACTGTTCATCATTCTTCCGGCAGATTCTGTAACTACACTATCCATATCATTGGACGGAATTTTCAGCAGGCTCTTGAACTTAGGATTGAGGGATAACTGATGCAGGACGGCTTCTACAATAATGACCGCTCCGTCGATGATTAATCCAAAATCCAGTGCACCCAAACTCATCAGATTGCCGCTCACCCCGAAAAGGTTCATCATACAAATGGCAAAAAGCATTGCCAGTGGGATCACCGAAGCCACGAGTAAGCCGGCTCTGAAATTTCCGAGAAATAAAACGAGGACAAATACCACGATTAAAGCACCTTCCAGAAGGTTTCTCTCAACCGTGCTGATGGCGTTATTCACCATTTTGGTACGGTCAAGAAAGGGTTCTATCACCACGCCTTCGGGCAGAGTTTTCTGGATTTGAGCCACTTTGGCTTTTACATCTTTGATGACCTGACTGCTGTTGGCACCTTTCAGCATCATTACCACCGCACCGGAAACTTCGCCCTGATCGTTATAGGTCATCGCTCCGTAACGGGTGGCATAGCCAATTTTTACATCGGCTACATCGCGGATAAACAATGGTACATCATTATTTTTGTTTGTAATGGAAATGTTTTGAATATCCTCAATATTGCCCACCAAACCTTCGCTCCGGATGTAGAGAACAGTTGGCCCTTTTTCGATATAAGCACCGCCGGTGTTCTGATTATTGGCATTCAGTGCATCAAAAACATCATTGATGGTAATGCCATAAGCATTGAGTCGGTTGGGATTCACGGCAATCTCGTATTGCTTCAATTTACCGCCAAAACTGCTGACTTCCGCTACGCCTTTGACCTGAAGTAGCTGTCGACGCACAATCCAATCCTGAATGGTACGGAGTTCCGTAACGTCGTATTTTTGTTCAAAACCTTTTTTAGGACGAACGACATATTGATAGATTTCGCCCAAACCGGTAGAAATCGGCCCTAATTGGGGTGTTCCGATACCTTGCGGAATTTCATTCTGAACCTGTTGCAGCCGCTCTGCCACTTGTTGTCTTGCCCAATACACATCAATACCATCATCAAAAACAATGGTAACCAAGGACAATCCGAAACGGGAGAAACTGCGGATTTCTTTGAGTCCGGAAATATTGGAGTTCGCCTGTTCAATTGGGAAAGTAACCAGACGTTCGATATCGGTTGCCCCAAAAGACGGAGCGATTGTAATAACCTGCACCTGATTATTGGTAATGTCCGGCACAGCATCAATCGGTAATTTGCTTACCTGATAAGAGCCAATGCCGATTAAACCAAGAATCAATAATACTATAATGAGTTTGTTCTTTACAGAAAACTCAATGATTTTTGTAAGCATAATTTATTCTGTTAATCGTAAATGATAAATAAAGAGATTTGACGTTTTCAATACATAATCAATCCTACAGGCGGACACAAAATACACAGACTGCCCGAATGAAAGTATTATCAAACAGCAAATGCACGATGAAAGGATTCATCCTGGAAATCAAAAAAGATTAACAGAATTTCGGCGGTTTCCAGATGGCAGAAAGGTAATTGTTATCAGAAAATGTATCGTCCAAAGGCAAGGTTTTGGGTTCTTTGCCTACAAGTTTTTTGGTTTCTATATCAAAACTAAAAGGGGGGGCAAGTACAAAACTGATATATAAAACATTGATATGTACGATAAACGGTAATTGTTTGTCTTGTTCATAATCGTCATCGTGTGGATGGTTTTCCAGATGGTTCCCGGCGTAATGAACTTCCAAAAATTGCAAAACAGTAACCTCCGGATTTTTTTCTTTGTGATCGAAATAATGCTCTATAAGTATAGGAAACTTCAATAACTGACCTAATTCAGTTGTCGAAATTAAATACACAGACAATAATAATATTGAAAACATTTTTTTCACTTAACAAAGTTAATAAAAAAGTCTGCTCTCTTTTATAAGACGCTGTAATTTAAAATATTTCAAAATAAATGATTTAAAAATTCAATATTATCCCTCCTGTATCAAATGCTGTAAATTCGGGTCGTTCTTTATACGCTCCATTTCACTTTCCACGATAAGAACAATGTCTAATTTTATCTGACGATAATTGTTCTCAATATCCCGTTTCATATTATCTACTCCGCTTTCATCGACAAAGGATAAAATTTCCGGTATCTTCTGGTACGCTTTTGTTTCGGCAGCAACTTTCTCGTTATCTACTACAATTTCTGCGTGAAATATCTTTTGTTCTATACGTTCGTCAAAGTTATCGGACACTGAACCGACAAACATACCTTGTGTAAGTGTACTGATTTTTGAAGCTGGAATAAGACTGTCTAATTGGGTAGAAATTGAAGTTGATTTGTCATTTCGGTTAATCGTCATACTTTGGCGTTTCTGTAATACTTTCCCAAAGCGTTCTGACAGGCTCTTTGCCGTTTCGCCCACGACCTGACCGCTAAAAATATTACCGACCGTGTTCTGAATTACCTTAGCTTCCTTATCTCCATAGTCACGAATTAATTGGGAAAAATCCTGAAAGCCTAAGCAAACCGCTACCTTATTACTTCTCGCCGTTGCAATAAGATTGTCCAAGCCTCTAAAATAAATTGTCGGTAACTCGTCTATAATGACAGAACTCTTTAATTGTCCTTTTTTATTAATGAGTTTGACAATTCGGGAATTGTACAAACCCAAAGCCGCCGAATAAATATTTTGCCTGTCGGGGTTGTTTCCTACACAAAGGATTTTAGGCTCACGTGGGTTATTTATGTCTAATGAAAAATCATCGCCTGTCATTACCCAATACAACTGTGGGCTAATCATTCTTGACAAAGGTATTTTAGCTGATGCAATCTTTCCCTGTAATTGGTCTTGTGCGCCTCCCTGCCAAGCATCCATAAAGGGAGATAAATAGTTCTCTAAATCAGGATAAGAATTTAAAATCGTAAATACGTCTGCGTACTTTTTATTCAGTAACTCAATGCCGTGTGGAAAGGTACAATACTTTCCGTTATCATAGATTTTTAAATACCAAATAATAGCTGCTAATAGAATAATCGGGCTTTCCACGAAGAAATCTCCTTGCTTCTGTATCCACGACCTGTTGAGGTTTAACATTATGGTATATGCTGCTTCATAGGCATCGCTGATGTCGGTCATAAAGTCGGGATTGAGTGGGTTGCAACGGTGGCTCTTGCGAGGGTCGTCAAAATTTATCACATAAAATTTTGGCTGTACTTTGTATTTATCCCCGTTCTTTAATAAGTGATTGTAGGCAATCGTGGAAAGGTCATCAAACTTAAAATCATAAATGTACATTGAGAAGCCTTTCTCAATCTGCTGTTTGATATAGTAGTTTACAATAGCATAAGATTTACCGGAACCGGGGGTTCCGAGTACAATCGTTGCCCTAAATGGGTTTACAATGTTTATCCAGCCGTCATTCCATTTGTTTTTATAGTAAAATTTCGTAGGCAGATTAACCGAGTATTCATTTTGCATTAATTTGGTTTCCTGCTGGAAGCTTTCATTCTCATTATTGAAAACGTCGTCCATTAAATTGCTACGAAGCAAACGGCTCATCCAAACCCCTGCAACCATTAAAGCGATATAGCCTAAACCTGTGGTTAGGATATAAAGAAATGTAGCGGTGTTTAGTGGTAGCTTTAGCAATGGAAAATTTAAAAAGAATAAAACGAAGCCAATACCTAAAGCAACATATATTTTTCCCCAAGTAATCTATTCATTCTTAACTCCTTTAGTACCCAAACAGCTCAAAGTCAGCAATATCAAAGCAAAAACTTTGGTATATAAGGTGTGTTCAAATAGTCCTGCCGTCCGGTTGAAATTCCCTAATATTTTGTTGATGATTTCCAATGTCCAGCCACGGTGTATAAAGAACCCGTAACAGAACCAATACAAGTGCATCAATACTATAATGATGCTTAATGCTCGCATAAAAGCCATTATCTTGGCTAAGCCTCTTAAATCGTCTTCTCCCTGCATTTTTAAAAATTTTAAATGTTCGGGCGTGAATTTATAGGCTGTATAGCGTAGCTATAAGATTATGGCAGTCAATGGCGGTATTTGGCTGAATGTTGTTATAAACGTCTTTTGCGTTTATGCTTTTTCTTCATTTTATTGGCGAAGTCTTGCTCCTCATAATCCTCGCCTTGTGCTTCAGGAATAAGCAAACCGCCAAAGGCTTCGATTAAACCACTGTCTTTTTTATCAGGAATGTCTAAGTCAAACAAATGATGCAATTCTTCCATAGGAAGATCCGCATTATTTGTTATGGATTTTTTTTCTTGTGGTTCGTCAGGCTCTTTGATGTCGGGCTTAATGTTATTGTTCCAATAATCATTAAAGACGTTGGCAGAAAGTTCCTTTGCTAATCGTGAGCCGTTCCATACGGTTTTGGAATTGTGGTCAATGAACGTCATACCGTAAATACGTCCTGTGTCGTTTCTGCGAACCACTACATTAATACCTTGCTCGCCCAACTGTTTTTTAAAGCTCAATTCATTAGCCGTAGATTGCAGGGCAATCGTTACGGCTGCTTTTAACGTCTGTTTGTTTGGGTGGTCTTTCAGCTTCATATTGCATATCTCGATATGCGATTTCAATGCAGGAAGTCCCGCATTTTTCCCGAACAAGGAAGCCTTAAACGGGTTTCCTGCTCTTTCGACCTGCTCATTCAACGGAATGTATAACAACCCCTCTCGGTGCTGTCCTTGCAACTCGCCCTCGACTTTTTCGGTGGTAATATTGAACAAGGAAAGCAAAGCATTGTATTCTCCCAAAGTCTGAAATTGATAGTAGTTTGGCAAATGCCGAACTACGGAAGCTATCTGACTTTTTACATCGCCTGCTTTATAATCCACAGGCTTAAAAATCTTATTGTTCTGCTGGTGTTCCTTGTCCGTAGCTGGTATGAGATTGTATTGCTTTTCAAGTTCACGACAGATATTCATTGACCGCATTTTTTCAAATTTGTCAGAGATTTTTTTACCGTTTTCGTCCACGCAAACCGATACGATATGAATGTGGGAGCGGTCTATATCCGTATGCTTGAATACGACAAAAGGCTGGTCGCCGTACCCCAATTCCCTCATATATTGCTCTGCCATTTCCCTGTAAGTTTCATCGCTAACCTTATCTTTCGGGTCGGGATTTAAAGAAATATGCAATGTATGTTTCTCGGTACTGAGGTTTGCCAACAGATAAGGAGTAAAAGATTGGGCTAATTGTGCAACGGAATATTGCCCGTCGGACGTTTCAATCATCTTATTGGCAAACAGGATTTGCCCGTTTTCCTTTTCAACTTTCAGATTATTGTACGCCGATGCACCGTACAAATTTGCACTTCTCCCGATTTTCGCTATCATTTTTAAGGCTGTTATTTGAGGTGTTTTTTATCAAATTCCTCCGTTATCTCCACCACTTTTTTGAACAATTCGACCATTTCTGCCGTCTGCTTTTCCAATTTGTACAGGTATGCCGATGCTTTTTTCTCGGAAAAACTCTTGTACAATAGCTTTACAATCTGATTATAGTTTACCCCGATTGAGCGGAATTGACTGTGAAACGAAGTCTGTCGCATATAGAAATCAACTGTTCCTATGTCAATATGCACCGATTTTATCGTCTTATTGAAGATGCAAGACTTTATAAAATGTGCTTTTACCTGCATACCCGATTTATCAAACAGGGCAAGAAAACGGGCGTGTTCTTCCTGATTAAAGGAAATCGTGTAGCGGATTTTCGCAGGGTCGTTTTTAAGCGGTCCCCCCGTCTTTTTTAACTGCTTTTTGCTGTTCTCATTCATCACTAATCCATTTTAATCCACACAAAAACGCCGGCTTCGGAGGACGTTTTCTGCTCCCTGCAAGGGCAAGTTGTTTTAAGCATCCGAAAAGTTTTCGAGATGCTCAAAGCACAACTTTCCGTGTTCTGTTGAACACAAAAATCCGCCCTACGGGTCGGATTGATTTTAACAGGGAAAAACGGCTCGAAGCCGTCGCTGTTAAAGTCCATTTTGTCTATCCGATTTTGCATAAATCCGTTAATAAAATATCTTTCTACAAAGTAAAGTCCTCTTTACGAAAGCATTGCACGCTCGTACACCGCCAAACACTGCCAATGAACGCCAAACACTGCCACGTACATACAATGAAAAGAATATCGGTAGTTCTCTGGGTTCTTCACCAATTTTGATGCACTTAATAATTCTCTATAATTCATGTTAACTATCTTATTTTCAGCAAAATAAATCATTTTAAAGTTGTTTTGCTAATGCCTTTTTTGTATCTTAAAGAATTGATAATCAAACTCTTTAAGATTGAATCCATCCAATATTTTTAACTTAAAAATTGTAGGTTTATTTTATGGTGCCCGGAAAATTAAGATCTATCGCTCGGAAATACAAGGTACAACCATACGTCTATTTGCAAAAAGAACGGGAACACGCTCCAAATGCCCGAGTTGTATGAAAAGCAGTTGCAACGTGCGTTCCTCTTATGTGCGAACACTCGCGGACCTGCCCTGGGCAGCAATCGCAATTCTCATTAGGCTTGAGGTACGGCGCTTTGCCTGCAAAAATTCCTCCTGTGAAAGGCGGATATTTTCGGAACGGTGTGACGGCTTGACAAAGCCTTATTCCAGACGTACGATCAGGGCTTCAGAACATTTAAAGAAGTTCCTTCTTGAGGTATCGTCCAATAAAGGGGCCTATTTTTCCAGAATAATGAATATCCCTATCAGTAGTAGTACTTGTCTTAGAATGGTCAAATCCATGGCGATGCCAACAAACGACAAATTGCTCTGCATCGGAATAGACGATTGGGCAAAGAGAAAGGGAATGAATTATGGTACAATTATCGTTAATGCCGAGACAGGACGGCCCATAGACCTACTGAACAGCAGGGATTCCAGTGATGTTGTGGAATGGCTGTCGGATCATAAAGAAATCAAATACGTAACCAGAGATCGGTCCACAGTTTATTCCAGTGCCATCAAGAGAGCTATCCCTGAGGCAAAACAAATAGCTGATAGGTTCCATTTGGTGAAAAATCTCGGAGATGCTATACAAGAGGAGATCAGGCAGGAATATATTCATTTGAAGAAAATCTCCAAAAGTATTTATGAGAGATCCGAATCAAGGAGGCCCATTGATAAAGCAGCTAAAGAAACCTTATACGCCAAGGGCAATGTTAAGCAGGCGATGTCCTCCGTAATGGTTCAAAAAAAAGAGAAGCTTTCCCAGATGATCGAAATGAAAAAAGACGGACACAGTATTTCTGAAATCGCTCGAAAAACCCAAACGAACCGGCGCACTGTAAAAAAACATCTGGAACAGGGAATGCCTTCAGCAGCAAGAAGTACGCGCGTACATTATGAAATATATATGGACGAAATTAAGCACATGTGCAGTTTGGAAATCAATCCTACGGCCATGTTCAGGTCTCTAAAGAGCATAGGCTTAAACTGTTGTGAACGATCTTTTACAAGATGGTTTTATTTGAATTTTCCCCACTATGAACATAAATGGAATAGGACGTACCCGGAGCCATTAAAGGTCAATAAACCTAAAATTGGACCTTATTCTATCCCTTTGCCAAAAACGCTGTCAATTTATGTAACAAATCCAGAATATGGAGTTTCAGAGGATACGGGAGAATGCTCAAAGGAAAAGGAAATTGTTGACAAACTGGTAAGTGAGGTTCCACTTTTATCCAGTTTTCGTACGCTTTTCGTAGACTTTAGAAATGTTCTAAAAGGAGGTTGTCCCGATCGATTGGACATCTGGTTTGAATATCTCCGATCTATTGGCCGAAGTAGAATTGACAGCTTTTGTAAGGGATTGAAAAAGGATATACTTGCGGTAAAGAATGCCATAAGCTATAATTGGACGAATGGCCTGGTAGAAGGAAATGTAAACAGGTTAAAAAATAAAAAACGTGAGATGTATGGTAGATGTGGCTTTGAGTTACTTAGAAGAAAAGTTTGTCTTTCAAAAACTGGATAATTGCATCAAAATTGGCGAAGAACCACTCCAACTTACCAATTATGCTGCATTCTTATTTACCATTTACATTTAATAATTATAATTGCCTTAAAGCAATAAATACTGCGCCTAAAATATCAATTTTATGTCTTTTCATTATCAGGTGATTTATTGTGTGAATAGTTATTCTAGTCAGAAAGGAGATCTGGTCATTTTTATACAGCAAGATTGGACAAAGAAAAACTGTTAATTTCTTCTTCTAAAATCCTCAACCTCTAATTTGCTAAAATGCCTTTCTAAACGGTAGGTGTTCGATAATAATATATTAAGAAATTATGATTTTTTTTCTTTTATATCAGGTTTAAGCCTCTTTATTTATATATTGGAACGTTCCCCGATTACGGAGACATTAATTAATCCGGGAAGTAATTACTATATTTAGATAGCCCTAAGCAATTAAAAATGACCAAGTATGAATCTATCGCTGACGAACAATTGATTGAGCACCTGCGGGCAGGCTCACATCAGGCTTATACCGAAATTTACAATCGGTATAAGGCACCGTTATATAGACATGCGTTGAAAGTTCTGGAGAAGAAAGAAGAAGTAAATGATGTGATCCATGATCTTTTTCTGACGCTCTGGGTGAGACGAGAGACTATTACGATCAACAGGAGTTTATCGGCCTATTTAAATGGAGCACTAAGAAATCGCATATTAGATCATATTGCAAGAAATAGATTTGTGGGCAATTACCTGGATTCATTGCAACACTATATTGAATGTTCCATACCTTACACGGAGCGACAGGTGCTTTTTAACGAGCTCGTTAATTTGCTGGACCGGGAAGTGGCAGCACTGCCACCCAAGATGCGTGAGATTTTTGAGCTAAGCCGTCGTGATAACCTTTCGCACAAGGAAATTGCGGCACAATTGAATATTTCAGACCATACGGTCAAAAAACAGATTAACAATGCGCTTAAGATACTCCGCCCCAAAATCACTTCATTGCTGATGATTTTGCACTTATTTTAAATTTTTTATTTTTTTTCTTACACCAGATTAGGTTTCATTCGTCTTATATCTAAAAACCGATATAAACCACATATGAAAGACCGAGAAGCAGAGCTGTTACTTGAAAAGTATAATAAAGGAACAATCAGCCCAAAAGAGCTAGAAATTCTTGAAGCATGGTATCGTGAGCGTATGGAAGCAGGATCCGCTGATATTTCCGATGAGGAATTGGAGGAGAATCTTGACTCCGTATGGCGGCGGCTAAACACCGTATCTAAACCCCCAAAAGTGGTTTTGTGGAAACGTATTGCAGCTGCAGCTGCAATATTGTTGGTTGTCACAATAACATGGCTGCTCTATCAGCATAATTTAAGTATTCCAATCAATCAAACAGCTGTAGATAATAAGATTGTTCCAGGCGGAAACCGGGCATTCCTGACCTTGTCCAATGGTAAGAAGCTATCCCTTGCTGATGCCGGGAATGGAACATTGGCAAACGATGCTGGCGTTGTCATCAGTCAATCGGTTGATGGGCAATTGCTATATACGGTTTCTGATAACTATCTAGGTAGTGGTAAGCTATCAGATCAGTATAACGCCATAGAGACGCCTAGAGGAGGGCAGTTCCAGGTCATTCTGCCGGACGGCACGCATGTATGGCTTAATGCTGCTTCAGTATTAAAGTATCCCGTACGGTTTGCAAAAACAGAACGGACTGTTGAGCTTGTCGGGGAGGCCTATTTTGAAGTAGCCAAAGATCCTGCGAAGCCATTTATTCTACAGACTTTAGACCAGAAAATTTCCGTCCTTGGTACTCATTTTAACGTCAACAGTTATCCTGATGACAAGCTTCACAAGACCACACTTCTGGAAGGCGCAATCCGTGTCAATTCGAACAATGGTGACCAACCGCTGCTACTCAAACCGGGGCAGGAGTATGAATCGGGACATGGTAAGGCCAAGGTGCGGCAAGTGGATACCCAAGAAAGTGTGGCCTGGAAAAACGGTGAATTTGTCTTTACAGATGAATCGCTCGAAAGTATTATGAATAAAATTGCACGCTGGTATAATGTCAATGTTTCCTACGAGCAGGTTGATCCCGCTACGCGTTTTGGTGGGGCAGTCAGCCGTTTTTCAGAGATTTCGAAAGTGCTCGAGAAACTGGAACTCACCGGAGAGGTTCGCTTTCGTATCAACGGGCGTAGAATTATCGTGACCAAATAATGTCTGGTATCCATCGGAAAATATGAAACAAATAATCACAATAAATCCAATACAAATGTTTAAAAAACCACCCTCTTGAACGCTGCGGTGATAGAAAATGATGCGTGCCCCGATTCGCGGTCAGGACACGCTATTCATTTAGGTATCACTTATATCTGGTTAACCCAGATTGAAATCTTTCGGAAATCTAGTTTAAAACCCAAATGTATTCAAATGTATGAAAAATAATGCTTTCAAAGAGGGCATAAGGTTATTATGTGCGACCAGGAAAATCCTATTGGTTATGAAATTAACAACATTCTTTTTATTTGCTTTTATCCTGCAGGTCAGTGCTTCTGGATTCGCTCAGCAATTGACGATTCGAAACAAAGCCCTAAATCTTAAAGAGCTGTTTAGTGAAATTAAACGGCAGACCGGGTATAATGTGGTGTACAAATCAGACCTACTTGAAAAGAAGAACAATAAAATCCGTGTCGACTTTATAGCGCAAGATGTCAACACCGTGCTAACCCGATCATTATCTGGCCAGGGGCTAGATTTTGCCATAAGCGACAACACGATCGTGATCCGGAGAGGAAAAGATTCAATTAATAGCTCCGATTTGAATACCCTTGTTAAAATAAAGATCAATGGGCAGATCTTAGATGCCAGGGACAAGCCCCTGAGTGCTGCCAGTGTAAAAGTGAAGGGAACCAATATAATTACCAGTACAGGAAATGACGGTCGGTTTGTGCTAGACAATGTTGATGAAGCTGCGGTTCTGGAGATTTCCTATGTCGGCTTTGTAACAATGGAGGAACCCGTCCGCGGAAGGACGCTTATCACGGCCCGCCTCCAACCAGACCAGCAGCAACTTGAGGAACTGGTTATTGTGGGCTACGGCGCGCAGAAAAAAGTAAACCTGACCGGTGCCGTCGATCAGGTCGGTGCCGAAGTATTTGAAAATAGACCTATGCCGAGCACTACGCGGGGTCTTCAGGGAGTTATCCCTAATCTCAATATCCGAATGACCGATGGTAAACCCACACGGGGAGCTACCTACAATGTACGTGGGACAACTTCGTTGAGTGGTGGAAGCACATTGGTTATGATCGACGGTGTTGCTGGTGATCCTAACCTGCTTAATCCCAACGATATTGAAAGTGTTACGGTTCTTAAAGATGCCGCATCTGCCGCTATTTATGGAGCTCGTGGTGCTTTTGGTGTGGTTTTGATCACCACCAAATCATCGAAAAACGGAACTACAAGCGTACGCTTTAATAGCAGCTATACCATAAATGAGCAGACTACAAAACCGGATATGGTGTGGGATGGCTATACATGGGCCAAAATGTTTCTGGAGTCTTTTCGCGGTTGGAACGATTATTCGTCAAATCCAACAGGAGTAAACAATGCATTTCCTTTTTCCTTGAGCTACCTCGACTCTTTGAAATACAGAAGTGAAAACCCACAATTGGGACTACCTGAAACAGGCCTGAACCCTGCTAATGGACGTTATCTCTATTTCGGCAAAACGAATTGGCTGAAGGAGCTTTACAAGGGGATTACGCCGTCTTTGGAACAGAATATCAGTATTTCGAAAGGGACCGAGAATCTGAGTTACTATATTTCTGGTCGTTATTACAAACAAGCCGGTGTATATCGTTATAATCCTGATGATTTCAATAAGTATAACTTCCGTGCGAAAGGGGAGATCAAGCTGAACAAATGGTTAAGCCTGTCCAATAACCTGGATTTCTCTGCCTACGACTACCGTGAACCGATGAGCTCAATTTATCAGAATCAGGTGCTACGCAATATTGCTGACCAAGGATTTCCGATGGCAGTTTTGCGAAACCCAGATGGTAGCCTTACACAACATGCCGCTTTTACCCTAGGCGATTATGAGACAGCAAATAGCTCGCGCAAGGAAAAGGAAAACATGTTGCGCAATACAGTGGGGCTTAAAAGTACTTTTTTGGATAAAAGGATTAATATCAATGCCGACTTCACCTATATGCAGCGCAGTGGAAAGGTCAATACCCAATTGTATCCCATTACTTATAGCAATAGTCCCGGGGTAATGGAAACTGCTGGTAACAACTTTCTACGTGAAGATCAAAAAGAAGAGCGTTACTTTGCAAATAATATTTACGGAGATTACCGTCAGGACTGGGGTAAGCATTCCTTCAAAGGTTTATTGGGCTACAACCTCGAATATTCGCGAACCAGAAAGAATCGCTTTCAAAGAGATGGTTTGTTAAATCCCGAACTTCCGGATTTTAGTTTAATGGATGGTCTCAATTATACCAGCACAGGTGGCGGCGCGGACTGGGCTATTTTTGGTGCGTTTTATCGATTGAACTACATTTTTGATAATAGATACCTCTTCGAGTTCAATGGTCGCTATGATGGATCCTCACGCTTTCCGAAGGATCAGCGCTTCGCTTTCTTCCCTTCTGCGTCTGCCGGCTGGAGGGTTTCGGAAGAACAGTTTTTGAAACCTGCAAAAAGCTGGTTGAATGAATTGAAGTTAAGGGCTTCCTATGGCAGTATGCCAAATGGTGATATCGATGAGTATCTCTTTCTGACCACATTGGGCGCAACGCGTTCCCCCATGTTGCTCGACGGTGTGTTCCCTTCTCAGATCAGCCAGCCTGCGGTATTGCCCAACAAACTCACTTGGGAAACATCGACGACATTGGACTTGGGTATTGATATGACGATGCTCCGTAACCGTTTAGGAATTGTGTTTGACTGGTACAGCCGTCGCACTACCGATATGTTCACTGCACTGCAGCCACTGCCGCGTACCTTTGGTGCTACTGTGCCCAAGGGCAATAATGCTGATCTTGAAACCAAAGGCTGGGAGCTTTCCCTGAACTGGAAGGATCAAATCGGTGCCAATAAGCCATTGGGTTATAATCTCCGCCTGGTACTGGCGGATCAGCGGGCCCGGATTACAAAGTTCAACAATCCCACCGGAAGTCTTAACAATACCTACTACGTGGGTATGAGACTCGGCGAAATCTGGGGATATACCACCGAGGGACTTTTTCAGAATATTGAAGAGATCCGTAATCATGCCAACCAGAACTTTCTCCGTACCTCCAGTGGAAACAACTATCTGCCCGGAGATGTGAAATTTAAAGATTTAAATGGCGACGGCGTTATTAATAATGGGGAGAATACTATAGATAATCCGGGTGATCGGTCTATTATCGGAAATAGTGAGGTCCGCTACACTTACGGTTTAAATATCGGGCTAAACTGGAACGGTTTTTCATTAGACGCATTTTTTCAAGGGATCGGCAAACGTGACTGGTGGCCCGGAACCGAAGCTGGATATTTTTGGGGACAGTATAACCGTCCCTATGGATTTTTGCCACAACACACCATTGATAATGCATGGTCACCTGAAAATCCCGATGCTTATTTCCCGAGGTACCGGGGCTATCTTGCCCAAAATGCTACGGGGACATTACGCGTTGAGCAGACGCGTTATCTGCAAGATGCAAGTTATATCCGGTTGAAAAATCTGACCATTGGCTATACTATTCCGAAGGGTTGGATGGAACGTGTCAAGTTATCTCAGGCAAGACTTTTCCTCAATGCACAAAATCTATGGACCTATTCGCCTATGTATAAGGTGACGCGGAATTTTGATCCGGAAGTCATCGAAGGTGCCGATCCCGAAATCAACGAAAAAAATGGTAATGGCTATCGTTACCCGATGCTGCGGAGTTTTACGTTTGGTTTAGATATTACATTTTAATGCAGTAATCAATTCAAAATTAAATCGATAAAGATGAAGAAAATATATTTGTTTATACTTCTAATTCCTTTTTTGACAGGATGTGAAAAGTTATTTGACCTGAGTCCGGTAGACAAGATGACACCTGAGACGGTCTTCAACAGTGAGAAAGGACTTGAATTATATACCAATTCTTTTTACGCTGCCACGCAGATTATGCCCCAGGCAGATCAGGTATATAAGGATGTTTTTAGTAGCGACAACATGTCGGATTATGGCGCTGTGAGTTCAATTAATGTATACATCCAGAATGGGTTCGAATCCAATCAGACTTCGGGTTGGGACTGGGGGCCACTGCGCAACATCAATTATTTTTTGGAGAATTTTAATAACCCTTCCATATCACAGGAAGCCCGGGATCATTATCAGGGCCTGGCACGCTTTTTCCGGGCCTGGTTCTATTTCAATATGGTCAAGAAATTTGGCGATGTGCCCTGGTACAGCAATACCTTAGCTGATGATGACCCCGCTATTTACAAAGCTCGTGATCCTCGCACATTGGTCATGGATTCTGTATTGGCAGATTTGGATTTTGCCTGTGAAAATTTACGGGTAGCGAAAAATACAAGCTCGTCACGGATTACACGCAATGTAGCCTTGGCAATGAAATCCAGGATATGCCTTTTTGAGGGCTCGATAAGAAAATATCACCCTCAGTTAAACTTGAAAGATCAGGCTGATATTTGGTTTACACGTGCTGCCGATGCTGCTGAAAAAGTGATGAATAGCGGTATGTATAAATTGCGGAATACCGGCAATTCTGCCAGTGATTACCGAAGCCTTTTTATCAGTGAAAACCCGCAAACCGACGAGGTTATGCTGGCGACGGTCTATAACAATAGCCTACGCCGTTGGCATTCGGCCAACTGGTGGTTTACGAGTGCCACTTACGGATCGAGGTGGAGTCTTACCAAAAGTTTTATCAACTCGTATCCGATGCTGGACGGTACGCGGTTTACTGAGCAGCCGGGATTTGAAACAATGACTTTTATGCAGGAGACCCAAAATCGTGATAAGAGGCTCGGGCAGACTATCCGTCTTGCAGGATATAAACGCAGCAATGGCACTGCTGCGGCACCTGATTTCGGTTATACTACCACCGGTTACCAGCCCATAAAATATACACTGGATGATTCTGGTCTGGATGGAAAAGCCGAAAACTATAATTCTATCCCATTAATACGCTATGCCGAAGTTCTTTTAAACTATGCTGAAGCCATGGCAGAGTTAAATACTTTCGGTTCTTCGGTATGGGACAAGACCATACGTCTTTTGCGCCAGCGCGCCGGTATTACCAAGGCTGATATGCCGACGACAATGGACAGCTATTATCAGCGTGAGTTCTTTCCCGGTCTGCAGAGCACCGCATTGGTTGAAATCCGCAAGGAGCGAGCTATTGAACTTGTTGCCGAAGGCTTTCGCTACGACGATCTTGTCCGTTGGAAAGCAGGTTATTTGTTGGAAAAACCATTTGTAGGGATGTATGTACCCGCCATGAATACCTTGATGGACCTAAATAGTGATGGCAAACCGGATGTTTCTTTTGTCACTTCGCGTCCTTCGAATACGGTGTCGGGTGTTATTTATTACATTATCAACGGCGGATCGAGTCAATTGAGTGAGGGAACAAAAGGAAATCTGATCTGGCTCAGCAATGTGAAGAAAGTATTTGACGAGAAGCGGTATTTCTACCCGATTCCGTTGGATCAGGTGGTACTGAGCGGGGACAAAGTGAAACAGAACCTAGGGTGGCAACCTTCTAACTAACACTGACAATGAAAAAAATCAAATTGCACTTTACAGAAATAGTTTCGCTGATCGCATTTTTTATGTTGTTTTCGGGCTGCAAAAAAGTATACGAATATCCGGAGAAAAGAAGTATCGATCCCTTTTATTATGCCACCTTCAATATTCGTACAGACACAGACGCTGATGTGGATAATCCATGGAAATTGCGCAAGACGATGGTTGTTGACATGGTGAAGAAGCATCAGTTTGAGCTATTTGGCATTCAGGAGGGGAAGGATAACCAGGTGAACGATCTTGCTGAAAATCTACCCCAATATAAACACTTCGGTGCTGGTCGTGACAATGGTCTTACCGGAGAACATGTGGAAATTTTTTACCGTTCGGATCTCTTCGAAGTGAGACAGACAGGAGATTTCTGGTTGTCGCCTAGTCCTGAGAGCCCTGGGCCGGGTTGGGATGCATCGCTCAACAGGATATGTAGTTGGGGGCGGTTTCGTCAGCGCTCAACCGGAACCGAGTTTTATGTATTTAATACCCATATTGATCATCAGGGACAAGTTGCGCAGCGGGAAAGTACCGCTCTATTGCTGCGTAAAATTCCCGAAATTGCAGGCAATCTACCCACGGTCTTAAGTGGAGATTTCAACTTTGACCAATATGGCGAAAACTACAAAACCTTAAATACATCGACGATAATACGCGATTGTTATTCCTTGGCTGCTGATCCAAATGCGCCCAAGGGGACGCTAAATCTGTTTGATATGAACAGGTCTTCAAAGGCCAGAATAGATATGGTATTTGTCACACCACAATTTACGGTAAATGAATATGACATTCTGATCGATGATTATGAAGGTAAACTACCCTCTGATCATTATCCTGTGCGTGTAAAACTTAGTATAAACAATAAATAACAGCTAAAATAAAATGAAAAATATAAAAAACAGTTTCCTGATGACCTTAATAACCGGTTCGGTCATCAGCTTAAACAGTTGCAAGGAAATCACCCAGGTCGAGGAAGTCTATCGCTATGAAGTGGTGGAGAAGCCTGCAGGAAATGAAAATAGTGGTTCTGCCGAGGGATCAATTAGGGTGATGTCCTATGATATCAACTATACCAACCGTGCGATCAAAGGTACAAATACCGGGGTACTGGATATCGAGGCAGTCGCAGATGTAATCAAATCAAATAAGGCAGATATTGTCTGTATGCGTCAGGTAGACCAGTTTACGAATCGGGGTCAGATGGATGTGGACCAGGCCAAAAAGCTCGGCGAACTGACGGGAATGAATCATTTTTATGCGCCGGTTAGGGAGGTGAGCCAGGGAAAATCCGGAAATGCGATTTTAAGCCGTTACCCCATACTATCATCCGAAAATATGAAACTATATACTGATCCGAATGACGAAGCGCGGGGTGCAGCAATAGCAGTTGTGGATGTAGGAAAAGGTAAAAAGCTTAAAGTGGTCTCCATACAACTTGAGTTTAGCAAGGAGAACAACCGCTTGACCCAGATCGATGAATTAAAAGATAAGCTAAAACAAGACGATACGCCACTTGTACTTGCCGGAAATATGACGGCGAATGTGGGATCTGCATCATTTAATAAGCTGAATGAATATTTTATGTTGTATACTCAGGAGACTCCACTGCCGACCTTTTCCTATCCCAACCCAACAACAGTGAGCGATTATATCTTTTTTTCCTCTGCATCGCAGCTGCGTGTCATCAATTATTATACAGCAGGGTATACACCAAATAGGCACGTCCCTTTGATTGTCAATTTTGAAATAAAATAGTCACCAATTAAATTAAAACAACATGAAACAATGTAAATCGGGCTTACTGATCCTTATAAGTATCATAGCCCTCTTTCTGTCCTGTAAAGAACAGGCACTTGAACCGGAAAGAGTAGATTCCGTTCAGCCCAGGCTAAAGGCAGAAGTAGCAGCAGCTGAACTTCCGACAATTGTATTGGCCAGCTATAATGTACGTGTAGATGTTACGGCAGATGCGCCAGATCATAAATGGTCAGACCGCAAAACGATGATAGCCAATTTGATTAAGACACACAAGTTTGATGTTTTCGGTGTGCAGGAAGCGAAAGACAACCAAATGGCAGATCTACAGAGTCTACTTCCTGACTTTAATAACTTAGGTTCTGGCAGAGATGCAAATGGCACAGGAGAACATACAGCCATTTTCTACAACAAGAGCAAGTTTAGTATTTTGGCCAGTGGTAATTTTTGGCTTTCGGAGACGCCTACCGTAAAAGGAAGCATCGGCTGGGATGCCGTACACCCCCGGGTCTGCACCTGGGCTAAGATCAGCGACATCGCATCCAATACCTCTTTTTTTTATTTCAACACGCATCTTGATCTGACAACTTTATCGCAAACCAACGGTGTAAAGCTGGTATTAGCAAAAATCGAGGAGATTGCGGGTACTAATCCTGTCGTTTTATCCGGTGATTTCAATTCAAATCAAACGACCAACCAATACAATATCTTGCAGACCTCAGGAGTGGTAAAGGATGCCTATACCCTCAATCATTATCCTTATAATCCCAAGGGACATACCTATAATGGATGGGATATTAACCGAGTGGCCAATAGCCGGATCGACCACATCTTTGTTTCGCCTCATTTTCAGGTAGACCAGTATAATATCGTTATCGATACGTATGACAATAGTTTACCATCTGATCATTATCCCATTCGCGTACGTCTGAATACGGCGAGCCAACCTGATCAGCCCGCTACGGTGAGCATTCCTGTTGGCCAAACAATTAGTATCAAAGGAAGTAATGGCAAATACGTAACCAGCAATAACGGTACGGCCAATATGCTTTGTGACCGTGCTACAGTAGGAAGTTGGGAACGTTTCGAAGTGATCAGTGCCGGTACAGGCAAGGTATACCTGAAATCCATGGGGAAATATGTTTCTTCTGAAAATGGGGTTAAGGCTATGATCTGTAATAGAACAACTGCTTCAACTTGGGAGGCATTCGACTGGATTCCTAATGCAGACGGTACATTCTCCCTAAGGGGGGCAAACGGCCGATATGTACGATCGGGTGGGGGCACGGACGATATGACTTGCACAGCTCCCGAGGTCCGGAGCTGGGAAAAATATACATACCAGTAGACTGCGCACAGCTATTTAAATTATAAGCTATCACTCGGATGTTGCCAAATTTTAAACATATTCTTGATAAGGTACAATTTATAAATATGTAAAGCAATGGACTAATTCTGACAAAATTAATATACCTTCTATAAATTATCTTTGTGTGATAATTCGAAAATACGGCTTTTAACCCTATAGACTTACCATGCTTCGGTATCCAAGAATCCGTCAAGTTCCGCCGGAGCTGGTAAGCTCTCTTTTATTCCTCTCGTTTTCAGTCACTCATTTTACCTCTCAACCAAAGGAAATGTCGGCTTATGGCTGCCTGATCCAGAGAAGAATCTCGCGGGCAAGGTGACATATGATATACAGTTTGCCATACTCTGCTAAGCAATCTTCGAGAAGTGCTCGAGCAAACGGAATTTATAGATCGTTGTTTTTGGCATGAAAAGGCAATTTATTATAATCTTCCCCAAGAATTTTTTCCAATTTTTCATGAAGATGATAAGGTATATGTATCTCATTATTTATTGAAATTTATCAAGGAAGTGGACAAACTTATTGATTATCTGGTTAACTCAAGTTCGATTTAATTTTTTCTATTTCTAAAAGCGTCAATTTCCAATTTACTGAAATGTCTTTCTAAGCGGTAGGTATCCGCGATATCCATTGTAGTTTGAAAATATTTATAAGTCTTTTCAAACTCCCTTGCATACTTATTCAAGAATCTATCAATTCGTAAATCTATACCAGCGCTGTATTCTGAGTAGATAGCCACCAAGAATCGTTCTATAATATCCATTAATTCCCATACTTCGTTGTAAGTAGGAAATAAATCTTGTGTCAGGATATTGATTTCACTGTCTGTATGTGCGTAAAATTTATCACGTAGCAATTTTAACTTGTTAAGTGTTGAATCTTGATAATTATCTTCGATCATCTTTAAAATTTCGCTAAAGTAATCGAGAGAAATATCATCTTTGAATTCTTTGTTTAGCAGCTTATTGTAAAGCTTCCAAATTCCAAATTTTTCTCCTTTGGATTTTGATAATATCTTGGTTATTTCAATGACAAATAGCACCCAGCTTTTTCTTGATAGCTCTGCGTAAACAGGCGATTCTCTGGTGACCAAATAATCTAATATTTCGATGTTTATTTCGGGATCATTTTTGGTGTTGAACTTTTCAAAATAGAATTTAGGGCTTCTTGTTAAATGTGCTTCGGCTAGTGCAACTTTACTTTTGATATATAAGACATATATTTTCCCAATGAGTTCTTTGCATTTATTTATGTTTTCCATTTTTTTGATTTAAAAATCAAACCCCAATTCGGATAGCATCCGTTCGTGATTATTCATAAAATACTTTATCAATTTGTATTGTTCAGTATTCTGATATGCAATCAGCTTTATTCCATTTTCAGCTACCTGATAGATGTAAGCTTCGGGATAGGCCATTAAGATGGGGGAGTGTGTTGCAATAATAAATTGCGATCTCAGATCGACAAGCTCTCTTATTCGACTCAGCATGTTTAGCTGGCTTAAGATAGACAGCGCTGATTCTGGCTCATCAAAGATATAGAGTCCGTTTCCGTTTAGGCGATGATGTAATAACGAGAGAAAGCTTTCACCATGAGATCGTTCATGTAGCGAACCACCATAGGATTTCTGAGCTTCATATTGATCTACTGCGGTGGCTACATTATAAAAACTTTCAGCCCTGAGAAAATAGCCATCTCTGTTGCGATATGCGGTTCGTATCACTTGGATATCTTCGAATAAAGCGGAATGAGAATCCATGGTACTAAAATTAAAATTACGGCTTCCACCTTCAGGATTAAAGCCAGCATTTATAGCTATAGCTTCTACGAGAGTCGATTTTCCGATACCATTTTCTCCGACGATGAAGGTCACCGGATTCCGAAATCTTAGTTCATCCAGTGTTGACAATGACGGGATATTATACGGATAATGTTCGCGGTCGTCCAAAGGTTTTTTATTTCGAATTTGGCTAATATACATCATCTTATTATTTAGTATTATTAATGAAACGGAGATTTTCTAAAAACCTTAGGTTAACGGTACCGTAAAATCGCTCTTCCCATAATATCGCCAAGTAGTTCTGGATCATTGTTTGGGTAAATTATGCCGTTGAGACAGTCCAATTGTCTAGCGGCAGAAGCTTGATAGCCGTCCAAAGTTCGGACAGCTCTGCTGAAATTGGTCTTTCCTGTTTACAATCTATTGGTAAATCGTTCATTTGTTAGTTGTTTTGGCCATCCTAAAATTGGCCATAATGTAGCCATTCGGTTTTCTTTATTGATAGTTTTCATCATCCCATATCAACAGTTCGCCGATTCTTTCAATGTTTAAATTGTTGTCCCGATTTATCCTCTCCAGTCTTACTTCGAAATTTTCTAATTCCTGTTTTACAACTTCAATTGCTTTCTTTAGAGATGAAATGTCAAATGAAACCAATACATCTTTTGGTGTGGGGGCAAAGTGTTCGTCAAACTCTTCTACGGTAAAATCTAGCGTAATAATGTTCGTGTCCACTTTTACTTTTGGTTGCGGATGTCCTGCATAAAAGCCATCTTTTCCATTTGCAAGTTTTTCCCAATAATGGATGTCTGAAAGATCACCACAACATTGTGGGAAATATTTGTCCTGATGGTCAATTCGAAGAACATAACCTCCAAAAAACGCACTTGCTTGTTCTCGTTCGTATGTTCCTGCCCTCATTTCGTGTGTATGGTCAGTTACAAGTTTCGTTAAATTGCTGTCTGTGATTTCAGAAAGTCTGTAAAATGATGATCCGGCTAAATATGGATTTAAATCGTCTTTAAAACCTGCTTTTTTGTAGCTCTCAGCATTATATTTATCCCATAATATAAAGTATTCCCAATAAGGATATTTATCCGGTGTTGATATGTCCTGATTGTTATATCCAATTTCTATTACAGGTATTAATTCTAGTTCCATTGTGCCAATTGAATGACGTGCTACGAACGGATCGAGATCTAACTCAAATTACGAGCCTTTTTGAGTAAATCTTATCTCCAACTTAAAGGCATCAATTTAATGAAATTATTTCTTAAATTAGATATATGAAGAATAATTTAATAGCCATTTTAAGTCTTTTAATTGTGGTGTTATCTTCTTGTTCTGGTACACGAATTGCCGCAATGAGACAATCGAAAATGGAGCAGCTTGAATTGGGGATGTCTAAATTGCAAGTTGTCAATATTCTTGGATCATCCTATTCAATTGCGCAAAAGGAAGCAAACGCTACGGATACTATAGAAGTTATTTCCTACAGGAATGTTCCTTTTGATGACGAATACTATTTATTTAGGTTTAAGAATAACAAATTGGAGAAATGGCATCGAGAATTCCAGACGATATACAAAGAAGTAAAGCCGTAGATTTTGATAGGTAGGTCTCCGTTAAATGAGGGGCCACTTTTCATCTGGCATTAGTTACCACAAAGAGACTGACAAACTCAAACTATAAACGGCCTGTCCGGCATCACGGAACTGGTCGACGGTGTCCTATGTTGGCCTGCTTAACCATTCTTCTCTAAGGATACTATAAACGTAAGTTCCTTCACTTTCTCCGTACGATTGGATGTTGTAATTTCTGAGAAGACCTTCTTTGATAGCTCCAATCTTTTCTATGGCCCTTTGCGATTTTAGATTGTTATTATCTATTTTAAATTCAACCCTTCTCAGGTTCAACGTTTCAAAGCAATAATTAAGTAAAAGTCCTTTGCAGACAGCATTAATGCCTGTTCCCTGAAATTTTTTACCAATCCAGGTCCAGCCTATTTCCAGTCTTTTATGCTGAAAGCTTATATTTCCAAGCATAGTGATTCCTATCGGAATGTTGTTTTCCTTGCCGATGATTATTAACGGATAAAGTTCTTTAGCTTTTTTAGCATTTAGACAGAAGTTAAAATAATCCATTAAGTCATTTCTGTTCTTTACTCGCGCTCCAAATTCACCCAATGCTTTGTTATAGCTTATCGTTTCGATGCTGTCAAGATCGTCCATAGTCAAGGGGCGTAATAGAACTGTATTGTTTTCAAGGATCAATTCGGATGAAAAGAAAGTTTCTGGAGTCATTTTTTTAAATCGATGGTAATATTTTTTATGAACAAAGTCAATTTAAAACAAGTTTTGTATACTTATAGATTAAGTAATGAAAATAATTCTATTTTATTTGATTAACGCTTGTTATTAGAGAAAAGAGGTGTTATATGGTATATTAGCAGAAATTACTTATTTAATATGGATAGCTTAACTGTCAACTTATAAGGAATTAACCTCTAATTTTATAACCTGGGATATAAAGTGGTTCAGCTTTTTCGAGGTCTTTATACATACCTTTAAATCTGTTATTGTCAGAAGTTACAGCATGCGTAGCCTTCGGAACTCTGTGAGTTACCTTAAGTTCGTGCTTAGTTTGTTTCTGCAAAGATGTCTTCATATCGCTTTACTATTTCCTTGATACTTTTATTAAAAATATTTAGGTGTTACAAATATAATTGAATTTTTTTGGTTGGCCCTCTTAATCAGTCAATAGTCTCATCTGGGCTGCTTACCCTATTTGTTTATTATGTTTAAAATGTTTTAAAAATGATTAAAATGTTTATTTTGTTTGTTTTGAACAAAAATATAGGTTTTATCATTTTTGTTTTTTATTTTTGTGTATAAACAGAAGAGATATGTTAGTTTATTTTGCAGTTTCAAATTTTAGATCCTTTAAGGAAAGGGCCATATTAGATATGAGGAGAACCTCAGCTAAGGGTTCTCCTGAAAATTATCATGGGGATTTGTTGCGAAGTAGTGTGTTGTTTGGAGCAAATGCTTCTGGGAAATCAGGTTTCTTGAGAGCTATACGAGCGTTGGATTATTTGGTTAATCATTCCGCTAATTTTAAGCCGAATAAGGATATTCCGGTTTATGAGCCGTTTTTGCTGGATGTTGGTTATCAACAGAGACCAGTAGAGTTTGAAGTAGAATTTGTTAGCTTCGAGGTAAAGTATTTATATAAGGTGAAGTTTACTGCTACTAAAATAGTATACGAAGAGCTATTTTTTTATAAGGGTAATTCCAAAGCTTTACTTTATCTAAGAGAGGCTGATGCAGACATCAAATTTGGAGATTATTATAAAGGGGCTAAAAAAACGATTGAAAAAATGCTTCTTCCGAATCAGCTTTTTTTATCAAAAGCTGCATTGAATAATGTTGATGCATTAACAGGGGCCTATGATTTTTTTGATCAAACTTTGCAAGCCGTACCATTTATGGATAGTGATACAGAAGATGATCTTAAACGATTTTATGCTCGTCGGTTGGCGGAAGATGAAGAAGGTACCTTTACAAAACGTTTTAATGCTTTGATATGTGCCTTAGATACTGGGATAGAGAAGGTTTCTGTTGAGGAAATGGACTGGAAAGGATTTGACTTCCCATCTGCGGTTCCTGATGAGGTTAGAGGGCGTATACAAGAAAAATTTAGATATGATATTAAGACCTCTCACGGGCTGTTTGATTCGGGAAGGAGAGTAGGCAGCCATACTTTTGAAGTGAAAGACGAATCGACGGGAACTAAGAACCTTTTTGCTTTAGGAGGAATTATTATTGAAGCATTAGAAGATGGATCGGTGTTGATCATAGATGAGCTGGAAAAGAATCTGCATCCGATGATTACGAAATTTTTAATTCAAATATTTCATAATCCGTTATTAAATAAACATAATGCACAACTGATATTTGCTACACATGATGTGAGCCAATTGAGTAGTGAAGTTTTTCGTAGGGATCAAGTTTGGTTTACTGAAAAGAACGAATATGGGGAGAGTATTCTATTCCGTTGTTCGGATATGGAGGGCGTTCGTCTAAATACGCCTTTAGATAAGTGGTATATTACTGGGCGTTTTGGAGCAACACCAATTATCAATGATATGGAGTTATTAATTGCGATGCAGGACTAATATTTCGAAATGGCTAGGGGGATTAATAAACGAATATTGGTATTATGTGAGGGAACGACCGAGTATATCTATGCTCGTGCTCTGCAGGCTAGCCTTTCGCGTGAGCGGCAACGGATGGTAACTATAGAAATCGTTCAGCATAAACAGAATGATCCCCGGAGTTTAGCGAAAGAAGCGAAGAGAAAAGCTACTAAAGCTTTTAAAGAAAAAAATGCCTACGATTGTGTTTGGTTATTTTTCGATCATGATAATTCACCTCATTTAGTTGAAGCTTTTGATATTTGCGAGTTAGAGGGCTTTCAGGTTGCTTATTCTGCGATTAGTCTGGAGTTCTGGTTTACATTGCATTTTGAAGACTGCGGTAGAGCATTTGGAAGTGGGGAGGACTGTTTGCGTAACTTGATGCGACTTTGGCCTGGTTATCACAAAACTAAGCTTAACCATTTCAAATCTTTATATATGCATTTACCTGCAGCAAAAGAAAGAGCTATACGGCTTTATAGAAGAATGCAAGATAGGGGAATAGTTGATCGCAATCCATATACAACAGTTCATTTAATGGTGGAATACTTTGAGTTGCTAGATGTTGATTAATGTGGAAAACTTCCATCACACTTTGAGATATTGATGATTTAAATTTTAGTAAATTTGTTTATAACTGAAGGATTAATAATAAAATAGTTAGTAGTATGAAAATGAGATATGGATAAATGTGGGAGGATTATATAGAGAAAAAGAGCTAAGTCTTCGACCTCTTAGCCCTTTAATTTTTGTATCGTCCATACCTAGAAAGGTAGCACGAAAGTATATTTGGTTTTATTTTTAATGAACGCAAAATAAAGATTTTTGTTTGTATAATCAAAAGCTTTTGTTCAAAAACAGTATATATACTTTCTCCTTTCTAGCTATAACCGGGGTTATACGCTGACCGGTTTCCTAAGTACAAATCACGTTATTTCTTGGAGTAATTAAGCCGAAGCACATTGCTTTTGATTATCCGTTGCGATATTTTTTGCAGCGGATAGTCAATACGATATGCTGCTGGCAATGTTAAAATTTCAAAGCTAAAAAAGTTATGGCTGGAAATGGCAAATCGGGTGACAATCGTCGTCACGGTTACGTCGGTGGGCGTACGCAGACTCAAAATCCAACAACAGGATTATGGACTAAGCGTGATACACAAACAGGACAATTTATGGATGTGAAAACATCTGGTGGTAAGTTCAAAGGAGTAAGGAGGGAGAAATAAAATGAAGTACATTAGTTACAATTTAGTGTCAATTCTTTTGATTTTAATATCTGCATATATGATTTATGCGGATAAGGACTATTGGGGTTTGGTAATGTTAGCAGGTGTTCTCACCAGTGTTACTCCTAGATATACGAGCTCAAAGGAGAAAAGTAGTACAAATAATAATAAGGAGGAGAGCAAGAAGGAGGTAACAAATGGCGACTGATAGAAGTAGTTATTTATGGGATGTATTGAGCTCCCATAAGGTAAGTAAGGAAGAGGGGCTATTAGCTAAGTTCAAAGAAAAGAGGGACATAATAAAGGACAGCCTCAAGGAAAGATTTGGGGATAATTTATATTCTCCTTTTAATTCTGGCTCGTTTGCCAAGCATACAGCAATTAATCTCAAATTTGATTTCGATTTAATGGCTCCTTTTAAACGCAACGCCTTTAGTACATTGGAAGAAATGTATGAAGCGGCGTACGGCTTTTTATATGAAGAATTTGATGGAGAGGCGCACGTTCGTAAACAAAAGGTTTCTATTGGGCTCGAATTCTTTCCTGACAGTGACGGAGAGGTGGTAAAAATAGATGTGGTGCCCGGTAGAGAATTAAATCAAGGCCAGTATGTGGAGGATGAAAAGCTGAACTTATATGTGTATTCTCAATTTGGTAATCTTGAGCAAGGAAGTGATTATATACGCTCCAATGTACGTAAACAAGTCGACCATATAAGACAAAGTGGGGATGATCGTACGTCCGTTCGTAATATCATCAGGCTTTTAAAGGTTTGGAAGAAGCATACAAACCAGAATTATCCTAAGTCATTTCTCATAGAGCTTATTGTTATAAAAGCGTTCGATAAGCTAGCTATTGAAGGTGGTCTTTGGGATAAGTTACGTTCTGTCTTGGTATTTTTTAAGGATAATATAGAATCAATTTCTCTTCCAGATCCGGGTAATACGAATAATGAAGTCGCTGATACGTTAACAGATTATGAAAAGCAAAGTCTTTCATCAGATTTTGCTTATCTAATTGAAAGAATTGATGAATCAAGCGATTTGATTAAACTTTATTTTCCAATCAATGAGAAGTTTCCTCCGGAAGAAACTTACGGTTCTAACGGAGATTCTCGTTCTGTGCCTCCTCCTGTCAAATTTGGATAAGACATGGACCGGTTAGACCAAATAGGTTCTGCTTTAGAACAGATAGATGGAGTCGAAATTCTAACTCCCTTTGAGTCCGAAGAAATTCGGCTCAAAGGGAATATAAAAATTTCGATTGAGGACGTTCAATTGGATTTCGCAGTTGAAATATTTGATTGCTATCCACTGAGTTTCCAAGGTCAGGAAGCTATTCGATTTATCAATAAAGATTTGATCTCTTTAAATCACGTTAATAGGGACGGGTCAATTTGCTTACACACTCTACATAGCCCAGATATAACGCAAAAGATAGGTTATGACATCGATTCTTTAAAACAGTGGGTAAAAAAATATTACATTGAGAAAGGAAAAGATAGCCACTACGAGCATATCATTGTTTCTGCTGAATCAGGAACAGAAGGTGACGTGTTTCTGTTTACAGATGTAGACTACCTATTTAACGATGATGATTTCGGAATTTTTACTTATTCGAGGATTAGTTCAAATATTGTGAAAGGAAAGCCTCAGCAGATATTACACTCAAATATTGTAGTCGATTACCGAATTAAAAATAAAAAAGTCGCTACATGCAAGTGGGATACAGGTTTTGTTGATTTATATGCGAGGGAGAAGTCTGAAGGACTTTTTGTGTTTCTAAAAGAACCCCCAGTAGAAATGAGTCGTTTTGCGGTATCCGATTGGTCAGCTCTCGATGGATTCCTACCATATTCATTCAAAGAATATTTGCATAATATACAACGAGCTTGGAAGCCGAACAATGGTAGTTATGTATCTCTTTTGTTAGGATACAGAATAGATGATATCAATATTCATTGGCAATCAATAAGGATTGATATGGATAAAACTCCAATCAAAGCTGATAGAATTCCTAAAACGAGGGTTTGGAATTACTTCAGCATACCTCAAGAAATCAAGTGGCAGCAAACTGATAATTGTTCCTATGATTTTTTCTTTGGAAGAGGCAAAATGAACGATCGATTAGCTAAAGCAAAAATTGCAGTATTAGGGGTGGGCGCGATCGGTAGCAACCTGGCAAAAACTTTGGTAAGGGGTGGTGTAACAAATTTGGTAATTATTGATCACGATATGAAAGAGGCTGGAAATGTATGTAGATCGGAGTATTTGTTTGCAACTGGAGTGAATAAAAAGATTCATGAGTTGGTGACGACGTTAAGGTCGATTTCTCCATTCGTTGCACTGAAATTTAATGAACAGTTATTGGATACAGCGAAGCTTAGAATTGGTAACGGTGAATGGGCTAACTATCTCTGCGAAGCACTTTCTGATTTTGATGTTGTATTCGATTGTACGACGGATAACGATGTAGCATTTATGTTGAATAACCTCCCAACAAAATCTGATATTTTCAGTATAAGTATTACAAACCATGCCAAAGAGCTGGTTTGTGCGGTAAATCCAAATTTATATAGTGCAACCAATGCTATTTATGCGTTATTGAATAATGATGTGGAAGATCTTTACAATCCTACAGGATGTTGGAACCCAACATTTAAGGCTTCATATAACGATATTTCTGTACTAGTACACTATGCTTTAAAGCAGATCAATTTAAATTATGAGCGCGAAGTTAAGCTGCGGTCTTTTTACCTCTCAACGGATAACAAAAATGGATTTGAAATTAAATTACAGCAGCTGTGAAATTGGTAAATAAGGAAACTGGATTAAGGATTTCTATTGAACAGAGTTTAATAGATATGCTAGTGCTTTATGGACGTAATCAGTATCCAAAAGAATTTGGAGGGGTTTTAGTCGGATATTATTCGGACGATAAAAGAACGGTGAACATCATTGATAGTATACTACCAATTGATTTTAAATCTACCAAAACAAGCTTCGAAAGAGGTGTTGAAGGACTGAAAGAAGCGTTTGAGGAGTATTACAGACAAGATCCTTCTTTAGTTTACATCGGAGAATGGCATACACATCCAGATAATAGCCCCATCCCGAGCGTAACAGATATTTCGGCAATAAATACGATTATAAACAGTAAGCATACTTTCATTACTAATCCTGTTTTGCTAATAATTGGATATTCGAAGTCCTCAGTGACTTTTGGATTTTACGTATGGTTTGAAAATAAATTATTCAGATATGAACCAAGTTAATTTAAAACAATTATTCAAGGGGTTACAGCAACAGATGTCTGCCCAATTGAACACAAATCGAGAATTTATTGACCATCCCGGATCTAAAGGCGATGCCTTGGAAAATGCGTGGATTGAATGGTTACGAAAATACTTACCAAATAGATACTGTGTTGATAAAGCAATTGTGATAGATCATGAAGGCAACACAAGTCAACAATTGGATATTGTGATTTACGATAATTGGTTCACTCCATTTATTTTTAATCAAAACGGTTTTTACTACATACCTGCCGAAGGCGTATATGCTGTTTTTGAAGTAAAACCTGATATACAAGGAAATGTCGGAGACAAAAATTATATTGAATATGCGGGAGAAAAGATTGAAAGTGTAAGAATATTGAAAAGAGAAGCGGCAAGTTTCATCAATGGCGGACATAAATCGCCCCCTCGTCCTTTAACTAAAATCGTTGGGGGGATATTATGTAGTACAAACACATTCACACACCAAAACAATAACACTATTGAAAAGCACATAAAAGCATTAGACAATCTTCAAAGTATTGATTTGGGTTGTATTGCTGATTATGGAAGTTTTTATATTGACTATAATCCTAATGCAGAAATTACAACCGCTGGGCAAGATGCTTATTTAGAGTTTTACTCTAACAGAAAATTCAACAAAATTAAATTCAGCAATGCCGACAGCTCTTTTGTAACATTCTTTATGCAATTAACAAGGTATCTACAACAGGCAATCGGAACAATACCTGCGATAAATCTAAATGCCTATTTGAAAAATATTGGTGAAGAAGTTGACGAGCAGATATAAAACCAACTCCTCTATGGAATTTTCAATAATCTATAAAGATATACAAAACCTCATATTCATATTTAGCACAAGAGAGCTGGCATACCTCTCGTGGCTAGCTATAATTATTTGCCTGATTATATCATCTCCTAAGCTACGTAAATCAGTATGGAATTTACTAAGGCTTTTGTTTAATTGGAAGTTCAACATTATATACCTGCTGACACTAGGTCACTTTTATGGCTTGATATACGTACTGTCAATATTTGGTTTTTGGGATAAATCCTTGCTAAAAGATACAATATATTGGGTTCTATTGAGTGCTAGTATGTTAATGTATCGGATTGCTACAAATAAAGCCCCCCTAAACTTCCTCAAAAACGCTATAAAGGACAATGTTAAGTTGTCTGTTTTTCTGTCATTTGTAATGACCTTGGCTACATTCAATTTTTGGATTGAATTTATAGCGATACCTATATTAGTATTACTTGTTGGAATGCACACAGTCGCACAATACAAAAAGGAGCATGCACCTGTCCGAAAGGTTTTAGGTATTTTGGGACAGATTGCATCAGTCTTATTGCTAATATACCTTGTCTACTTTGCGATACGCCATTACAGCGAATATCTCAACATACAAACATTAAAGGAGTTTACACTTCCGATTATTTTAACGATACTATTTATCCCTTTTCTTGCTGCACTAAATCTCTATGTGCAGTATGAGGACATTGCTACACCTTTAAAACGTAAATCAAAAAACAAGTTACAGTATTACCAATGGCTTTTTAGTGCACTAATCTTCTTCAATTTTAATATAAAAGGGGTTATTAGATGGCGTAACAATTTTGGCTATTTAAATCTTGAGGAAAGTCTATGGAGTTCGATGAGAAAAATTCGGGCAAAACAAATTAAGGAAAACACACCTCCAAAACACCCTGAATTAGAGGGCTGGAATCCTATTGATGCAAAAAAATTCTTGTATAGAAAGAATATCATCATCCGAGAGTACGACTCCAATCTCGGGGAAACATGGGAAGGGAAATCAAAAGACCTAAAATTGTGTGAAGATTTTATGACAGGAGTGTGTAATTACTCCATTAAAGGCAGTAAATATGTTGTACATAGTTTGCATTTGGACTTAACCTGTTATGATTCGTCACGTATTTCCGATATACATTTGTTCCTAAGCATCTTCGATGAATTATATGATATGTCGGTTCATGAAGAAATCCCTCACAAAATCAAAAAAAGTATACTGACTTTTAAAAGCCTAAATTATGAAAACCCGTGCACGGAAATTGGTATTCATTTCTACATGTGGAAGAATGAAAGAAAAGGATATAATTTGGGTATTACCATTAGACACAAGAGCCCGGCCATTGAAGCCTGATTTCCTCTCTGTATTAAGATGACAAATATAAAAAGCATACGAGATTTATCATGCATATAAGCTACTTTTAGGATTGTTTTTTTTATATAAAATAGCAATCAAAATTCCAATGAAGCTAGGTTTTATTATTGCACTTTGTTGGCTCATTAAAAAAGTATTGATAAGACACCATTTCACCATGGTATAGTAATAATCAGAGCCGGATCTCTTAAAATGCTAAATTTTCTTTTAAAGGATGCAAAGATCGTTAATTAAATCTAAATATTCACGAGGCTTGTGAACCTTTAGATTTAAAAGCGGATAAAGATATGCTATGCACATTGATCAATCAATTCGAGCTAATTTGACCATTATAAGAAAGGCTCTATTGATTTTAAATGTATAATTTTTACTACTTTTAGAATTAATAAAGATGGTCAATTTGCAACGAAATTTAATAGCCTGAAGGCTCGGAATCTCTATAGAACTCTGAAAAAGAAATAAGTTGAGGCACCTTACAAGTTTTATTTAAGCTTATAAAGATTAGTGTTGATTTTGGTAGTACTCTTCGACGATTCTATCACTGTTGATTTTTGTAGCTCGGAAGAAAGAGTTGTAAGCTTCATATTAGGATAATATTTCTTGATAATATTTTTAATATATTTTAGTTCAAGTCCATTTGAATTCTTAAAGTCTCCATCTATAGCTAAAATATTTTCGATAATAAATGAGACTGTAGGAGTATCGTTTAATATTTTACTATATTCAGGGTTTTTGGAATGTTTTTTCTGGAGAACCTGACGTAAGTTATTCGGTGGATTGAGTACAGTAGAGGACATATTACTATATTCTACGACAAAGAAAGAGCTGGCTTTTTTTACTATCTCTACATCGAAGACATATTTTTCGTTGGATTGGATATATTTAATCCATCTATCTGAAGTCCCAAGAATATTCGCAAAATCCTCTATAGTAATACCGCTTTTTTTAAAGAAGTTTAGAATATTCTTTTTTGCGATTTGTGCATCGTATATTTTCATATACACAAAAGAATTTTTAAAATGAATTATAAAAGTGAAAGTGATTTCTTTTTTTTAATTCATTTTATTATATTTGTATTGTTGATTATCAGTAAGAAATGATCTACTGATATGTTGAGCGTTAGACTTAAGAGCTTCGGCTGCAAATTCCGACAAATTGCAACGGACGAAGAGGTAGGTTTAATGCCCAAGTGGATATTTTGTGTACCTTTGGTACTCTATAACTTCTTGGGCTCCTACTGTAAATCCGTTCCGTTTGGCCGTCGGAAGCCTGCAGCGCGGTATGTAGGAGCCTGTTATAGATCCTTTTTAATAACCAATGGAGCTCACTTTATAAAATTTAATTTTAAGTGAGTAATGAAAGAAAAAAAACAAACGACAAAAAACATTTTCAAATCCCCCGAGTAGCTTGGTCTGATTTCGCCAGCAATGACCTGGTCACATCAGCTATGGAATTCGAGACGACCAATAATATACCTAGTGATACTCATTCAGAAGAATTCTAGCTTTCCCAATTAACCAATTTTATTACGGGCGGTTTACGGCCTAAAAAGTAACCGATTCAGTCGGACTGGAATAGGTATGCTCTAAACTCGCTATTAAAAATCTAAAGAATGAGATCTAATTACGCTCACCTAATTCTACTGGATTTGGTAATTTATGAAACTCATCGATCAGGATATGATCCGGTGAAAAATGTTCAAGACTTTTGGGATAAGTATCCTCTAAGTACAATTAAAGACTATATCGTTGTTTTACATCCCAACACGGTTGATAACGAAAAAATGAGTGGTAATCCGCAATTGTCTGAATTTTCCGTCGAACTTCTCCGCGTCCTGGTAGCTTATTTTATGATCCATATGACTCAATTGGATTTTGGTAAGGTATCTATTTCAGTAGAGACAAACAAAGAAGCGATAGATATTTCTAAAGCAATCTCCGATTTCTTTAATCGCGTATCCTCATCCAACCCCAATTCCTAAAATGATGAAAAAATTAAAGCTACAATCCAATAACAGTGCACTACTATATATTCAAATACTAAAGATCACGGTACTTGTGATCTTATACTTCTTAGTTTCTATGTTTAGTTTATCAGCTCAGACGCCCCGCAAGGAAAGCGGGGCCGATGGGCAATTAATCAAACCGCTGAAAGTGGGAGATAGTATCCCAGAGTCAGTTTGGGATTTGCCAATAGACATTGTTAATGCTCCATCTAAAAGTGATCCATTTAAACTTAATCAGTTTCGAGACAAGAAATTGATCATCATAGATTTTTGGGCAACATGGTGCAGTCCCTGCATTAAGTCCATTCACAAGCTGGATAGCCTGCAGCCCATTTTTAAAGATGAATTGGCGGTATTTGCCACAAGTTATGAAGATGCAGAACGAGTAAATACTTTTCTGAAAAAACAGGGAATTAAACTGTTCTCGGGTACAAAAACAGAATACCTGAAACAATATTTTCCCCATAAGATGATCCCGCATCAGGTATGGATCAAAAATGGCAAAATTATCGCTATTACCGAAGGATCTAATGCAACGGGTGATAATATTCAGCGCGCTTTGAAAGACGATTCGTTTAAGCTTGCAACTAAAAATGATCGCCTCGATTTCTCTACCAGTCGCTATCTAGCAGATTTTATCGATACCGCTAAGGTTAATAGCTTCGCCGTTTCAACATTCAGTAGTAAACAAAAAGGGCTCGGTAGTATTATTTCGCAGGTGATTTCACAAAACAAAATCTTTGTCAATTATACCAATGCTGATCCGATTTCCATGTTTATGCGGACCTTGCAACAACCCAATAACAAAACTATCGTCATCAATAAAAAGCTATTGGAAATCGATAAACTTCCCGGTATGGAGGCTATGTTCTGCTATCAATTGATCAGCAAGGATACCACCAGATCATTCTGGGTAAGAAGAGTTTTAAATGATCTATCCCTCCAATTTGATGTCAAAATGGAGCGCAAGTTAGTAGTCAAAGACTGTATTATTATTGGCAAATTAAAAGGAAGTAACGTTAAAGACACCATCACCAATTCCGGCCATCCACAGGACTTTCAAGATTTTGTCAAGCTGCTCAATTTTTCAGTACGATGGAAGGTAGATCAGCCTCTTTTTATAAATGAATCGGACTTTACAGGTAAGGTAATTATGCCTTACTATAAAGACCTCCAATTTGATCTTGATAAGCTCAATCAAGCTCTGAGACCTTACGGACTTACGGCTTCAAAAAAGAAAAGAAAAATAGACATGCTCATCCTTGCGGATAACAATACAGCTGATATTAAGCCTAACATAAGATAACCTATAATGAACCTTATACTAAAACTAAATAGTGGGATCAAAGTATACTTTGTTCTTCTCATCATATCCTTATTATCGGTCAATTTTGGCTATTGCCAAACTAATCTTGGTCTATTGAAAGGAATAGTGCGTGACTCTTTCACAAACGAGACGATAGACGGTGTTACCATTGCACTTGTCGGTCAATCAAAAATAAAAGCATCTACCGATAATAGCGGCACATTCGAAATTAAAACAAGGGTGCCAAAAGGAAGCCTGACCTTATCGCGGATAGGGTACTTGCCTAAAACAGTAGCATTTGACCTGCATGTATCCAGTGCGATGGAAATTGGATTAGCTAAAGCAGACAATATGCTGCAGGAGGTACTGATCAATACAGGATACCAGCGTATTTCGAAAGAAAGGGCAGTTGGTAGTGTCGATGTGATCGGAACAGAACTGATCAATCGAAATGTCGGTGCAAATATAATCCAACGTATCGAGAACCTCTCTCCGGGATTATTGGTCAATCATGGGGATGCGGCGGCACAAGATGCTTTTCTCATTCGCGGCCGTAGTACTATCAATGCCGAAGCCAAACCTTTGATCGTACTGGACAACTTCCCTTACGAAGGCGACTTGGAGAATATCAATCCCAATGATATTGCCTCCGTAACTGTGCTAAAAGATGCAGCTGCTGCCTCCATTTGGGGGGCACGTGCTGGTAATGGTGTTATTGTACTGACCAGCAAAAAAGGAAAAATAGGAGCGACTACAGTCTCCTGGAATAGTAACTTGTCCTATAAGGGAAAGCCTGATCTTGATCATCGTAAAATCATGTCGTCGTCAGACCGCATCGCTCTGGAAAAGTTTCTCTTTGACAATGGCCGATACGATGCTTATAAGAATCCAACCACTTTAGGCAATAGAATTGCTGTGGTACCGGATGCGGTGGAACTGATGATTGCGAACGCTCCGGATCTTGATGCGCAGCTAGCACAACTGGCGAGTCAGGATGTGAAAAAAGATCTTCGGAAATATTTTTATCAGGGCACACTAAATAGTCAGAATGCCCTGAATGTCAGCGGCGCAAATGATAGAATGCAGTATTACATTTCGACTGGTTTGGATCAAGAGCGTAGTCAATTAGTTGGTACATCCAGTCAACGATTTACACTACGTTCCAACAATCGCTTCAAAGTAACGGATCGACTCGGATTTGAAACGACAATCAGCTATATCCGTACAAATAACAAGAATGGCAATAATGATGGGATGGGAACAGCACCCTCTGGTACGTATACTTTATCGCCATATGCACGCTTGGCTGATGTCAATGGGAAGGCATTGTCTGTTTATCTGAATTATAGAAAAGGATTTTTGGACACTGTTGGTAATGGTCGCCTGTTGGACTGGGCTTATCGTCCCTTAGATGAAATAAATCGCGAGAGGCATTCCACAGACAAGCAGGATTTAGTTTTCGCTGTCTCGACGGACTATAAAATCCTTGATGGATTGCAGGCTTCTGTCCAATACCAATATCAGCATCAGTCCGGCAATGGTCGGGATCTATTCTCCGAACAATCCTATTATGCGCGAAACAATATCAACGATCTTGCGCAGATCAATCGTACCACAGGTCTGGTCACCTATCCATTTCCATTGGGCGGCATTATCTGGCAAAATTATAGCAGTACGCGCAGTCACCAAGGTAGGGGACAGCTTAATTATTCCAAAAATTGGAAGCAGGAACATCAACTGGATGCAATGGCCGGATTTGAGATCAGGGCAATTCGCACCCAAAATGAAAACTACCAAAATATAGGCTATAATGCCGAAAATAGCGCCATTGCTAATCAAGTGGATCTTTTGACTTATTTTCCACGGCGAACAACAACGTCAACGAGGCGAATCGCATTTAATGATTATAAGGATGGGGCAGTAGACAACTTCTTGTCTTACTTTGGCAATTTATCATATCGTTATAAAAATCGGTATGATGTATATGCCAGTTTACGAAAGGATGAAGCGAATCTCTTCGGCCTCAACACAAATGAGAAGGGGACACCATTATGGTCAGTAGGTGTGGCTTGGGATATGGCAAAGGAAGATATCGGATTGGACAAACTGTTTTCTCGTTTTAAACTTAGAGGTACCTATGGTGTTAGTGGAAACATCGC
Source organism: Sphingobacterium sp. UBA865 (assembly GCF_002295765.1). NCBI lineage: Bacteria > Pseudomonadati > Bacteroidota > Sphingobacteriia > Sphingobacteriales > Sphingobacteriaceae > Sphingobacterium > Sphingobacterium sp. UBA865. Next base: position 136,695 of record NZ_DBGB01000001.1, on the reverse strand, counting down.
ACGCAATGCCAATGCGATATCGACCATTACATTAAATACAAGCGGTACTACGCATCCTTTCCCAACAGCTTATCTCAACACCATAGCCAATAGTAAACTCTCCTGGGAAAGGGTGAAGCAGTGGAATGCGGGGATTGATTTTGAATTTTTGAATAAGCGTATTGACGGAACGATCGATTGGTACACTAAAAAAGCGGTCGATCTACTTGCTAGTACTCCAGTAGATCCTACCTACGGTATGTCAAGTGTCTACATGAATGTGGCTGATATGAAAGGACGCGGCATTGATATTCAGATCAACACGCAAAATATCAAAGGCGCACTGAGCTGGGAAACCGTATGGATGTACAGCCATACAAGTTCCAAAATAACAAAGTACTTATTGCCGGTAGCGAGCACAAGCCAGCAATATCTACCGATCACCTTGGCGAATCCGCTGGTGGGCAAACCGCTATATAGTGTATTTGCTTTGAAATGGGAAGGACTTGATCCGACCAATGGTGATCCACAGGGTTTATTGGCAGGAAATCTTTCGAAGGACTACAATGCTTTGTATAACCAGACGCCCTTGGAAGATCTTGTTTTCTTTGGCACTGCCCAACCGACACATTTCGGCGCGGTAAGGAATAGATTGACCTATAAACAATTTGATCTTTCTTTTAGTATCAGCTTCAAATTCGGTTATTATTTTAGGACAAATTCGGTCAATTATACCAATATGTTTGCCGGTGACTGGTACGGGCATGCAGACTATGCGGCTAGGTGGCAAGAAACTGGGGATGAAATGTACACAGCTATTCCTTCCCTTGTGTATCCGGCTAATGTGAATCGGGATAATTTTTATAAATATGCTGAGGTACTCGTGCAGCGCGGTGATCACATCCGTTTTGATGACATCAATATTGGCTATTCCATTCCTAAACTCGGAAAATTGAAAAACGTAAGAACCTTTCTATATTTCAGCAATCTGGGAATGCTATGGAAAGCAAATCACCGTGCCATTGATCCTTACTACAACAATAATCCAAGAGAAACTAGACAGGTCGCGTTTGGTCTAAACCTTTCACTTTAATTTTTAACACATGAAATCAATTATAAAACTGTTGATAATTAGCCTACTGTTCAGTGGATGCAGCAAGGAAGAATTTCTAAATGAAAAGCCCAAAGATTCATTGATCATTCCAACCACATTGGTTCATTTTCAGGCACTATTGGATCGAGATGCCTATTTAAATGGAACAAGTCAAGGGGTGACACCTCAGTTGGGAGAATCAGGTGCAGATAATTTTTATCTGCTGGACGCTGATTTTAATGCCAACTTGCGTCCTCAGATGCAAAACTATTATACTTGGAGTGCACAGCCTTATGCGGGAGTGGAGGTACTAGATTGGGTATATCCTTACCGCGCCATACTGGCGGCAAATACGGTGCTCAATCATTTAGACAAGATCGTTGCTCCGCAAGCTGATTTAAATTATCTCAAAGCACAGGCCTTATTCCATCGCGCCCATTTATTCTATCAGTTAGCGCAGGTTTTTGCGCCACCTTATCGTAAAGGGACCGCCAATGATCAAAAATCAATTCCCCTGCGCATGACAGAGGATATCAATGAAGTTCTGGTGAAGTCTACGGTGGCAGAAACTTACAGCCGCATAGTTGCTGACCTAAAGGAAAGTGTGCAATATTTGAAGACAAACATTGACTATCCGACTAGGCCGTCCAAACAGGCGGGTTATGCTTTACTGTCTCGTGTGTATTTAACTATGCAGGACTATATGGAAGCAGAAAAATATGCTGACTCTTGCTTGGCTATTACAGATTTCCTATTGGATTATAACCTGATCAATATGGCGCTAACTGAACCATTGACAGGCAAAAATCAATCGGGCATCATCAAGCCTGAGGTGATCTACTGGACGGGTATGCTGGCGGATCCGTATCAATATTATCCAACGACATTTTTAAGTGCTTTAATTCCCGATCAGCTTTATAACAGTTATGCCGAGAGTGATTTGCGCAAGAAATTGTTCTTTGAAAAAAGGCCGTCTGGATATCGATTTAGGGGAACCTATAATTACTTCTCGACCCGAAGTAATTATTTCTCTGGCCTTGCTGTGGATGAGGTGTTTTTAAATCGGGCAGAATGCCGTGTGAGAAATGGCAAGGTCGAAGCGGGACTGGCAGACTTAAACCACCTTTTGGAGAATCGCTGGGAAAAGGGGAAATATGTGCCTGTTGAAAATCTGTCTCAGACAGAAGCCTTGAAAGTGATTTTAGGGGAGCGAAGAAAAGAATTGATTTTTCGTGGGATTCGTTGGTCGGATCTCCGACGGTTAAATATCGAGGGGGCCAATATCAGCTTGGAAAGAACGGTAAATGGAAAGAAGTATGTTTTAGCGCCCAATGACCCGCGCTGGACATGGCCATTTCCGTTGGAAGCAACTGCAAAATAAATAGAAAGCCCCGTAAAAGAAAATTCTTTTACAGGGCTTCATTGCTAACCAAAAGTATTAGGGCTCTACATGATAACGTTGTGCATCAGATGGAGTGGAGTCATTGATCACTGATGGCGCTGTACCAGGTGCAAACCCCTTGGCACAAAGATCAGTAATAGCCTCCTGACATCCATTGGAAGGCTCATCTGTTGGCCCACCAGAAAGCAACTGATAAGTGCCATTAGGTTGTCTTTCATACCAATCCATTGGATCGGCATATTTAGTGGTGTTTGCAGATGTCAACGACCAAGTTGACAACCCGGCTGCAATGGCTAATCCTAGAATAGGCATTACATTTGTCTTGATAAATTTAATGAGGTTCATAACCTTAACTTTAAATGGTAAATTAGTTGTTTTTAACCGCCTGTAGCTGCCAATTTTTTCTGTCCGTAGCCCTCAGCAGAAATACAGGGTAATCCATGTCTTTTGGCAGACGTGCCCTTCACTCCGATAGCCTTGCATCAGAGATCCGCTGTGGCTTTTGGTGCTATTCTTTCGTATGCGTATGCTTACATTTCAACCTATGACGGGTTTCCCTTTTTCGATTTCTCATTAATGGGATCGATTCGGTGATTTTATAACGATCTATATTATTTCGCTTGTCAATATGAGGTTTAGATTTTAATATCCACCATTGGAGTACAAAGGCCCAGCTGCTGATCAGTAGTAGAAAGACGTTGAATACAAAATGTTTTTTCCAGCCAATCTGAATGATCAGGCCGCAATTACAGGGTAGCTTGTCACTCCATACATGTAATATGGCCAAGCCGACATAGACTGTAAACGCCATCATTAATAGTGCTGATAATCCCAGCCCAAATAACCGGGTGCGATGATAACCAATCAATAGTGCGGCAATAAGCTCACTGCCAGGTATAGCATATGCCAAGAACAAGGCAAAAGGTCTTGGGAATGGCTGACGAAGCATGCCTTCCATATTTTGGTCAAAACCTGTAAGCTTGTTGTAAGCGACGAAAATCCAGAGGCCCATCATTAAGGAACCATAAAAAGTCACCGCGATTTCTTTCCAATGAACTAAGCAAAAGCGAATGAACAGCATCAGAAATCGCGACAATAATCGGATTCCCGCTTTCGCTAGCGAAGGGATCTTTCCGATTTGAAAATCTTGATGGCTGATCTGTCTATTTGTATTGTTCATCTGCTTACTAAGTTTACAACGCTAAATTAGCTTCTTATACCGCCCTAGTGTTAGGCCAAATTTGACCGAGCGATATGCCAAGTTTGATATCGATCTTCAGTGGCCTTCATAATCTGAAAGCAGATAGGGGTAGCCTTTGGGGAACTCATCATAGACATAAAGGTAGGCCAATACAAATGGGCATACCCAGCGTCGGTTGAATAGGTCGACAATTGACGATAGGTTAAGTGGATCAATGTAGGTGCTGTCATAACGCTCGAGGATTTCGCTGATATCGGATTTAATCTGTTGGCGCCGGATATCTTTTTCTTCGACGTCTAGATCTCCATACAAAATAGCCCAATACATATCTTGCAATTCTACAATGTAAAGTAATTCACCATGCCAATAATCCAGCTTAAAGCCATGCTTTTGGAGAATTGTAAACAAAAGTTCCAGACAGTGATGTACGTCCATCTCGTCAAGATAGGGTGGCGGAAAGGCCGTGAAAGCGATATTAGCCCATTCTTTGTCGACCTGATTATTGACATAAGCCAACTGCATCATGATGCCTTCACATTGCACTTCGTCAAAATAGTAAGCATCGAAATCATAGTCTCGGTAGAGAGCAGAAGTAAAGGTAATTTCAATCAAAATGTTGGATAGGATATAGAAGAGCTCCAGATGATCATTGCCCAATGGAGGAAAGGTGAGGTAGAGGTATTCATCAAAAGTGAGCGGTGGTTCGGAGCTGATTTCCTGATCCGTGTCGGATCGCCTAAAGTCGATTCCTGTGGACAGGTAATCATCCGTTTGGAGAAATTCATGGTAGAACTCATAGCGACAGACCATAAGCTCCTGATGGAAGGAACTTTCTCGCCATCCTTGCGGAGCCAACAAGGTCATCAGTTGCGGTACGGCCTCATAAGCATCCTGAAGAATCGCTTGGGTGATTTTAGTACCTAGTTTTTTGTTGTTGTTAAATTTCATGTTTAAGTTTATCGGTTATTTTTAGCGTTTGAGATTTTTTTCAATTTCGGCCTTAAACTGCGATGCAGTTTTGCCGGTCAACTTTTTGACAAACCGGTTCAGTTCGCTGGGACCGCTAAATCCGGTTTCATCTGCGGTAGCCCCCAGTTTATCATGCTCCACGATGGTTAATTGTACGAAGGCCAGCAAGCGCATATTGCGCTCGTTCTGCATGCTGATACCGTAAAATTGATGGTATTGGCGGCTTAGACTCGCTGGATCGACACCTAGGACCTGAGCAATTTCATGGATGCGCGTCTTCGCGCCTTCATGAAAGACGATCACTTCGAGCAGGTCTTTCGCTTTCTGTGGGAGAGGCAGGATCGGATCCTCTACCTCGATGAGCTTAAAACGGCTGAGATGAACCAGGAAAATTAAATATCTGAGCAGGATATGCTCGTTGTTGAGCGTATTGGGGTTAAGCTTGCTAAATAGAATGCGTAGATATTTGATGGTCAGTGGGCCTACCCTAAAGTCTGCACTTTTAAGTGTTGCCGCAGAATGTTCCTTCTTGGCTTGTATAAGATGTCTGATAAAAGAGAATTGCTGTAGGACAGGCGGTCTGAACATGCCCGCATCGACAATAAAGCCAATCAAAATGTGGTGGCCGACTGGCAGGTGTAGGTTGTAAATGCCTTTAGCGAGGTAAAAATATGCACCTTTTGCTTCTGATAGTTCGAAGGTAAAAGATTGATCCATACGTTTGCCGTAAATATGCCCTGTGCTTAACTGGGGATAGATGAGATGCAGGTCGTTCATCGTGATCTCCACCTGGAGGTCCATTGCCTCGTTGATCCAATACTCGTAATAATAGAGGTAAGCATACCGCCCATCGAAGATCTGCTCGCTAATCTGGTTGTCGGTAGATTGCCAATGCATTTGCTCTGCATTGCGGATGAGGTAACTAAATGTTTGCTGAGGTTGGTTGACTGCGCTAAAACCCTCATCTAAAGAATATTTGTAAGTTCTTTTCATCTCGGTTATATAAATAGTTAAAAGATGATTTTATGAAGTTTAATTGGAGGGAGCCAAATATAATTGTACATGACTGATTGTTGCCTGTGACTGACTACGATGATTGGCTAACTGTATTTTACCGACTGTAAATAGCATATCGCTGTGGTAAATGGATTGCAACTGTCTATTTCCCGTGTATGTACATTTTTTTTTCAGATGGTTTTGTTTCACCAACATATTTGCGCCATTGGATCCAATATGGACTAGTTAATTTCTGGCGAAGGGAGGGTACAACCCGGCGACAGAAAATGGTGTAACATGTAGATACTATGAAATGGAATCAAAAAATGATCAAGTTTTAAAAAGTATGGAACTGATTGTGGACAATGTTCAGACATTGACCTGGGAGCAGTTGTTGCCGTTTATCGCTGAGGAAGCGTCTACCGGCGACAGATGTCCGATCTTTACCATCTAAAAAATGCAGCCTTATACCCGATAGGGAGCGGAGTTTTATCAAAGCATCGCTCCCTTTACTAACCAATTTAAATCATTCATGTTAAAAAAATACAATACCTGGGATTTCGCGCTATTTTCCGCACACCTCCATTATTATATGCCGTCTATAGCCTGGCATGATCATTACCAATTATATGACCAATGGAAATCTTACCATATTGCCAGGCCTTTCCGTCCAGCAGAAGAATGGAGAGCTTTAGATCCAGACCTGTTAAAAGACGGAGGCCCTAAGATTATTTGCCTGTATCATTTGGGTTTTCATGCGCAATTACCACGGGTGCTGGCCGATCAGGGGATTCAATTCGATATATTGATGGATAAAAAGGTGTACCTGGCCCAAAATGACGAGATGCTGGAGATGCAAACAGAAATGCGGTCAAGGGGATTAAAATTCCGTTACCTGATCAGTGATGATCCGTCGGTACTATTAAAGGCCAGGACGGCTATTCAAGAAGGACGGCATCTACTGATTTTTGCAGATGGAAACAGTGGCGTATCTGAGTCGAAACATAAAAAAGTAGCCGTTAATTTTTTAGCCAATCGGATCTATGTCCGTACCGGAATAGCCCTATTGGCTTACCTACTAAAGGTACCCGTTGTACCACTTTCCCATACGACCGTGGATAGGGAATATCAGGTCCACTATGGAGCACCTATTGTGCGTGATGAAAATGAGCAGCGAAATATTTTCATCAGCCGCTGTATGCAACGGCTCTATGATTTTCTAGCTATTGAAATAGAAGATCGACCCTGGAAATGGGAATGCTGGGGGTATCTGCATGAAATGAATTGCTATGATGTAGGAGTGTATCCAGAGGAGTTAGCTCATAAAGACAAGGAGCAGACCTGCATTAAACTAAAATTAAATGGAAGGAAAGGTTGTTTTAATAGGAAATATTTTTGTTACAAATTCCTGTAAAAAATAAAATATAAGTAAATTCAGGTAGTTATACTGTATTTTTTATCATGAAAAACATTTATGTTTTACCGTCTTTGCATTTCTTTTGCTTCGTAGTTTTGTTTACGATCATAGGCGGACTAAATTACTTTCGTGATGACTATCATATTCCCTTGATTCAAATTAGTATTGTCATTTCGCTGTATTTGGGTTATAGTGTATTGATTTCCTATTTGATCCTGCATGCTTGGAGTAGAAGGTGGATAAAAATTGTAGTAAACGCGATAATCTATCTTTTCCTCACTTTCACGTTTATTCCCTTCATAGATTTTTTGGTACATAAATTTCTTCCGCCGTTTGGTGTTGTTTTTTTTGTGGTTGACTTACCAGAAAATTATGTTGCATTTCGCGCTCGACTCATTTCTGGTTATATGACCGCTAATTTATTTGCGATATTCGCCTGTCTGACTTATGGCGGAATCTATTTATTACGAAATAAACGCCAGCTCGACATAGATCTAAAACAATATCGAGACCGCGCCGTAGCAATAAAGTATACCTCACATTTTCTGACCTCGGTTTTCGCAAATAAATTTGGTGAAATGCTGATTAACGACGTCCCTAAAGACAAAACGGCGAAACGTGATATTATTCAATTTTTGGCATACTTACTAGAAGTGGAACAGCTGAACAAGACGGCTACCATTGTGGACGAAGTAGATCATCTGGAATGCTTTGTACGGCTATTAAAAATGTATTATGGGGAGGGAACTGTATTATATAGCCGTGAGAGCGATGACAATATAAAATATCCGGATATTCCGACAGGTGTGCTCTTCTTTCCGCTGGAGAATTGCCTAAAGCATGCAAATATTTCGGTCGAATATCCTGTATCCTATAAAATTAGCTATACGGCAGCTGACCTCGTTGTGAACTGTCACAACAGTTGGTCGCCAAAAGAAGGTCTCGTTCATTCGGGGACAGGCTTTGCACTGTTGGAGGCCAAGTTAGCCCAAGTAGATTATCCCTCGTCGATGGAAACGAAGCAGGATGAAGGTATTTTTTCTGTGCACTTGAAACTAAACTTTTTGAACTAATATGAACAAACTAAATTACCGCCTATTAATTGTTGACGATATGCCACAGTCTTTGGTGTATGTATTGATGTCGCTTAAAGAACTTCCTTTTATCAACGATGAGATCAAGATTATCGAAAATCCGATAGAGGCCATCACTTATTTAAAAGAAAATGAGGTCGATATTCTGATGCTCGATATGGATCTCAGCGATAGAGAAATTGATGGTATAAAATTGTCGAAACTCATCCCCAACCCACCGGTAATGGTGGCCTGTTCGGCACACACAGATTATGTTTTTAAAGCTAACGAAGCGGGGTTCTGCACCTATTTCAGTAAGAAAATTAGCTTCAATGCGTTAAAATCCAAAATGGAAGACGTAATTGAAATTGTGGATAGGAAATCGGATAGAAAAAATAGGGACGTAAAAAGTCTGAAGATAAAGAGTCTGGAAGGCGAAATGATTGATATCGCAGTGGAGCAAATTTATTATGCTAGTGTGGAGAATAATACAATTGATATTTTTTTGGAAAAAGAAGAATACCAATTTAAGGGTAGTCTGAATGATCTGCAATCGGAGCTTCCATCAGACCGGTTTGCCCGGCCACGGAATAATACATTGGTGAATTTGGCGATGGTTGATCTTGTGCGTCCGGAAGAATTGTATCTGGTAAAACCAAGGAATGGCTTCCGCATTGTTATGACAAGATATTTTAAAGATAATTTTAGGCATCAATATGATGCCTATAAACAGAACAATAGATAAAAGGGTAGGGCTGCCCTCATTTCATGGTATTGACCAATGAAATTATGTATGAAACAATTAGACAAAATTGTTGACTTGTTGACTGAAATCAACGAAAGATTGTCCTTTACGGCCCATCATCTACTTCCCAAGGGGAAGCAAGATAAAGGTTGGAATGTGGACGAATTGATGACCCGCATGGCTGTGGTGTCAAGATTGGGTATCTCCGAACGAACCTACAACCGCTGGGTGAAATCGGGTGTCCTTAAGCCCATTTATCTGGGCAACAAACATTACTACCGCGAAGAGGATCTGCAGGATGCGATCAAGCGGAGTATCGCTAAGGGACTAATTTGAGTTATGGTCTTTAGAAGGCTGATCTTTTATGAAAAGGTTGGCCTTTTTTTTATTCTCTTTTTTCATTGCTGATTTATGGCCAATTCTTTACTTGTTGTGGCGTATTGGTTTGGTATTGCTCGTATACTGGCCTGCCATTTCCTTACTGATTGATTACCTACACTAGGCTACTTCATTGCTTATCCTTTGGTCTTTCTCTGCCTATCCTCTGCTATTTCTTTGCTTATTCTTTACTATTTCTCTGCTTATTCGTTGCCATTTCTCTGCCTGTTCTTTGGTGATTCTTTCCTGTTTATCTGCTTAGACCTTGTCATATTGGCAATGCAGCAGCCTTTAAATGGCCTAAAAATAGCCTTAAACTAACAAAGAATGACTAATCCAGAAGCGGGCGAGACCGAATCGAAACCGCTCGAAAAATACAGTATTTCCCAACATATAGCTCGGTTTTTATGTCGCTAAAAATGGCATTTTCAGACAAATGGCGCAAGATGGCGCCATTTGGCCAACCGTGCTTCTAAAGCACTTTACCTTAGTGTCATGATATCGATATCGTGGCTGCCTGCAGCGCCACCTTATGGTTTAACATTTTAAAAATTAATAACATGGCAAGATTTATAAAAGGAATACACGGGGCCTACCAGGGTAAAGTGGGTAACATCGTAGGTTCGTCGTGGCGGGGTATAGACTATGTACGCTCGCTACCAAAGAAAAGCTCAAAAGCAGCATCAGAAGACCAGCTAGCACAGCGCATGAAATTTGGGATGACAACCAGTTTTCTCAAATCCATTAAAGATATCCTGATGCTGGGTTTTTCGGACAGCAAACAAAGAAACAAAACGGGCTACAATGTAGCTTTCCAACAATTTATCAATAATGCGTTTCAGGGGACTTATCCCAATTTTACGGTCGACTATAGTGTCGTGAAAATCGCAAGCGGTGGTTTGGCCGCTCTGGTAGGGTTGCAGACAGTTGAATCTTTTCCGAAGGTATTGTCTTTGACCTGGGATCCGATCGGAAACCGCTTCAATGCGTTTGATGATGATCAGGTCCTTGTGATTCTGTACGACGTAATAGAAAACCTCTTTTTTGCATTTGAAGGTGCAACACGACTTGATGCCGCAATGGATATTACGCTGCCAGACAGCTATACAGGTAAGACAATAGTCGGCTGGACATTTAACATCCATCGCGACGGAGTGATGACATCAAGCAGCCAGTATTTAGGTGAATTTGTGCTCACCTAGCTGTGTGGATTTATGGAGATTGCTCTTTCGGGAGCAGCTCCTTTTTTTTAAAATGAATTGATTCGATTAGGTAAAATTTAAAATCAAACAAATGAAAATAGTACAACAACAATTGGTTGCAGATATCGAGGATATCTATTGGCCTTTGACAGGGAGATGGGTACTGGGCATCAGTCTGGTCTGTCTTATGGTATTTTTTATTGCTGCAGGCTTTCTGCTGCAAGCGATAGATCCCACGGCAGGGGTCGTGGATATCGGTATTCTTTCGGTATTGTTCTTTGCCGTATTGGCGGCACTATTGATCATCTACTGCTGCTACTGGCTACAGGAGATCCTCTGGCAGCCTTTTAAATTCTTTCGTCAGCAATTTAGTGTTCACTTTAATCAATTGACCTCATGGCAACAATGCATTATTTATTTTTCGGTTTTCTTTCTGTCGCTGTTCTCTTTCCTGGCGGTGCTCGCAATGCTGCTATAGCCGATAAGGAGCAGTCAGGCAGTGATGCTGAGCTTCCAAGTACCAGCCCTGGCCTGGAGCAGGTGGATGCCCCATCAGTGAAACGCTACGCCAGTTCGGGGGTACGCGAACGCATTGTCGATATTGCGGTACACGAAATCGGCGTGCGAGAGGCGACTGGCCACAACGATGGCAAGCGGGTCGAGGAATACCTGGCGTATACTGGACTTGGAAAGGGCCATGCCTGGTGTGCGGCTTTTGCCTCCTGGTGTTACGGCAAAGCTGGACTAGCAGCTCCGCGGAATGCCTGGAGCCCGGCACTTTTTCCATTAGCCCGGCGTTATACGGCCCAGCAGATCAATCAGGGGACTGTGCGGCAGGCAGATCTCTTCGCCATCTATAGCTCCAGTCTTCAGCGTATCAACCATGTGGGGATTGTGCGGAAAAAGGAGGGCAATTGGATCGTGACTGTGGAAGGGAATGCAGATAATCGTGTGTTGTGCAAGCGGCGTCCCTTGGCTACCATTTATGCGTTTTCAAATTGGCTGGACTGAAAGGAGGAATGATGAAAACAAGGCTATACCAGATCGTATCTTACGGGGGACTTTTATCCTTGCTGATCTCCTGCAAGATCTACGAAAATAAAAAATATCAGAAACAACAAGAAACGGATACGCGCCGGCAATATACCGAGCAGCTCCAAAGGTTATATTCCGATCATCAGGATACGCTTTCCCGCCTTTGGTATTTTTGGACGGACAGCGCTTTCCGTTTCTCCCCAGATAGTGGTCTATCTGCCCGGTCGGGAGGTTTAGTATGGCATGAGTCCGCCAAAAGAGTCCGTAAACAGGTATTGGAGCTGACTGAAAAAAGCAAACAGGAAAATCAGAAGCAGATCAACATTGAAAAACGTGGCAGGCAATTGCTAGCTGTCCAGCAGGTTTGGATCATCGGTTTCGCCTTGCTTCTTTTTCTCCTTTGGCGATGGTATAGATCTCGTCTATTGCCTTAGTTTGTTTTTGGAAGGAGGCCTAGAGAAAGGCTTTGCGAGCTATCGTTGGGATATGAAGGGGATACGGATTATTAACCGTAATCTCCTTTTTTATGCGGTAAGAATTCCTGTTATACAAGATTGAAAAAATCGAAATTTCTTCATCTTTTTAAATTTTTATTTAAAAAAGCAAAACCGTTTTAGTTTTGTTATATTTGTTCGTAACCAAATTAAGGGAGTAATCTACAACTTACTAGGACACAGTGCGTGAAAGACCAACTTATGAAATATTCCTGCAATACTGAAGAGAAGTCTGTCTTGATCTCCCTTCGTTCCGGCTGCCAGCGTGCTTTCCGGCAGGTTTACAGTATGTATAGTGGGCGTATTTATCTCAACATCCGTAAGATGGTCAAGTCGGAAGAAGACGCAGTCGAACTATTACAGGAAGTATTTATTAAAGTATGGGATAAGCGGGAGTTGATTGATCCCGAGCAGCCTTTTCGATCTTATTTATTCCAGATCGCCAAATATACTGTCTATAATTTTATCCGACGAAATAATCTCGAAAAGCAAGTCCAGGCCTATGTTAGCCTTCACAACACAGCCTTGTACAGTCACGTCGAAGAAGAACTCTATGAAAAGCAGTATGAAGAATGGCTGTCACAGACCATTGACCAACTGCCGCCGCAACGCAAACTGATCTATAATCTTTGTAAAATTGAGGGCAAAACCTACGCCGAAGTAAGCGACTTATTGAGTATATCGACTTCTACAATTAACGACCATATCGTAAAAGCCACGAAATATATAAAAGAGAAGCATGGAATCCTGGATAAATCCACATTGCTCATTATTTCTTTTATACTTCTCCAACAGCATTAACGCATAAAATTTTCATTGCACAGAAAAAAAGTAAAATAAATTCGCAGGCAGAGCAGATGATCTGTACCGCTGAAGTGTATTAGCTGAAAAGAGGGTAACCAATTGTGGAAAAGAAAACACTTCGATATAAGTTAAGGCGCTATATACAGGGGAAACTTAGCGAGGAAAATTCCCGTGCGTTTTTGTCCTATGTAAAATCAGGCAGGGATAAAATATTACTTCAAGAACTCATCCAGGAGGTTTTGGACGATCCCGCCGATCAACATCTGTTGGACGATCCAACTTTATTGGCCGTACTGGATAATACCTGGGACCAATTGCATCTCCAGATCAATAAACCAAAAACAAAATCGCTATGGACTTGGAAACGTATTGGCGCAAGCGCAGCTGCTGTTATCGGACTATTATTTATTGGTCGCTGGTTTCTTACCATTGAAAATAAAAACGTATCTCCGCAAGCTGCACAACATGTGATATCACCCGGAAAACAATCGGCGACCTTAACGCTGGCCAACGGCAAGCAGATTCATCTACATGAAACACAAAACGGTCGGATTGCGGAAGAATCGGGTATAAGAATCTCTAAAACAACAGATGGCCAATTGATTTACGAAGTCAGCGATAATTCGCAGGGCGAAATCGAGCAAAATACCTTATCGACAACCAAAGGAGAAACCTATCGGATTAAGCTACCTGACGGTACACAAGTATGGCTCAATGCGGCTTCTTCGCTCAGCTATCCGGTTCGTTTTGCAAATCAAAAAAACAGAACTGTCACACTGACCGGTGAAGCTTATTTTGAAGTAGCGAAGGATTCCAAACACCCCTTTATTGTGCAGGCAGCAGATCAGCAGGTCGAAGTGCTCGGTACTCATTTCAATGTAAATAGTTATGCCGACGAATCGGCGGTACAGACCACCCTACTGGAAGGTCGTGTACAGGTCAGTTCCCACAGTCAAAAATTGTTATTAGCACCGGGTGAGCAGTCGAGCCTTACAGCTCATGGGGTGCTAAAATCCCGTCCAATAGATACTGCGCCGGTTATTGCCTGGACAAACAACGAATTTATGTTCGATGGAGATGATATCGAAAGTGTCATGCGCAAGGTGGCACGCTGGTATAATGTGGAGGTCATCTATCAAGGTAAAAAAACGACCGAGAAATTTGGTGGCGGAATATCGCGTTTTGATGATGTTCAAAAAGTCTTAAGCCTGCTCGAAAAAACGGGTGCCGTTCATTTCAGAATCGACGGAAAAAAAATACATGTACTGCCGTAATAATCCGCTAAATAATTAATGACACAATAACCTAAATAAACGAACCGATGAACAAAAAACGACAAAACGAATAGCCACGAAGGGGGGTATAAAAAAGCAACCAAGATCCTGAAGGGACTCGGTTGCCGTTTGGGACAATTAAAATTTAACTATCCAATCTGCAGTATGTTTCTGTTTTGGACGACTCGAATACACTGCAAATAAACCTTACAAATGTATCAAAATTATATCAGAAAAAAGGAGATAGCATATCTGCTATTCCGTAAACTATGGCTTATTATGCGATTGACAACCATAATTATCTTGGTTACTTTTATGCAGGTTAGCGCTACCACCTTTGCACAAAAGGTAACATTAGAATACTCCAACATGAGCCTTAAGAAAATATTTAGGGAACTCAAATCTCAAACGGGGTACAATTTTCTGTACACGGAACGGCAGATGGTAAACGCGAAGCCTGTTGACATAAAAGTTAGGGACCGTCAATTGTCGGATGTATTAGACCAGATCTTTAAAGATCAGCCCTTGTCCTACCAGTTGGATAATAAGACTGTGGTCATTTATGATAAGCCAAAAGCTTCCATAACGTCCGTACCGATGGAGTTTACGATTACCCCAAATCAAGTCCCCGTAAAAGGACGTGTGACCAATGAACGTGGCGAACCGCTCGCAAATGTCTCTGTGCGGGTCAAAGGAAATGAATCTATAGGTACTACCACCAATAGTGATGGTCTATTTACCCTCACAAATCTTTCACCCAAAGCAACCTTGGTATTCTCCTCTGTTGGTTATGATGCATTGAGCGGAGAACTGTCTTCCCTGCGGACCGATGGATCGGGGCAGCTCAATGTGATCATGAAAAATAGCAACAGTCAGCTCGAAGAAGTTATAGTAATCGGCTATGGTACCACGACACGTCAGCGTGTTGTTGGGGCCGTTGACCAGATCAGTGCGAAGACTTTCGAAAACCGACCTGTAGGCAATGTAACGCAAGCCCTTCAAGGAGCCTCACCCAGTTTGACCATCCAACAGAAAAGCATGGACCCCAACGATAATTCGATGAATATCAATATTCGTGGAATATCTACCATAAACAGTAATGCGCCGCTGGTGGTGATCGATGGAATTATTACAGAAGGCGGAACGCTCAATAAGATTAATCCGGATGATATCGAGACGGTGTCGGTATTGAAAGACGCTGGATCTACGGCGATATATGGTTCGAGGTCTGCCAATGGCGTTATTTTGGTAACCACCAAAAGAGGACGCCAGAATCAGCGGCCTGCAGTGACTGTCGGTACACAGTGGGGCGTGCAAGAACCCAAAATTTTATTTTCACCGGTTGCAGGATATGAAAACGCGACCCTTCGTAATCTTGCGCTGACCAACTCAGGAATGGATCCACAGTTTTCACCAGAGGCTATTGCAGACTTATATGCCCATCAGGATATCGAGCGGTGGAACTTGCCGGAAATCATGAAAAACTCTTTCCAGCAAAAATATAATATCAGTGTGGCCGGGGGTGGAGATAAAAGTTCCTATTTATTTTCCGGCGGCTTTTACAATCAGCCCAGCAACTTTGTCGGACAGGACTTTGGCATTAAGCGGTACAATTTGCGGAGCAACCTCAGTACAGAGATCGGACGTTTTAAATTGACCTCAATCTTAGCCTATACCCGCAACAACAACATGAGCAACACGGCCGGAAGTGCCATTATCAATGCTTCCAGACTTCCGCCTTATTACTACTATCGCATGCAGGCTGATAATGGAAAATATCTTGTCAACAATGCACTTACAGATCAAAATCCTCTGGCCGAACTGAATGAAGGCGGCTATATTAAAAATGATAACGACTATTTTAATATCAACCTGAATCTCGAAGCAAAACTGTTCGAAGGTTTAAAACTGCGTGGTATCTTCGGAGCGGACATCTATGCCGATCACCGTTCTATCCGTAGAATCCAGGTGCCATTATATTCCAGTCCAGATGCCACGCAACCTCAGGTCTACGTCAATTCAGACCGCAATACCGAAGATTTTAACGAAAAAGCCTCGTTGTTAAACTTTCAACTCCTTCTGGATTATGACCGAAATTTTGGCAGCCATCATGTATCAGGTCTGTTTGGAGCATCCAACGAATCCTATACACGCCGACAAAACGAACTGAAAATGAAATTTACTGATCCTGTCCTCGGCACACCTACGACAGGGACAGTTATCGATCCCGTGAGTGCCCGTGTGACACCAAATGGGACACTGCAAAATAGTATCAATTCGATCTTCGGTCGTGCCGGATACGACTTTGCAAGTAGGTATTTTGCCGAATTTAGCTTTCGCTACGATGGATCTTCTAAGTTCTCGAAAGCTAATCGCTGGGGCTTCTTTCCTTCGGGATCCCTCGGATGGCGGGCATCCGACGAAGTATTTATGAATTGGTATAAACAACATGTCGGTAGCCTAAAAATCAGATCTACCTATGGTGTTCTTGGCAATCAGGCCGTAGACGACTATGCGTATTATTTTACCTATGAATCCTATCAGAACAGTTATGGATTTAACAACAAACCTGTTTCTGCTGCGGGATTTAATTATGCCAGCCTGGATCTACGCTGGGAGAAAACCTATAACTTCAATGTTGGGTTGGACGCCACCTTCTTTCATGATAAATTAACGGCCAGTTTCGATTATTTTAAAAAGCGTACAGTTGATATCTTGATGTCGCCTCAAATACCTTCCACATTCGGAACCTCCCTAAAGAATCAGAATTTAGGTGAAATGAACAATGAGGGCTGGGAAATCAACCTTAGCTACCGTGCTACAACAGGCGATTTCCACCATACGATCAATGCGAATATGGGCGATAGTCACAATAAGATTATTGCGATGCCCGGCGATGACCGTATTTCGACAGTCGATAACATTACTAAATTAACGCGTGTTGGGCTACCCTATAATTCCTATTATGGGTACAAGATGGCCGGGTTCTTTCAAAATATAACGGATATTGAAACTTCGGCCTTGCCGAGCGGTATTACGGCAGCAGATCTGCGCCCCGGAGATGTAAAGTATGTCGACCGCAATAACGATGGAATTATCGATGCACGGGACCGCTTTGTGTTGGGCAATGGTTTCCCCCGGTTTACATTTGGTCTTACCTATAACCTGAATTATAAAGATTTTGATTTTAGTATGTTCTGGCAAGGGGTAGGCAAGCGCGATATGATGATCCGGGGAGAGTTGATCGAACCATTTCATCAGAATTATTCCTATACCATTTATCAGCATCAACTCGATTACTGGACGCCGACCAATATTGATGGACGCTGGCCCCGACTGACTGCAAATGGATCAACAGCATCGACCAACAACTTTGGGAAAGATTCTGATCTCTATCTTTTCAATGGGAAATATGCTCGATTGAAAAATATACAGGTAGGTTATTCGTTACCCAAAGAAGTCGTGTCGAAATTGGGATTGCAGCGTGTTCGCTTTTTCATCAATGCCCAAAACCTGCTGACTTTGAGCAAAAACTCCTGGATAGATCCCGAATCCTCCGAATTTGATTCTAACATGGGTGGTTCGGCAAATAGTGCCCGCAATTATCCGACGTTGAAATACTATGGCGGTGGATTAAATATTCAATTCTAACCTTTTATGTAATGAAACTATATAAGATACTTATTGGAGGCTTGAGTTTAATGGCAATTCTCCAATTAACATCCTGTAATAAGTTGGATACGCTGCCAACAGATCGCTTTACCGATGAAAATTTTTGGGACTATCCAGACAACGCCGAAAAAATGGTCAATATGGCCTATAATCAGCTGTATTCAGCAGATCGTATGTGGAATGATGAAGCCCTGAGTGATAATATTTTTGAGGGGCGCTCAAACACAGACCAGCGCGCAATTCGTAATGGAACCGCCGATCCAACACTGGGCCGCTTTGGGGCAGAGTGGTCCGATCTTTACGGTGGTATTAAGACCTGCCATGTCTATCTAGAGAATGTAGAGCGTGTACCCGGAATGGATGCGGCACTCAAAAAACGCCGTACCGCCGAGGTACGCTTTATCCGTGCATTTCTCTATTTTAGACTTGTTAATTTCTATGGCGCTGTGCCTTTCTTCACGAAAGATATCTCATTGGAAGAGTCTAAGACTCTTCCTCGGACAGAAAAAGCGACTATTATGGCATTTATCCATCAGGAGTTGGATCAATGCATGGCCGATCTACCGAACAAAGATGCTTTACCGGCAGACGACCGCGGCCGGATTACCAAGGGCGCCGCTTCAGCCTTTCAAGCCCGGGCCTACCTGTATGAAAGCAACTGGAATAAAGTAGTGGAGTACTGTGAAAATCTGATGAAAAAACAAACGGAATTTGGAACTTATTCATTATTCCGCAGTTATCCGGAGCTGTTTACTGCAGCCAATGAATACAATTCAGAAGTTATTCTGGATTATGCCTATGTACCTCTTTTAAAAACCTGGAATAAGTTATATGATGCAGCACCGATCTCTGCACAGGCACGTTTAAACGGATATGCACCATTGCAAAGTCTGGTTGATAATTATTTGACACTGGGCGGAAATACCATTGCAACGGATCCGCAATATAACGATAGTAATCCCTATGTGAACCGCGATCCACGCATGGCCGCAACCATCGTTTTCCATGGCGGACAATGGACAGATTTTGACGGTACAACACGCAAGATTTTTATTAAACCCGGCTCGGGTACAAGCGATAAGGAACGGCTCGACGAATATCAGGGTGCAAGTGCCAACGCTTCTGCCACAGGGTATTACGTAAAGAAATACTACGATGTAACAGCAACGGTAAAATACGATGCAGGATTGAACATCATCATGTTTCGGTACGCCGATATCTTATTGATGTATGCAGAAGCAAAAGAAGCACTGGGACAACTCAATGCAGCAGTGTGGGATATGACGATCAGACCTATTCGTCAGCGGGCTGGTTTTGAAGCATCAAAAGCGTTAGACTTTCCGACTACCGGGGATCTGAAAACAATTGTCCGAAATGAGCGGCGAAGCGAGCTCGCACTTGAGGGATTGCGTTACTATGATATCATGCGCTGGAAGGCCGGTAAAACTTATTTGGACGGCCAGGTATTGGGTGCTAAATATGGTAGTAACAATAGCAATATCAAACTGGATATCCGTCGATTTGATGAAAGTAGAGACTATCTTTGGTCGATACCACGAACCCAGATCGATCTAAATAAAAATTTATTGCCTAACAATCAGGGCTACTCAAACTAAACTTAATTAAAAAAATTAGCGCAAACGTCGCATTAAAAAAATGTACGTTTCGAACCATAAATTTAGGATAAAGACATGAAATGGTATTTTAAAGTTATAGCAATGGTCGCATTGGCTGCGAGCATCGTTTCCTGTAAAAAAGACGATATGAAATACGCTGACGCAGAGGTGTCTGCTGTTGAGAACCTATATGCCCCTGCAGATGGAAAAGCTGTCAAATTATTAAGTTCCAGCTCCGCCGCGCTGTATTTTGAATGGGAGTCGGCCTTGGTTGCCGACGGTGGGGCAGCTCAATATGAAGTTGTCTTTGACAAGCTCGACGGCGATTTTAGCAAGCCTCTTTATACAGTTACGTCGGATAATAATGGAAACTCAAACGGCGCCAATATCAGTCACAAAATATTGAATCAGGTCGCGACGAAAGCGGGGATCAACCCTGGTGAGAGCGGCGATGTAATCTGGTCAGTCTACGCTATCCGTGGAATGAAACGGGTGTTGAGCAAAGCTAAGAAGGTATTGAACATCAAAACACTGGAAGGCTTTGCGGAAATCCCCGATGAATTATTTATCACTGGAGAGGCAACTGAGGGTGGGACGGATGTTGCCTCATCTTTACCTTTTAAATTGGTAGGGAACGGTGAATATGAGATCTTTACAAAATTGGAAGCCGGTAAAAAATATATTTTTACGGATCGCAAGTCTGCTGAGGGACGTGTTTTCTATTCGGAAGATCAAACCAAAATAAAAGAAGGTGAAACCGGAAGTAACAGCATTGCTAAGACCGCAGTATATCGTATTCGAATAGATTTCAATGTTGCAGCAGTTACCTACACAGAGATCAAAAACATGGGCGTTTATTTCTCGCCATCCGGAGCTGTAGTGTTGGATCTACCTTATCAAGGGAAGGGAATTTGGGCTGCAACGGGTATCATCAATTTTAAACAGGAAAGTTGGGGCCGCGACCAACGTTATAAGTTCCAAATGGAAACCGTTAAGGCCGGAAAGGCTGAAACATTACAGCTGGGAACTCAAAACGGGACGGACAGTCCGCCCAATAGTTCATCAGCTCCTTCTTATTATTTCGTTCGCATATTGTCCAATCTTTCGCAATGGGATGATAAATGGAAATTTGTAGATGCAGTAGACGGCCATCCAACAAAAATAGCGATGATTTTACAAGGCGACAAAGACTATACGCATACTGTCGTACCAAATTAAAGGAGGAGACCCGATGAATAAAATGATTATACTGTCATCCCTATTGTTTCTACTCTTTGGATGCACCAAGATTGAGGACAGCTACCCGTATGAAGACACCGTCGAGGAAAGCTGGACAGCTATTGCAACACAGGTTTCCGATAAGATGATTGCCGGGTTCTGGAATGAGTCCGGGTATTTTAACAATGCGATCAATCAATCCGATCTGGGATTTCAATATTGGCCCAATGCACATGCCATGGATGTTGTTATCGATGCCTATCTACGAACGAAGGACAGCAGATATAGTGCCTATTTCAGCAAATGGTTTGAAGGTGTGAAGATCAAAAATGGCAATACCTATTATAACGTATTCTATGATGATATGGAATGGAATGCACTGACCATATTGCGCTTATATGAAATTACCAAGGAGCAAAAATACCTCGACACCGTATTACTTTTATGGAAAGATATTATTGGTGCGTGGGATGAGCAATATGCAGGCGGCGGATTGGCTTGGAAGAAAGATATGCGCTATAGTAAAAATGCCTGCTCGAATGGGCCAGCTAGCATTCTGGCAGCTAGATTATATCGTTTGACAAAAGATGAAAACTACCTGACCTGGGCCAAGAAGATCTACGAATGGCAAAAGGCAACCTTGTATAATCCGTCAACAGGCGCTGTTTATGATAATATTAATGGTCAGACAGGTAATGTGGATATGACGACGCTTACTTATAATCAGGGGACGTTCCTTGGTACCGCAGTGGAGCTTTTTAAGATTACTAAAGATCAGCTTTATCTGGTTGATGCGCAAAAAATTAGTTATTACACAATCACACGTTGTATCGATGGCGGGAATAATATTTTGCGCGACGAGGGAAGCGGCGACGGCGCATTGTTTAAAGGGATATTTATACGATATTTTGTAGACTATTTAAATCAGGAAGGAATTGATGCAGCCTACCGCAGTAAGTTTGAGAAATTTCTGGTCAATAATGGTAAAATTGCCTGGACCAAGGGAACAAGTCTACCGACGCTGTTCTTTGGTCCGTCCTGGGCGCAACCCCCTATTGGCAATAGTGAAATTACTGCCTATGCAAGTGCTGCGATGCTTTTTGAAGGATTAGCAAGCTATGAAAATAAATTAAAATAATGGAATGAATACAAAGAAGTCTTCCTGACCCAAAAGGTTCCGGGGGCTTCTTAAAGTACATATGCTGATGAAACTAATCATTAAGATCACGACGACCGTGCTGCTGTCGGGTTTATGCTATTTAACAGGCTATGGTCAACTCAATAAGGGACAGTCTGCCGAACGTGCCCAAAGAACGTTAGCTATTATTTACGCTAAGTATGGAAATACCAAAAACCAGCTGTTGACTGAGAAATATCCTTTCGACGCGAGCTTTAAAGCGGACTATCTTGATAATTCCGAACAGGCGGCCGGGCAAAAGAAATATGCCTACCTATGGCCATTCTCGGGGAGCTTTTCCGCTGTAAATACATTGATGGAGCTCCCAAAGAACAAAGCCCTTTATCAAAAGATCCTTGACCAGCGCGTGCTACTAGGATTAATGGAATATAGGGATCATTCCAGGGAGCCCGTTGGTTATGCTTCCTATATCAATTCTGCTCCGGCATCAGACCGGTTTTATGATGATAACGTCTGGTTGGGTATTGACTTTACCGATAGTTATCTGCAGACAAAAAAGGTCGATTATCTCAAGCATGCGAAAGAGATCTGGGCTTTTGTAAAAAGCGGTGCGGACGACAAGCTCGGTGGTGGAATCTATTGGTGTGAACAGAAAAAGGAATCTAAAAATACCTGTTCCAATGCTCCTGCGGCAGTGTTTGCACTAAAGCTATTTGAAGCTACTCAGGAGAAAGACTATCTGAATGAAGCGCGACATTTATATGAGTGGACAAAGGCAGGACTGCAAGATCCTGCGGACAAGCTGTATTGGGATAATATTCAGCTCAATGGAAATATTGGTAAAGCCAAGTATTCCTATAATGCTGGACAGATGTTGCAAGCAGCAGCGTTGCTTTACAAATTTACCAAGGAAAAAAAATATCTGGTCGATGCCCAAGAGCTGGCAAAAGCTTGTCTAGCGTATTTTTTTCAGTCCATGGACCAAGATACTTTTCCAGTGTTAAAGAATAGTAATGTATGGTTTTATGCTGTAATGATGAGAGGATATATCAGTTTATTTGAACAGGATGGAAATAGAAAGTATCTGGACATTTTTGCGAAAAACCTAGACCGCGCATGGTATAAAATGAGGGATCACGACGGGCTGTTTGATGTCGAATGGACTTTGGAGAAAAAGCAAAAATCCAAGTGGCTGTTAGATCAATGCGCTTTTGTGGAGATGTACGGACGTTTGGCGCGAATAGGAAATTAAATTTCGAAAAATTTTTAAAACATTCTTGCGCTGACAGTGGTTTTTTTGGATAACTTAGGCAAGTTAGATTATTGTATTTATATAGGCTAGGGATTGGTTCCCTAGCCTATTTTTTTTCTTACTATTTTTGCATTGACTCATTGATGCAGAAAAATCTAGATCCCGCACAGAATTTTAATGTTTTCATGGGCTTCCCGCTGCTGGCTCAGCTGAATCTGGATCAAGTTTTTGGCCCCGATAGACAGCTTGTTTTCCTCCGCCAGCGCTTTTTCGTAAACCTCTCGGAACGCTGCCTCGCCGCGCTCACAATGCTCCAATAAATCTTGCATATTACCGCC
The DNA here is from genome assembly GCF_002295765.1 of Sphingobacterium sp. UBA865. Classification (NCBI taxonomy): domain Bacteria; kingdom Pseudomonadati; phylum Bacteroidota; class Sphingobacteriia; order Sphingobacteriales; family Sphingobacteriaceae; genus Sphingobacterium; species Sphingobacterium sp. UBA865. Next base: position 113,399 of record NZ_DBGB01000001.1, on the reverse strand, counting down.
CGATAATTTTGATTTGATCACCATCCACAGCCGAAAAAGCTCACCGCTTAATTTGGTCCGGTCAGTCGCGTATTGGCCAGCAAGCTCAACCAGTGGACTGAGTTCGGCAATAAACTTTTCAGACTGCCCGATCATCTTTCTGAACACAGCTTCCCGGGCACCTTCGCCCTGCTCGTTGGCCAGATCAATAGCCAGCTCGTATCCTTCGATGCGGTCATTGTTGATTTTAATAAGGTCATTTAATATATTCGGGTCGTTCTGATTACTTTTCATCTTTTCGTTATACTATTTTTTAATCTTGTATGCTGTTTAAATTTTATATGCTGTTTGTAGAGGAACAAGGAAGATTAATCATTAGTTTGCTTTATTTCTTTTATGATAATTTGTGCCGGCTTACTGCCTGATTTTGAGCGGACTTATTTCGTGTTTCCTCGCATAGGCTATGCTACTATGCAGGCAGAAAATGTATAACGCGAACTATATTTTCCTAAAAAAAACAAACGTTCTGGCCTATTTAAGAGTTTCTTTCTTATAAGACAAGACAGAATTTGAAAAATAAAGATTAAAAACACGACAGCAATGGATGTAAAAAAGGAAAAGACAAGCAAGCTACAGACCTATTGGACCATACTGAAAAATACGGTATCGGGATTTATCAATGAAGACTCCATGAAATACAGCGCTTCATTATCGTATTATACCGTTTTTTCCATTGGTCCAATATTGGTTTTAATGATCGCATTGGCCGGAATATTTTATGGTGCCGAAGCCATTCAGGGAAAGGTTTTTACCGAACTGAACGGTTTAGTGGGCAATAGCGCCGCCAAACAGATTGAAGAGGTTATTCAGAACCTTCAGCTGTCGGGCAAATCCAATATGGCGCTGGTGATCAGTATAGTGACCCTGATTATCGGGGCAACCACGGTTTTTGGCGATATGCAAAACTCCATCAATAAAATATGGCATGTACGCCCAAAACCAAAAAAGGGTTGGTTAAAACTAATTCAGGACCGATTGCTATCGTCTTCGCTCGTAATCGGCCTGGGCTTTCTGTTGGTGGTTACCTTGATCGTCAACGGCATTATTTTGGCCCTAACCGGGCAGCTGCAGCGCTATTTTCCGGAAATAACGGTCGTGCTGATGAACGTCATCAATTTTGTCATTTCCTTCGTGGTTATTGTCATCCTTTTTAGCGTGATCTTTAAAACCTTGCCCGATGTCAATATTCAATGGAAGACTGTTCGTGCCGGTGCCCTGTTTACGGCTATATTATTTGTTATCGGTCGTTACCTGATAGGCATCTACCTCGAACGTTCGGCCACGCAGGATACCTACGGGGCGGCAGGTTCATTTGTACTTATTTTGCTTTGGGTATATTATACTGCAGCGATTCTTTATTTCGGTGCGATTTTTACACGGGAGTATGCTACGGAAATGGAAATACCAATTGAACCGTCTGAATTCGCAGTCCATGTAGAGACACAGGAAATCGAACGCAATGTCGATAAAATCCCGCCGGCGCCGCTCGATGAAGAAGAAACGACCATTGATAAAACGGAGTAAAATCACCGTAAATATTTTTTAACATTTGATAACAATTTTTTTTAAACGATTCCAGCTGCAGGCTGTTCTATCTATAAAAAACGAAAGGAAAATAATATGAGCGAATTAACATGGAAAGGTCGTTGGAACGAAATTAAAGGTAAGGTAAAACAGCAATACGCAGACCTTACTGATGATGATTTACTATATGCAGAAGGCAAAGAGGATGAATTGGTAGGTAAACTTCAAAAGAAAACAGGTAAAACACAAGATGAGGTGAATAACTGGTTGAACGGTTTGTAGAATAGTGTTTTCAGGTTAAAGGCGGATAGCAGCAATGTTATCCGCCTTTTTTTATGCCTTTTTTCTGTAAATCAGATAGCTGCCCAGGAGACACAGGTTTACGAGAACAGCAAAGCTGTTTGAATAGATAATGGGCGCCTCACTTTTCATTATGCCGTACCATACCCATAGGGCAAGTCCTATGATTAAGGTTAACAGCATAACGGGAGAAAGGTCATCCACATTCTTTTCTTTCAATACCTTGATCAGCTGTGGTAACATCGAAATGGAGGTTAGGATCCCCGCAATAATTCCCAATAAGTTTTCATTGATCATAAGAGAAATAGCTGTTTAATTGTATCATGCATTTTGCTCAAATCGACTAAAATGGATAACCGATCGCAAGATTAAACATCAAATTGTCTTTCCGCCATCTTGAACTTCCAAAGTCGATATCTTTCAGTACCCAGCGCTCACCTTCTGGTAAATAAGGAATGCGGAACGGGATGGAAAAGTCGGTACGCAGGATCAGAAAGGTGAAGTCAAAGCGTAGCCCCAGGCCACCGCCCACGGCAAGTTCCTTGAGGAAATCCTTGCTGAATTTGCCCCCGGGCTTATTCTCATCCTCACGTTGTAGCCACACATTACCGGCATCAATAAAGGCTGCCCAATGGACGGGACCAGCTATTTTGGCTCGGTACTCGGTATTCAGCTCCAGCTTGATGTCGCCCGTCTGATCGGCATAAAAAAGCCCGTTTCCGAGTCGCTCGGGTGCCACTGTACCTGGTCCGATTGCACGTGCGCCAAAGGCACGGATGCTATTCGGACCACCCACATAATATTGCTTCAGGTAGGGGAGGGAACGCGAATTGCCGTACGAGTAGCTCATCCCGATGCTTACCCGGGAAGCTAGTTGTGAATTTTCGCTGAGCTTGAAATAATGCCTGCCGTCGACACTGGCTTTGATATACTGCGAGAAGTAGGCGTCAAAAAGTTTAAAGGTCTTCCCCTTGTTAAAATCTGCACCTTTGATCAGTCCCAGAATATTGCCCGACAGGTCCAGATTGCCCTTAAAATAAAAGGTATTCTGCAGATGCTTTTTCATGGTATTCTGAAAAGTGAAATTATAATTGGGCCCAATCGTAAATTGGGGATCGATTACATGCCGCAGCGCCGGAATGGTATCCATCTGCATTTTATAGCTTTCCGAAATGCCTCTCGGCTGTACATAGGTGATTTCCATCAACGCCAGATCATGCTGTTTCTCTTCGTTCTCTTGCCAGCTGTAACCATAGCTCAGCGCCATGGAATTGAGGGTATAGGCTTTTCGCCGGTTTAAAAATTCATAGCGTGCCTTGATATAGGTGTTCGGAATAAATTGGCGCGAAGGATTGATGGTACCAAATGGCGTCAATATCCTCGGAAAGGTTAAGGTGGCCTCGGTACCGTACCGGAAATAGCTGGAGTTAAGATCGGCATTGCCTCCCGTCTGCAGTTCGTAGCCGCCAAATACATTGATATTGAGCTTTTCGGCTCCTTTAAAAGCATTCCGCAGGGTCCAGTTAACATTCACTTCCGTACCGTTGTAGACGGAAGCCATCTTGCCCAGCAGCTCTACCCGGATGGATTTCTTGGGCAGGGGCGTAAGGTAATAGTACACATCCAGCGCGTTGGGCACTTCCTTGCTGTCCACAAAGTTATTTTTGACAAATTTCCAGCTGTTCAGGTTCACCAAATGGCTGATCGTCCGGTTGTGGGCATCGCGGTTGTATAGGTCGCCCCGCTTGAAAAAGATGTGATTGGCAATAACAGGTTTGCGAAAGCTGTGTTTTGGATCGATAAAGTAATAACTGCTATCAAAAGGCTCGGCATTCCGGGCCGACCGCTGGTAGCCTGCCCCGGTCTCCGTATAGTTGGGGTAGATATAAATCTTGTTGATTTTGGACGGTACCCGGGCCTGTTCAGGGGCTTCTTTTTTTACCGTGACATACAGATTCACCTTATGGTTGCCGATGGTGCTATCGACCTGCACCAGGATATAGTCTGGGCTAAAATAATAGTAGCCCTTATTTTTAAGGACATTGTCTATCCGGTCCCGTTCGTTGAGTACCACATCCAGGCTGTAGTTGTTGTTTGGCCGTAGCAGGCTCTCGCCGGAAGTCCCTTGAATATCGCGGCCGAGCTGGGTCGTGCTGTCCACATCAAAGGTGACCGATTTAATGCGGTAGATCAGATTGGGCTTGGCGGTATAGTCTACCGTTGCTTTCTTGTTTTCAACGGTGGTATCAGAGGTTACTTCGGCATTGAAAAATCCGATATTCTCCAGTCGGTTGCGCAGCAGATTTTCATTGTACTCCCGGTTTACATCGCTCAGTAGTACAGGTTCCTCGCCAATTTTTTTGAGGAAACGTTTTATAAAGTTGCTGTTGGCGGTATCGCCGGCCATATTGTTAAAATATAGCTTGTAGGGCATGCCCAGCAACCGCTTATTGGGTTTGGGCCGCAGCGATTCGGCCAGGTAGGTCGCCAGTTTCTCCTTGTTTTTCTTCGAAATGGTATCGGATGCGATGTTCACATTTCCCTTCACATACAGGCTCTCGCCTTCGGGTAGGTTTTTGGTCGACGAACAGGCCGCAATGATGCCGCTTATTATAAATAGGCCAATCAGCCCCTGTAGTTTAATTTGCATGGTAAGCCCTTTCTTCGTCTTCATTTTTAATTGCTGTGGTTTTGATCGTATCTAACTGCTTAGGCGTACTCTTTTTCCCTGCGCTGTTTGCTGTGCTGTCCACCTGCTGGCGGCGATGCTGTTCTTTTTCCTGTTCTTCCATGCGTTTGCGGTATTCGGGGCTATGGAGCATCAGGCTGTCGCGGATGACGGTGCGGACGCTGTCCCGATAAGCCGAATCCTGCTCCATACGATCCACATCAAAACGTTTCCTAAACTTCTTGCTGCCTGTATTGTAATATTCCTTGAGTTTTTTGGAGCGCATAAAGATCTCCTTAAATCGGTTGTAATCCATGGTAATGATAAAGCCGATACCCGTTTCAACAAACTGCCCTTGCAAGGTGACCTGGTATTGATTTTTGCGGTAGAAGCGCGCAAAGTAGCGCCCATCTTGTGAAAGTTGATAATCCAGCTGTATATCACCGGCAATATTATTGGCCGCCTCACCAGGACGTGAATTTCCCTCTACTTCAAAGTTAGATCCGATATTGACTTTCAGTCGGTCGTTGAGCAGCATTTTGGACACCCCGATGTTCAGGTCGGTACGTGTCTGGGCAGTTCCGGTGCTGTAATCGTCTGCTGAGGTCAGGTTGAAATCAAGTTCAACTCCCGTAATTAAATCGGAGGCCAGGCGGTTGAGCTGCGAACTCAAAAACGAACTGACACTATTGCGTACCAGGGCTTCTGTGCCACCGCCACCAGAAAGGCTTTCAAATGGATTGGCCGACATAAAACGCCCCAGCACTATCAGTGAAAAGACCTGTTTATTGAGGTCGGAAGGATTATCGCGTAAGGTCGTCAGGGCATTGTCTACCTTACTGATCACATCCTGCGATACGATGGCATTGTTGGCATTCAGGTCGATATCAAAATTGAGCTGTGGCTGAAACAGTTGGTCTGAAATTTTCAGCAGCACGTCGAAAGGTATCTTTTGCTTGTACAAGTTGGCGTTCTGCGTGCCAAGCTGTGGCGCTACCAGTTCTAGCGTAGGGGCTTTTAAGGTATATACTGCCGTAATATTCAACTGCGCGTCCAATGGATCGCCATTCCAGGTAATTGTACTTCCTTTCTGAAATTTGAAGTCTCTGCTGACGGGACCAAAGCTGAACGAATAACTTCCCCTCTCCACGGTAAAAGTGCCCGACATGGTTATTTTACCGCTGGCATCTACGCCGGCATTTAATTCGGCCTCGCCCTGAATGTTTAGGGCATCCTGCGAGCCTGCATCAAGCAGAATCTTAAACTTAGCATCCTTATCGGTCTGCAGGTTCAGGTCGACATCTATGCCCGTCAGTTTGGTGACGGTCATGGAATCTAATCGGGCAAGGGCATTTGCGGTGGCCGTATCGCGTTTGTCTACAAATTCGACTACACCCTTCCGATCGGCCATACCGGGATCATTGTTGGGCATTACCATGGTAAAATCGGTACTGTCAAGTACTTTGATGGTACCGTCCACAACAGGTTTGTCTAGATTTCCACCGATCTGCAGATCGGTACCCAGAAACATTTTTCCATAAAATAGATCGTTGTCTGCTTGAGTGGAATTTAGGACTTCAAAATTGTCCATGGCGATGCCGAGGTCAAATTCAAAATCGGTGTAGGTCTGTGTCTTGATAGAACCGCTGACCTGGGCAAAATTGCCTTTGCTGTCTTCGAGTTCAAATTTGGGAAACGAAATACCATTTTGGTCAAAACGGATCTGTTCATCTTTTGCTTTAAACAGGGCATTGAGCATGGCTACATTAAATTCTGCTTCCCTGAAATTGAGGTCACCTCTGATCTGTGGTTTCGAAGGCGATCCATTTATTTTTAGCTGACCCTCCAGGTTACCCTTTGCGTCTTTGAGGTTGCCCATGCTGAATGCCTGTACGGTCTTCATTGTCAGTGGCGCAATATCCAGGGTGAAGTCAAGCGCTGCATCGCCTTGCGGTGGATTGATAAAGTCTCCGCTCAGGACGAGGTTATTTCCGTTTTCGGTAATGCTTACGTTGGCATTGTAGGTGTTTTCGCGTTCATTATTGACTTTGATATTGATATTGCCCACGGTATCTTTTCCGAAGTAAAACTTGTCGACGACAAGATCGGCAACAAAAACAGGACTGCTTTCCAAGCGGGAGAGCGTGGTTTGTCCGTTGATGCCGCCGCCGACATCCAGGCTGTCACTCATGACCATCTTGCTCAGTGTCTCGATACGGAAATTTTTAAACGCCACATCAAGCGGTGAGTTCAGGATGCTGTCCTTGGAAGCGATGCGCAGTTCCTGTCCCTTGTTGCTGAGGACAAAATTGTTCGCCAGCAGTCCTGCGCTGCCAAATTTTAAGGTGTTGTTGGGCGCCACATCCCACTTATCGTAGTTGAGCATGAGGCCGTCCTGCAGCAGGCTGAATTCAAATAGGCCATTTTTGGCCTCCATGTTGGCCCCCAGGTGGTACTGTTCTTTATCCTGCTTATCTTTGATCCAAAGCCCCATGTTGACGATGTTGTGAGCAACCTTACCACTGAAAACCGTATTGGTCAGCTCAATGCTGCTCATTTTAACTTTGTTGATTAAGGCCGAATAATAGAGGGCGCTATCCAGACTGTTGATATCCAGGGTTACATTGTCAATCGCCGTACCCGCATACACAATGCGTGGGGCATCCAGTTTGGCCGAGAGGTTTTTGGATGTACTGTTAAAGAGACCGTCCAGGGTAATGGCTTTCATTTCTGTCAGCTGTGGCAGAAAATCTTGAATCAGTCTATTGCGGCTCAGCTGTGCCGAAAATTCGATGATCTGCGGTGAGTAGGCCGGAATCTTGACCGGCTTTTCGGGTTTGTAATAAACCTGAAGCAAATCTTGGACGGCACTTTGCAGCTCCAGAATTTTGTATTTGCCGACCAGGTGGGCATTCAGAAAATCAGAACGCAGCACCAGCTGATTGCGGCTGGTATCGGCCTTGGCCAAGAGTGAAACAGTATCCAGTGCGTAACGATCGGAGTTATATCGTATCAACGAATTGGTAATATGCGCTTCACCATTCAAAAAGTTCGGATCTGCCGTGCTGAAGTTACCGCTCAGTTTGCCCCGGTAGCTAAGCGCATCCTGCATCAGGTGTAACTTTTGCAAGTTGATGCTGTCGACCAGCAGTTCGAATGCTACCTTGGGATAAGTCGATTTAATATTGGCGCTGGCATTCAGCTTAAGTTTGATATTCGGATCGGGACTTAGAATGGATGCCTTCATCGCACCCTTATCGGCCGATATATCCATGTCGATATCATAGTAGCGGTAGCCCATCGCATCCAGCCGGTTCACTTTACCGTCAAAATTGGCCATCAGTTTTTTAGGATCGGTACCCTTGCCTTTGATTTTTCCTTCGAAAGAAAGGATGCCCAGGGTACTGTCCATTTTCATGATTTGACCGATATTGAGGTCACGAACGTTGACTGCCGCATCGTATAGGGTATCGCGCTTGGTCATTTGGATCGTTCCATCGACTTTGGCAGTGCCTTTTTCGGTCACCAATGCGAGGTTGGTCTTGAAGGCAGTCATTCCACCTTTAAAAGTTCCGCTCAGACCGATGGTATTGGGTAATTCGATTCCGGCAGGCAGCATCGATTTGGAAACGAGTTTTTCGATATCCGAACGGCCTGTCGTCAGTTTTTTCAGGTTGAGGTCTACCGACAATTTATTCATATCGGGTAGTCCTTTCAGATGCAGGCTGGCAATCAATCGGGTATTGGAAAGTGTCCTGAAGTCGATATTCGGAATATGCAGATCATCGACACGGCCGGTCACGCGGGTGTCGATATAAAATTTTTTGTCGAGCAGGGGCTTCATCACCTGCATGGTGTCCAGAAAGGGTGCGAGAAATCGGATATCGCGCATATCAATATAGCTTTTTGTGATGTTGGCATTGACCGTGATCAATTCTGGTCTTTTGGCGATGATATCCAGGGAAGGATAACTTAGCTTAACATAATCGCGAATCAGGGTGCGAGGAGTTTCCGCATAGAGATTTTTGATTTCGGCACCGGTATTGGTATACTTAAAATCGGCCTTTAATTGCTTGATGACAAAGCCGGAGTGGTCGGCTGCCACGAGTTCTTTCAAGGATCCGCTCATGGAGTCGGCGCTGTAGTACAGATCGGTTAACCTGGTTTTTAGACCGGGCATGTGGATATTAAAATAATCGAAGCCTTTGATGCGCGGCTGATTGTCGTCTTTAAAACGGATACTGGTATTGTTGATGATGATGTCTTTTGCGGAAACTACCCAATTCATCGTTGTGGCCGCACCGGAAGCTGTTTTTGCAGTGCCGTTCTTTTCTGCCTGGGCGTCTGATTTCCCAGTTTTTGCTTCCTTGTTTTTTGCGTTGGTTGTTGCCGCGTCTGCTTTCGTTGCGTTGGTTTTTGTCACCTTGGCAGTAGCCTGTTGAATTTTTCCGAGCAGGACATTGTTGTCCGAGCCGTCGAGATCGAGCTTTTGGATGTCGACAACTTGTTTGTTCAGATCGATCTGATTGATGTCGGCATGGAATCTTTTTAGGACAAATTGCGACTTCAGTGCACTGGACTGGTCCTCGTAGCGGACCAAAATATTATTGAGGTCGGCCACCTGTATACCCACGTCAGGAAGGAGGGAAGTTGTCTGTGCCGTTTTATCGGTGATACCAAAATCTTCTACCGATGGGCCTGCGCCTGCTGCGGCGGGCTTCCACTGCTTGACCGTTGCATTTAGTCCGTCGATATTGATTTTAGGTAGCTCAAAGGCCATGTTTTTGGTCAGGTCAAATTTCTTTATGTTGGTATTTAAACGACCGAGATAGACGTCGGCACTGGTACCAATCACAGCATCGGCATAAACCACATGTATTTTTTCAAACTGTATTTTATCGAGGTTAAACAGCAGGGCAGAAGTGGTGTCAGCAGTAGGTTCACTTTCTTTTTCAGAAGCAAAGGCCTTAACGATATAATCAAAGTTGAAGGCGCTGTCGGGAAGAGTACGTCGTATTTTGGCGGTAATTCCGCGGGCTTCCAGGCTTTGGATCTCTACCGTATTTTTCAAAAGCTTGAGCATATTGATATCGACGGCAATGCTTTTTCCCGCAACCAGGGTATCCTTACTTTGGTCTTCGAGGTAGATGTTTTCGAGGACCAATTTTTTGGGGAAATCAATATTAATGTAGCCAATGCTAACGGGTGTGCCGATCTTGCCTTCGACATAATGCGTTACTTTTCCGGCGATATAATTCTGTATACTGGGCAGGCGCAATAAAAAAAGGATCAGCATAAAAAGCGCAATGATGCCGCCAATAATCCACAGTATTGTTTTTAAAGCAATTCGTGTAAATCTGTTCAAGGTGTTGTTGATTTAAGTTTACAGATATAACAACACAGAACTGCAAATGGTTTGGATATCGTGAATTGATATCTCTGCCGGTGTATGTTTAGCTTACCATAACAACCAAGTTAGAATCGCTAGAAAGCCGCCACGGATGAGTAATTCCTGTGTGAGCTCCTCGCGGTCCAGTTTATACCAGCTATATTTTTCATAATACTTTCGGATTATCTGTCTATTCTTTTGGTTGACGATTTTATATGTTGCTTTCATAAGCGATTTGTATTGATTTTCTACAAATCATGCAATTTTAATGCAGTTTTTATGGCGGAAAAGGGATTTCAGTAGTAATTTGGTACGATAGGTTATAAAATACTGACGGTTTGGGTATTTACACGATTAAATTCAAGTAATACGGCATTTAGGGTTTGTCTATGCACGCTATAGTTGCAGTTATTTATAAATAAGCGGCTTAAATAACGCATATTATCTAAGCCGCTCAAAGTAGTTGTACGTGATTATACTAAAGTTCACTATTGTTGTCGAGTGTACCCGGCTCGTGCCCCGTCCCTTGCTCATGTCGTGCAGCCACTCTACGGGTGCGCTGTGTCTGATCTGTCGGAAGACTTTCGGTTCTTTTCCCGCCGCTATAGAACGTATCTTCGCTAAAGTGATAATGATCGTAGAATGCAGTCGGGTCATAGCTGTTAGAGCTTACGACGAAACCTACATCGCCAGTGCCTTCAAATACATGACGTGTAATTAACTCTGTTTCGGGCGTGACTTTATCCTGTTGGTAAGCAGGCAGTCGAATTAACTGATCTTCACTGACGGATATGACCACTACTTCGCCATCGTCGGCAGGATTATACAGATAATCTGTTGCTGGTTCTTCCGTCGGAATTTCGTCTACCGTAAGGATCACGCTAGGATCGATGGGCTCGACAGGTGGAACCAGCGTGGTTTCCTCATTGCTGGCCTGAATTTGTGTACCGTCATAAAGCGATGCTAATCCAATGGGGGCCAATACTTTCTTGTCTTCGTCAATAACAAAATCGGCGTCATGGAGATCAACGATGATATAACGGACTTGTAGGCTTTCAGGATCAAAGAGTAGATCATCCACCTTGCCGATCAATTGACCAGCTTCATTTTTCACTTTCCAGCCTCGGATATCTGGTTCGCCGTCGACAATTTCATAATCGCTTCCACCGAGTTCAATCAAATGATTATAGTTGTTTTCTTCTATTGCCATGTCTTTAATTTTATTGGTTATCAATTTTTATTTATTCCGAAAAACGACAATCTCCACATTGCGGTTCTGATTTCTGCCACTTGCAGTTTCATTGTTGGCGACTGGCGCTTTTTCACCACGAGAATGTATACTGATTTTTTCCTGAGCAATGTTGCCACGCTTGACGAGCCAGTCTTTGACAGCGGTTGCTCTTTCTACACCAAGCTGCTTATTGTGGGAAACTGTACCTGTGCTATCCGTATTGCCGAAAACGCCAACATAGGCTCCTTTAAAATTTTTATTTAAAGCTGCTGAAATCTGGTTGAGCTTCGCTTCAGCTGTACTTTCTAAGGTATTTTTATCGGTTGCGAACAAGATGTTTTCCCCTAACGAATAGATGGTATAAGCATCGCTCGAACGTACACGGATATCCTTATCCGTAATGTTTGGATCGGAAGATTCAGCACTGTTGAAATCAATTGAATTCCATTCTGGAACGGTGGTCGCAAGTGTATCTCCTTGTGGCGCGCTTGAATTAACGGTCGTATCGGAGCTGGTTTCATTTAACCTAGCGCCACTGTTAGAACGATTGATGAAATAGAGGACCAATCCCAATGCGATCAGTGAAAGAAGGAGCCATAACCACCAAGGTGCTCCATTTTTAGGTTTTACTTCTAAATGTGCCATATATACTTTTTTCAAACAGAACAACATTTATTGAGCTTCGTTTGAAAAAGTTTTGTTTAGGAAGGATTGCTGGTTAAATCATACCGCCTGGAAAACGTACAAAAGTCAGAATCGTACCTTCAGCGTACATGACCTGTTCCGGATCTTTGGGCTTTTAAAAATCTTTGCCGATAATTTCATAGTTTTACAGGCATGGGGTTTTATCGCTATTGTTTATATTTTATTTTGTTACTGCTCACTTCATGTGCAGCAGATACAAAACAGGCAAATTTTGCTACTGTTACAGAATGCTATTTCCGCTTGAGAAGATTGATTGGATAAGTGCTATTCCATTTGAAATAATTAAGTTTGTGGTATAGCGCTTATAAAAAATGCAATCTCTTTATTTCTATTGGTTACTTGTCTGTTCCTTCGTGGGTACGGCTGTTTTCGGGCAATCGCTGGATTATCCCTCTTTTCGCAATATTTCCTTGGGAACGAATGCAAATACAGTCCACTCTTTTGCACAGGATAGCTTGGGGATGCTTTGGCTGGGAAGTAACAATGGGTTATTTAATTATGATGGCTATGCGCTGCAGCCGCTCACGGGGACCAAATCTCCTTTTCAGACGTTCGTTTACTGTATTGCACTGATCGATAATAAATATTTCGCATTGGGGACAGGGCAGGGTGTGCTGCTCTATAACTATCAGTTCGATCGTTTTGAATCTTTTCCGACAGGGGGGCCTGGAGATGTCAGGGCTTTGCTGCTTGTTGGCGATACGTTGTGGATAGGTTCAATAAGTGGTTTGTATTGCTATAATACTAAAACACGCAAACTTATTGATTATCATAATTCATTTCCAAAGAATAAATCAAAAACCGCCGTGTATGCACTGGAAAAGGTGGGCGATAGAATCTTAATCGGTACGTATAATGGGCTTTTTGAATTAAGTCCATCAAAAAAAGATATTGTGCCTCTACCGATCCCAGATTATAGGCCGGGGAGTAATCAATTTGTGAATTCTATATTTTCTATTCCGGAATCGGCAAGTACCTTTGTTGGAACAGAATATGGCCTGTATCGCTATAATACGGAGAACCATACGCTTAAGAAGACTCCGGTATTACAAAATCATCCCATCAAAGCGATGGCTTCCAAAGATTCCAACACCTTGCTTGTCGGTACGGATGATGGTCTTTTTACGTATCAGCTGGATCAGCAGTTGGTCAAACGGATCAAACATGATTCCCGGAATAGAAATTCGCTGGCCAATAACATCGTGTGGAGTATCTTTAAGGATCGGTCGGAAAATATCTGGCTGGGTACAGACCTGGGATTTTCCTTATGGTCCAACCGCAAGGTGGAAAAAATACTGCCGATCTATCAATTGACAGCGAGCAGCGATGGCAACCGTTTTTATAAAATTAACAAGGATCGCAATGGCTGGTATTGGTTGGGAGGCGATAATGGTTTGATCCGTGTACGTGGGCTGGACGACAAGAATACGGAAAGCAGCTGGTACCGTATGGATGCCAAGAATTATCGTTTGGCACACAACCGTATCCGGGATATATTTGAGGATCATACGGGATTGGTGTGGATAGCTTCCGACGGTGGCGCCAATGTGTTTGATGCACATACGAAACAGTTTAAAACCTTTACAATTGTCGATGCCAGTGGAAGACGAAATGCGAAATGGTCGTACGATATCTTACAAGATGGACAGGATAATCTCTGGGTGGCCTCCTATATGGGGGGAATATTTGTCGTCAGCCGAAGCCGTTTATTGGAGTCGAAGGGCCCGGTCATAGCAAACCGTAATTTCAGTAAAGCTGACGGTCTTCTGGAAGATTTTGCCAATCAGATTGTTGACAACGGAAGGGGGAAGATATTAGCGCTGTTCTATAATAAGGGGATCAGTAGCATTGATGTGGCCACAGGGAAAATAACGGAGATTAAAGACAGCGCAGGGCATGCATTGGATCAGGCGACCTTTATGCTGAAGGATGGGCAGCAAACGGTGTGGGTAGGGGAACATGGCGAATTGAGGCGTATTGCTCCGGATGGGAAAAATACATTGGTTCGTTTTGATCCTGTTGGTAAAGGAGAAGTAACTGCCATGGCTGAGGTCAAAGAAAGCATCTGGCTGGCAACGAGTACTGGCGTGTGGCAGGTTAATAAGCAGAGTTTAAAAACTGAATTGTTAAGATACGGACAAAGAATATCCTCAATGTACTACGATGCCGAGCGGGAACAAGTGGTGCTGGGCGGAATTGATGAGGTGGTCCTGTTGCCCGCGCAAAATGAGCTAGCGGATCTGGATGGTTCCAAAAAGATTGTGCTCACCGCAATGTATGTCAATAATGAACGTTTCGGTAATTACGACTATGGCTTACGGTATAAAAACGAGATCACTTTGGCGCATGATCAGAATAACCTCCGGCTTGAATTTTCCGATTTGGATTATGGGAATCATTTGGGCTATCGCCTAGCTTATGCTTTTAAAGGAAAAAATGAAACCTGGATTCCGATGGAACGGGGTGATAACAAAGTGCTTCTGTCCAACTTAAGTTCGGGTAACTACGACCTTCAGTTGGCTAAAGTGGATGTCGCCGGTCATGTTGTGTCGGAGATTTATACCTACCATATTCAGATCCGTTATCCATGGTATGCAAGCTATTGGGCCAAAACTGTTTACGCCCTCATTGTTATTTTCCTGCTATTTTGGGTTGTCAATTTTTTCAGGGTTCGCAGTACGCTAAAATGGGAAAGGCGCGAACGGAGGAAGGTACTTGAGCTCACAAAGATGAAAATGGACTTCCTGACAGCTGTGTCGCATGAGCTGAAAACCCCGCTAAGTCTGATTTTGGCTCCTGTCAGCCAAATGATGCGGCAGACAAAAAACAGTGACAAAAAGAAGCAGTTGGACGGTGTTCATCGAAATGCCTTAAAAATAAGCCATCTCATTCAGGAATTGATGACTTTTGATCAGGTCGAGCAGCAGAAGACGCCCTTGCAGGGCTTGCTTACCTCTCAGGTGGATCTGGTCGCCTATAGCAGACAAATTATAGCTGACTGGCAGCAGATACCTGAGTACAGTACCGTCCATATTGGCTTTGTTACCGATGTAGAGAGCTTTTTTATACAGACCGATGTAGCCAAACTGGGATCGATTCTCAACAACCTCATCGCTAATGCTTGTAAGTATAATCGTCCGGAGGGTGGCGTGGAACTGCGGCTGAAAGGAATTGGTCCAGATGTCAAGCTTGTCGTTCGGGATACGGGAATTGGTATAGCACCTGAAGACCTACCTTATGTATTTAGCAAATTCTATCGTTCTTCCCTGAAAGAAGTGAGTGCTGTACAGGGCACGGGCGTTGGTCTGTACCTTGTCAAAAGTTATTGTGAACAGTTGGGCTGGACCGTTGATATAGCGAGCGATCAAAAGGGCACAGCCGTAACGCTTAGTTGGAAACATGACCATGTAAACGATGAGGATGCGACCGATAGCATACCGGTAGGGGCTAAACGAAAACTACTGATCGTCGAAGATAATGCCGAACTCGCTGATTTTTTACGAAATGCCATGCAGCCACATTACGATTGCCGCATTGTGAGTGATGGTAGCGAGGGCTTACGCTTGATCGACGGACATAGTTTTGTGCCCGACATTATTCTCACGGATGCCATGATGCCCAATATGGGGGGGATTGAAATGGTGAAAAAACTACGACAAAATATCGTGACGGCAACTATTCCGATTATTTTGCTTACCGCACAAAACGATGAGCTGATCAGACGCGAGTGGGTTGCCGTCGGCATAGATGCTTATATGGCGAAACCTTTTGATCTGGACTTGCTCCAGATACAGCTCTTGCAGCTCTTGGATAGGAAAGATAAGATTGTCGCTCAGTTGCGTATCGACGAAATCAGTAAACCCACAGAAGCAATAGCTGTACATTCACCAGATGAAAAATTTCTGACCAATGTGACACGGCTGATCGAAGAAAATTTAGACGATTCGGAATTTTCGGTGCAGCGGCTCAGTGAGCTGACGGATGTCGCCGCCAGACAACTCCATCGTAAAATTAAGCAACTAACAGGCTATACACCGGTGGAGTATATACGCAGCATTCGTATCAAAAAAGCAGCGCTGTTATTACAGCAAAAAAAGTTTACCGTTTCCGAGGTGATGTATATGGTCGGATTCTCCAATGCTTCTTATTTTTCAAAATGCTTTCAATCGGAATTTGGGATGTCACCAAAGGTGTATATGGAAGGTTATTTGTAAGTGGTTGATTGTTAGTACTGTTTGTTGTTTTAGGTGGTTGGGGATGTCCAATTTGTGTTGTTCTTTGTCCGATATGTGGCCTTAAAAAATAATCACGTTTGATAGGTTTGTAAGAGTAATAACCAAAAAATTATAAATCGATACAATCCATGCGTGTAATTATTTTATGCTGCTTTGCTCTTTTGGGCTATGTCAATTCTTACGCTCAATCGAAGGCGATTAAAAAGGTCCCTACAGTTTTTGTCGACCGTGAAGGTGTCATGCGCTGGTCCGACTCCAAAGCTGAAGCTTCATTTTATGGCGTCAATTATACCGTTCCTTTTGCCCATGCCTTTCGGGCTTTACACGATAAAGGCATCGATCGAAAGCGGGCTATTGATCGGGACGTTTACCACTTCGCCCGTTTGGGATATAATGCTTATCGTATCCATATTTGGGATGTAGAAATCTCCGATAAAAATGGTAACCTGATCAGCAATGAACATCTTGATCTATTGGATTATCTACTTTTTAAACTTCAGGAAAGGGGAATTAGGATCCTGATTACGGGAATGACCAATTTTGGTAATGGTTATCCAGAAAGAAATATAAATACAGATGCATTTACGTATCATTATGATAAGTGTGCGGTTCATGCTAATCCACAGGCGATAGCTGCTCAAGAAAAATACATTACCCAGTTACTTCATCATGTCAACCCGTATACCGGAAATGCTTATCAGACGGACCCTTACATCATAGGTTTTGAAATAAATAATGAACCTTGCCATACAGGTGCCATTCAGACGACGTCGGACTATATCGGTCGAATGGTGAAGGCTATGAAGAAAGCCGGGAATAAAAAACCGATTTTCTACAATGTAAGTCATAATATGGAACATGTTAAGGCTTATTTTGATGCTGATATCCAAGGGACAACCTATCAATGGTATCCTGTGGGACTGGTTGCTGGACGGGAACGTCAGGGGAATTTTCTTCCTTACATTGATCAGTACGATATCCCTTTTTCAAACTTGAAAGGCTTTGCCAACAAAGCGAAGGCGGTTTACGAATATGATCCTGCTGATAATCTCTACAGCTACATGCATCCCGCGATGAGCCGCACATTTCGTTCGGCGGGATTTCAGTGGATCACTCAGTTTGCTTACGATCCGATGGATATTGCAGCCTACAATACCGAATATCAGACACATTATCTCAATTTGGCTTATACCCCGGCAAAAGCACTGAGTACCATGATCGCTGCGGAGGTAGCTTATACGATACCAAGAAATAAAAAGTTTGAACAGTATCCTCAAGACACCCTATTTGGCGATTTTAGCGTCAGTTATGAGCAGGATCTCTCCGTGATGAATGCGCAGGATAAGTATTTTTACACCAATAATACGACAGTAAGGCCTTTAAATCCAACGAAATTGCAACATATTGCCGGTCATGGTTCATCACCTGTGGTGGAATACCGTGGATCTGGTGCTTATTTTTTAGATCGACTGGAAGATGGTCTATGGCGTTTGGAGGTTATGCCGGATGCAGAAAAAATCGCTGATCCTTTTGCTAAGCCATCGCTCGATCGGGAGGTGGTACATATCCTGTATCGGTCACAGATGATCGATATTCGGATTCCTGATCTAGGCGACCTGTTTACCGTCCGGTCACTGGTAGGAAAAAATGACACCGATGAAGCTATTTCAGTTGCTAAAACAAGTTTTAGCGTTAAGCCTGGAGTATATCTGTTAAAGCGTAAGAATATCCAGCTGAAAAATAGCTGGCTAGCTTCCTCGCCCTGGAAAAATGGCTATTTGGGCGAATATTACGCGCCAAAAACTGAAGCGCTGAAGCTACCTCTATTGATACACCAGCAGCCCAAAGTATTGGAAAAAGGGCGCTCTACCAAATTGCAGTTCCGTTATGTTTTTGAAAAACAGCCCGATTCCATTATTCTACAAACGGATCAGGTTTCGTTTTGGAAAGATCATAATCCCTACATCAAGTTGATCTCCAAAGATAACTGTACCTATGAAGCGGATGTCCCGGCATCCTTATTCGTGGGCAATGAATTGAAATATACAGCTACTGTGTTTGTGGATTGTGAAAAAATTACCTATCCTGATAATCAGACTGGAGCACCGCTGGATTGGAATTATCGTGTCAATAGTTATTGGACGGTGGGTTTAAATGAGCAGCGGGCGCCTATAGGGCTTTTTGAGTCCTTGTCCAAAGTCTCTTCTTTGGAAACTTTCGCTATTCCAGAAACGGCTTACATGACTGCGCAACGGGAGCATCATGATCTCAGTAAAGTTCCTTTTTGGACCTATACTTTTCATGCTAAGGATTCTGGGGTACAGTATTTTTGGGTAAAAGATATCAAATCGACAATTGCTGAACGGCCTGCGGGTATCGCTGCTGCCACAAAACTCTGTATACTCTTGAAACATGAGGGCGGGAATCCGCTACTGCATGCTGGGTTTGTTACAAAAAAAGGGTATACCTATGTGGAAAACATAGCTATTGGGACATCGGGCGAATCTTTGGTCCGTATGGATCTAGCCGACTTAAAGCTTGTGCCTACGGCTTTGCTACCTGCTCCTTATCCTGTATTTCTTGAACGGTTTTTTAAACCTACAGTTCAGGCTCAATTTGACAAAAGGGAGATCGAAAAACTAATCGTTTCAGGCGAAAAGATGGAAGGGGTGGTACTATCCATAGCTGCGATATGGCTCGAATAGCGATACAGCTGCTTAATGCCACCGATTAGTAGGGCATGGATAATAATCCGTCAGGCTGTAAGGATCAAGTTTTGGAGCAGGACGACGACCTGAAAAAACGACGGCGTTTTTTAGGGGAATGCTTAAATAAAGCGATAAGGAGTACAAAAAATATAATAAAGGGAAAGAAAACAATTATAAACACATCTAAATTTTAAACAATGAAGGGTTTTGCATTTAAAACAAGTTTATTGGGCTTGTCCTTGCTATCCTGTCTTGGGGAAACGCAGCTTTATGCTGCAACGAAAGGGGAAAGCAAGTGGATCAGGTCGATGCAACAACAGGATGTCCGTGGGGTGGTCCGCAACGAGCATGGGCAGGTGATGGCAGGTGTTACTGTATTGGTGGCCGGAACTACGGTGGGCACTTCAACAGCGAGTGATGGCTCGTACCGTATCTCATTGCCCAAGGGTAAATCCCAGCTTCTATTCTCTGTTGTAGGCTACAGTAGCCAAACCTTGACGGTTGTAGGGGGAACATCCGTGGATGTCAGCATGGTGCCTGCGGGAAATGTGCTGGAAGAGCTCGTCATCGTAGGATATGGTAGTACGACAAAAAAGGATCTAACCGGTGCCGTAAATACGGTTGGAAGCAAGGATTTTAACAGTGGACTTGTCGGCTCTCCCGAACAGCTGATCAATGGAAAAACAGCTGGTGTGCAGGTGATGTCCAACAGCGGTTCTCCTTCTTCCGGGAGTACGATACGTATCCGTGGGGGAGCCTCCTTGAGTGCCAGCAACGATCCATTGATCGTATTGGACGGTGTACCGCTAGAGACTGGTGGTATTAGCGGCAATAGTGGCAATTTTCTCAGTCTGATCAACCCGAATGATATCGAAAGCATGACAGTGCTCAAAGATGCATCATCGACAGCTATCTATGGTTCCCGAGCGTCAAACGGGGTATTATTGATAACAACAAAGAAGGGTAAAGGAGATGCTTTACGGCTTTCTTTCTCTTCAATCGTGTCCATGCAGCAGGCTATGGGAGTGGCTGATATGATGTCGCGCGATGAATTTGCCTCGCTCATCAATACCAAAGGGAGCACTGCCCAAAAGGCATTATTGGGCAATGCCTCAACAGATTGGCTGTCTGAGGTTTTTCAGGATGCCATGGGGACGGATAATAACTTAAGTCTACAGGGAAAGATCGGTAAAACCTTGCCTTTTCGTACATCGGTGGGCTATTATAATCAGCAAGGGACTTTGCGTACCGACAAAACGGAGCGCGTGACGGGCGCTTTGGTATTAAATCCCACTTTTTTTAATAAACACCTGACCGTAAATTTAAATGTTAAAGGTGCCCATAACAACAACGCATTTGCCAATACCGATGCGATATGGTCTGCTGTAGCGTTTAATCCTACGCAACCGATTTATTCTGGGGCAGATGCTTATGGCGGCTATTACGAGAGTTTGGATAATGCGGGTCTTCCGGCAACAGGTGCAAACCTCAATCCACTGGGATTGCTCAAGCAGGAAAAACACCGTAGTACAGTCAATAGAGCGGTGGGTAACCTTGACCTCGATTATAAATTCCATCCGCTGCCTGAACTGAAAGCGCACGTAACACTCGGATATGACTATGCCAAAGGGAATGGATCGAATCTTATTCCGGCAAGTGCGGCCAATAATTTTACGATTGGAGGCTCTTTTGACCGTTATGAACAGACGCTTAAAAATAAATTGTTTACAGGCTATCTAAACTATAACAAGTTCTTCCCGGAAATTAAAAGTACAATTGATGTGACAGCAGGTCACGATTATCAATATTGGATTGCCCGACGGCCACCTATAGTATACTATAACGAAGCTGGTGATATACGCTCGACTGCTATTGCATCTGACGAACGACATACGCTGATTTCCTGGTACGGACGGATCAACTACAATTACGATAGCCGTTATTTATTGACCGCTACGGTCCGTAAGGATGGAACTTCCCGATTCAGTCCCGAAAACCGTTGGGGGACATTTCCCTCAGTCGCCTTGGCCTGGCGTCTTTCGCAGGAGTCTTTCATGAAAGGAATCTCTTTCATGGACGATCTAAAGCTCCGGGCGAGTTACGGTGTTACAGGGCAGCAGGAAGGAATCGGAAATTACGAATATTTGCCGGTATACAATTTGGGAACAGCCTATGCACAGTATCGTTTCGGCGATCAGTACCATCTGGTGTATAGACCATCGGTTTACAATCGGGACTTACGCTGGGAAACGACCAAAGCATTTAACTACGGCCTGGATTTCGCTTTCTGGAAAAACAGGCTGTCTTGTGCAATTGACTATTACACAAGAAAAACACATGATCTATTGGCCAATGTGCCTGTAGCCGCAGGAACCAATTTTGATCAGAACGCGACTATCAACGTAGGTAATGTTGAAAGTAGTGGCTTCGAATTTCAACTGAATACCGTGCCCATACAAAAGGATAATTTGCGCTGGGAAGTCAATTTCAATGCGACTAATCAGCATACAAAAGTAACCAATATAGCTTTGGTGCAGGATGCGAATGCCATAGGAACTTATGTGGGACCGAATGTCAGTGGCCGTGGTATACAGATTCTGACAACGGGGTATCATCCTTACATGTTTTATGTCTACAAACAGTTGTACAATGAGGCTGGCAAGCCGCTCGAAGGTGTATATGCGGATCTGAATGGTGATGGAGCGATCAACGAAAAAGACTTGTATCGCTATCAATCGCCCGCGGCAAAATGGCTCTTTGGTTTCAATACGCAGTTAACTTACAAAAAATGGACAGCAGCAACGACACTACGCGCAAATTTGGGTAACTACGTATTCAATAATACCAAAATGAATCTTAGTGCTTGGGAAACAGTTCAATATGTGGATGCGTCGATCAATAACTTACATCGGGATTACTTGGATACCCAATTCCAGACCAGACAGTATTATTCGGATTTTTACGTCGAAAATGCTTCCTTCCTTCGGATGGAAAACGTGTCGGTGAACTATAATTTTGGTCAGGTGGGTAAGATCTCCAATCTACGTGTGGGTGCGGTAGCTCAGAATATTTTTATTGTGAGCAAATATAGCGGTATGGACTCTGAGGTTCCGAGTGGCTTCGACAGTTCGTTCTACCCACGCTCAAGAACTTTCTCCTTGAGTCTCAATATGGATTTTTAATGGCTACCTCAAAAAAGAAAACTTATATAGCGATGAAAAATATAAAAAGATATTGTTTTGGATTGTTGTGTTTAATCGCATTGCTGCAATCCTGTACAAAGGACTTAAACCAGTATCCCACTGTAGAAACTACTTCGGAGTCGGTATACACCTCTGTGGATGGTTACCGGGCTGTGCTTGCTAAATTGTATGCCTCATTTGCCGTTGCGGGCAATGGACGTGGTGATGCCGATCCGGATATGGCGGGCAGCACGGCTTCTTGGGGGTACCTTCGGGTGTACTTTAACTTGCAGGAGGTACCGACTGATGAGGTGATCTATACATGGGCAGGAGGCGACAATATGACCGATATCCAGTATATGACCTGGGGAGCTTCCGATACCTGGGTCAATGCCATGTATTATCGGATCTATTATACGGTAGCCATCTGTAATGAATTTCTACGGAATGCAACAACAGAGAAGCTGGCGACTTTTAATTCGGCCGAGCAGGCACAAATTTTGGAGTTCGCAGCCGAAGCGCGTTTTCTGCGTGCATTGGCCTATAGTCATGCCATGGACCTTTATGGGAACGTTCCTTTTGTGACTGAAAAGGATCCGGTAGCTGCATTTTTTCCACCACGGATGACACGGGCTGATCTCTTTGCATTTATTGAAAAAGAATTGACAGAGGTCGAAACGATCTTACCGGAAGCACGTCAAAATGAGTATGGCCGGGTAAGCCGTGCTGCCGCCTGGTCCCTATTGGCCAAGAATTATCTGAATGCGCAGGTCTATACGGGCACAGCACGTAATGCCGAATGCCTGAACTATGCGAAAAAAGTGATTGATGCCGGATATTCCTTAAATGCGAATTATAAGCAGGTATTTAATGCTGATAATGATAAGCGGACCAATGAAATTATTTTCCCGATAGAGGCCGATGTAGCGTATACAACGACTTGGGGAGCGACAACCTATCTTGTCAACGGCCCTATTGTTGGGAGCATGAAATCATCGGATTACGGTGTGCTTTCCGGCTGGAATAGTTTTCGTACACTTCGCGAATTTGTGGCACTCTTTCAGGTGGAAGACAAAAGAGGTGATTTTTGGAAAAATGGCCAGTCCCTGGATGTCGAAGATCCCGCTGCCTCGAGCCAGGGCTATGGGCTTGTTAAGTTTACAAATTTGAAAGATGATGGTACCTATACGACAGATGAAGGATTGGTCAGTACTGATTTCCCGATGATCCGCCTGGCCGACGTGTATCTAATGTATGCTGAGGCTGTACTGCGCGGTGGCGGAGGAAGTGTACAGGAAGCGATCAAATTGGTCAACAGTATCCGTCAGCGGGGATATGGTAGTTCGGCCGGAGCCATTGATCAGGCGCAGCTGACACTGGATTTTATCCTTGCAGAACGCGGCCGTGAACTGTTTTGGGAGTGTACGCGTCGCACAGACCTGATTCGCTTTGGGAAATTTACCGGTAGCGATTACCTCTGGCAATGGAAAGGTGGTGACATGAACGGCCGCTCTGTGGATGCGAAATTCAATCTGTATCCGATTCCAACCACCGATATGAGCGCTAATCCGAATTTGATCCAAAATCCTGGCTACTAGCGCTGGCTGGCATTAATAACTAAATCTATGGGGATATACTGCTATTTGAGCAAACATGCTGCGGAGGGTATCCAGGTATTCCCATATGGACTTTTAAAGATAATGATACCTATGAAACAATTGACACTCTATATTCTGGTGTTGCTTTTCGTTGCCTGTAAAAAGGAGGGTGGGACACCTGCTGTCAGTGGGATAAAACCTGCAGTGTTGTACAGCAGTACAACAGAACTGGTCTTAAAATCTACTGACCGCAAGACCGTAGCGCTGCAGCTTGTCTGGGATGAAGCGATTTTGGCCAGCGATGAACCAATGGCTCAGTCGGCTTTAAAAAATAAGATAGAAATTGCTGCTGATCCATCTTTTTCTGCTGTCACCAAAAGTATCGAGCAGGTAGCAAGCTCGCTCAGCTATACGCATGAACAATTGAATAACCTTGTCACGGGAATGGGATTTTTGCCCGATGAAAAGAACGTGTTTTATGTCCGTATTGCTTCACGATTGGGAACCAATACAGATTGGCTCTACAGTAATGTGATCGCCCTGACTGTGACCGCTTATCAGCCCGTGGAGGATGCTGCCTATCTCTACCTATCTAATAAAGAGTTTACGCAATTTCCATGGAAACTGTGTTCGAGAAAGGAAGATGGTTTTTATGACGGTTTTGTGCGTCTCGACCAATGGTATAATTTTTATTTAACCAATGCGGAAAGTGCGAGTGCACCGCTCATCTATGGTTCTTATCCCCTGGATGGTAGCCAATATATTTTGTATAGTGGAGCTGATCGCTGGAATTGCTGGACGAGTAAAGGTGGATACTTATACTTGACAGCCGATGTCAATAAGTTGGCCTGGAAAGAAACTTCCGTAGAATCCTTGACGGTAACGGGCGATTTTAATGGTTGGAGTGCGACAGCAACACCAATGGTATATGACCAGACGGCGAAGGTTTGGAAAGCAACCATCACGACAACGGCAGCCGAACAATGGGGAATTAAGGTATTGATCAATGGCAGCTGGACTTGGTTTTTTGGTGCAGCAGAGGGCAATGGAAACTGTGCTTTGTATACGGCCGATGGAACTGGCTTCGCTTATGATAAGATCGGTACACATACCTTGATTCTTGATCTAAGCGATCCAAAACAATTCAAATATCATGTGGAATAAAATAGATAGGGACGGGTTCTTAAATGAAATAATCGGATGAAAAAAATAAAAATAATGTTGGCCCTGATAGGCTTGTGTTTGGGCTTGTCTGGCTGCCACGACAAAGATAATCTTAAGGTGGATATACCTAAAACACATTTGGCAAAAGGTGCGGATGTGAGCTGGATTACCGAAATGGAAGCCTCAGGTATGCAATTTTTTAATGCAGGAGGCAGCGCAGTGGATGGGCTGAAAATCTTGCGTGGACTGGGGATGGATGCGGTACGTCTGCGTGTTTGGGTAGATCCCGAACAAGGCTGGTGCAACAAGAATGACGTACTGGTGAAAGCTCGTCGGGCGCATCATCTGGGCATGCGTATTATGGTGGATTTTCATTACAGTGACACCTGGGCGGATCCGGGACAGCAGACAAAGCCTGCCGCCTGGAAGAGCTTATCGTTTGATGGGTTAAAGAAGGCTGTTAGTGATCATACAACGGAGGTTCTTCAATTGCTAAAAGATAGTGGTATCTCACCTGAATGGGTGCAGGTCGGTAATGAAACGGGCAACGGAATGCTTTGGGAAGATGGAAAAGCCTCTGTCAGTATGGCTAATTATGCCACATTGAATAATGCCGGTTATGATGCGGTAAAAGCGGTGTTTCCGGCAGCAAAAGTGATCGTACACCTGCATAATGGATTTGACAATGACTTGTTTCGTTGGATGTTCGACGGTCTGAAAAAAAACGGTGGGAAATGGGATGTAATTGGGATGTCACTTTATCCGACCCCAGAAAACTGGGAAGAGCGCAATGCGGCCTGCATCAGTAACATCAAAGATATGGTTGCCCGATACAATTCAGAAGTGATGATCTGCGAGGTGGGGATGAGCTGGGATGAAGCAGATAGTGCTGAAATATGGTTAAAGGATCTTTTCAACGCGGTCAATAGTGTGCCCGATCAGAAAGTACTGGGTATATTCTATTGGGAGCCTTTGGCGTATGGTGGGTGGAATGGTTATACCCTAGGTGCATTTGACAATAATGGGCGCCCAACAAAAGCATTGAATGCGTTTAAATAAGGTATATTTAAACCGCTGAATGACAATGAAAAAATTGAACTGTAGACTATAAACACCTGATTTGATGATGAGATTACTGCGTACGACTTACTTTTTGTTTCTTTTATTCCTACTTGTTCCGGGCAATTCGTACGGACAGTCTGCACGGCAATCCTTCTTGTTGGAGAAAAACTGGCGTTTTTTTCAAGGTGAGGTTGTTCATGGGGAGTCAGTAGCATTGGATGATAAGGCCTGGAAAAAAGTCACGGTACCGCATGATTGGGCTATTTTCGGGCCCTTGGACCGGTCACACGATCTGCAGGATGTTGCCTTGATCGTTTAGGCAGGGGAAGAAAATCGGGAAGGATTCAGATAAAGGCGAAGTGCAAAGATTTAAAAGAGGGGGTATTAACTGTACAGACTGTAAATTCTAAAACTTTTGTGACCGTAGCTTTTGTTTAAATGATACCTTAAGTAAGTTAGTGAGTTGATTGTATTTTAACAGAAAGGCTAGATCGATATCGATCTAGCCTTTCTTGTGCATTATTTTCTCCTAATCTGTAGCTTGACACCTAGGCCGAGGCCAATATAATCATCAAATTTAAGATACTTTTTCTGTACGGCGCTAAAGAGGTAAAGATCGCTGGTATGAAGATCATAAGAGAATTTTACGCCTTCAAAATAAGAGTTGCTGGATTTTATTTTATAACTGAAGTCCTGTCCTACAAAGATATTGATGCGTAGCCTGGTCGAAAACCGATAATAGCTATTCGGGTATTTGTCAGGTTCTTTATACCAAAATTGTTTACCCAATGTCGTATTGAGATAAGCACCGGTACGCAAGGGATGATAAGTAAACTGTTTATTGAGTTTAATTTTCCACGGTGTATACGATTGACGCAGCGTTAAGGTAAGTTTAGCCCGGTCTGTATCATATTTCGGTACATAGCCAAGCAGGAAATCTGTCGACTGGAATCTCTGTTCGGGAGAAATGGAAGCAATCAGCAAAGGCGGCGCTACATTCTTGGCTAAGATGAGTCAATGATGAAGTCTAAACATAAAAAAATACCGAAGCAATATACACTTCGGTATTTTTTGTGAAAAAGAAAATTACAATTTAAAGTTAGATGGTTTTGCTGTCACGCAGCATCTTAATGATATTGTGCGCTTCAAGCTGCTTGCTGAGCTGCGTGTTGATCAAACTATGCACATTTTGCGAAAGCTCTTCCGATCCTTCAGCCAAAGCGGTTTGATAGGTCGATTTGAATGCATCTTCGCCCTGCTCACAGGTTTCTAGTAGACTTCTTTCGTCATCTCCCGTAATATTTACTTTTATTCCCATCCAGGCGCGGAAAAGCTTACCGCTCAGCATAGTGCTGTCTGTCGGTTCTTTGCCCTCAAGCTCAACATAAGGTGTCAATTCGGCTATAAATTCTTCCGACTGTCCGATAAATTTTTGAAATGTTGGTACTAGTCTATCCAAGCCGTGGCTGGTTGCTAGATCAATTGCCTTTTTATAACCTTCGATGCGGTCGTTGTTGATTTTGATAATATCGTTGATGATCTCCGGATTGTTGATGTTGTTTTCCATAATATTGTTATTTGTTATCATTTTTGTTTATTCGAAAAACAGCAGGCGTTGCATGATCGTTTGCAGAATTCGAGATTCAGGTATTTAAATCGTAGCCCGTATTTATCCCATTTTTTATTGCAGGGGAATAAATCTGTCTAAAACTTTCTGCAATTTATCCTTGTTCTTAAAACCGAATACTGTCCACTAGGCAGGCAACGAAAACTATGCAACAAAACATTCATGTAGCCATTATCGGGGGTGGACCCAGTGGCCTGTTTATGTACAAAAGATTGATCGAAAGGAATATCGCCGGTCTCAAGGTATCTATTTTCGAATCCCGAAAACAATTGGGGGCAGGAATGCCTTACAGCTACGAAGGTGCCACACCGGAGCACTTGACGAATGTATCGGATCATGAAATCCCCGCATTGGTCACGACGATTGAGGATTATGTTCAATCCCTATCGGAGGCCACGCTCCGTACTTATGGAATCGATGTGGACGATTTTAATCGCTACAAAGTGGTTCCACGGCTGCTCCTCGGCCGCTACCTGTCGGAGCAGTTTATGTTGTTGAAGCGGATGGCGGATGAACAGGGCATTGAAACACAGGTTCACCTCGCTAGCCAGGTTACTGATATTATTGACCTCGAAGGCCAAGCGCAGGTTAAAATCACGGTGGGCAGCACCGATACCTATATCGTAGACAAGGTAGTCATCTGTACCGGACATAAGTGGCCAACCAAGTATGAGGGCAATGTCGAACATTATTTCGAATCGCCCTATCCACCGTCCAAGTTGGCCTTAAAAACCAATCACGCCGTCGGGATACGCGGTGCTTCGCTCACAGCAATCGACGCTATCCGTACGCTGGCTCGCCACAATGGTTCTTTTGAAGCCCTGGAGACAGGAGAGCTAAGGTATGAGATCGACCCGGGAAGCGAAAATTTTAAGATATTGATGCATACCCGCAGTGGGCTGCTTCCTGCGATCCGCTTCCATCAGGAAGAACCTTTCCTGGCCAATAACCTGGTGATCTCCGAAGAGGAGCTGATGCTTAACAGGCTAGAGAATGAGGGTTTCGTCTCGCTGGATTTTCTGTTTGAGCGCAATTTTAAAGCGCAGTTCAAGGAAAGAGATCCCGACTTTTATGCAGTCGTGGAAAAGCTCAGCCTGGAAGACTTTGTAGAGGCAGTACTCCATTTAAGGGAACAGAAAGATGCCTTCGAGGGATTTCGCCAGGAGCACGAACAAGCGCTGAAATCTATTAAAAGGCGCCAATCCATCTATTGGAAGGAAGTGCTTTCTGCCTTGAGTTTCACCTTAAATTATCCCGCCAAGTACATGTCTGCCGAAGATATGCTGCGTTTAAAAAAAGTACTCATGCCGCTGATTTCTATTGTCATCGCTTTTGTGCCGCAGAGTTCTAGTCGCGAGCTGCTCGCGCTGCACGATGCTGGTCGGCTGGAGGTGGTCAATGTTGGTACCGAAAGCCGGGTTGAGCCTGCGCACGATCGCGGCGCCAATTATTTTTATACCGATGAATCAGGGATCGAAATAAAATCGCATTATAAGACATTTGTGGATTGTGTGGGACAGCGACCGTTGAGCTTTGAAGAATTTCCATTCAAGAGTTTGGTCGACAATGGCCATGTCAGCCCAGCCTACTTACGGTTTCGCTCCGTGGAACAGGCCAAGGAACAAATGCTGGCAGGCAATGACCACATGTTTGTGGCACCGGATGGCGCTATTTTTTTGCAGGTACCCGGGGTAAAGATCGATGACAGCTTCCGTTTGGTAGACCACGGCGGTAGCGCCAGTCAACGTCTTTTTATGATGGCCGTGCCTTATATGGGCGGCTATAATCCGGATTATTCAGGCCTTGATTTTTGCGCCGCCACATCGGCTATCATTGCCGGGAAGATTGCGGAGAGCGGATAAATACGCAACTTTTTGTTAAAATACGGTAAGATGGTTGAGGCCCGGGGGCGTAGGATTTAATTTAGGCTCCCTATTGCTATATTTGGCCGCCATCTAGACCATCGGTTGGCATAGTCTTAACTCAATTGATGAAAAAGCATGCCTAAAACTATTTTAAGAAACCTGCAGATAGGTTTTGGAATATCCCTGTTGATCCTGTTAGCGAGCTCAACGGCTTCTTATATTAGTATTCGTAAGCAGAACCATAATAGTGCAATGGTCGACCACAGCCGGCGTGTCATGAGCCGTGTCAACAAAATTCTGCAGGATCTGCAGAATGCCGAAACTGGCCAGCGCGGATTCCTGCTTACAGGTATGGACAAGTTTCTGGATCCTTACAAAACCGGCCTTCAGTCGCTGCCCCAATCGCTGAGCCGTGCGCACGACCTTACTTCCGATAATCCCGAGCAACAGCATATAATCGATACGCTATCCACACTCGTGCAATCCCGACTGGCAAAGCTTGAAAACCTGGTCAATATCAAAAAGCGTGGTGGAATGGTCTCCGTATCGCAGCTTGAGGAGGGGAAAACCTATATGGACAGTTGCCGTTTGCTGATCAGCAAAATTATCGATGGTGAAGAACTTTTGCTCAATAAGCGTTCGGAAGAACTGAGCCGCTCTTCGGGCTATACCTCTATCTTTGTTTTGTTGGCCGCTGCTGTATCCTTATTGATTACCCTGTTCTTTTACTTTCGCCTGCGAGCGGATTTCTTCCAACGGGAGCAGCTGCAGAATGACCTGAAACGTAAAGATGAAGAGATACAGCGCCGGCTGAGCATTACCCAGCGTATCGCACGGGAGATAGCAGCCGGGCATTATGATATGCAGATTCAGGATGGCGAACAGGACGATCTGGGCAGCCTGACGGGATCCCTCAATGAAATGGCGCGTTCGCTCAAAACATCTTTTGAAGAACTCAATAATAACAACTGGCATCAAGCTGGTCTAACCCAGCTGGGTAACCTGTTGATGGGTAATAAACAGCAGGAAGAGCTTACGGCTGTCACGCTGGGCCATCTGACAAAATATGGCAACTGTGTAAACGGCGCCATATACTTGATGGAACAAGATGAGCTTGTCTTAAGGGGATCCTATGGACTTGAAGATCTCGAACGTAAACGCTTCGCCCCAGGTGAGGGCATGGTCGGCCAGGTCTTTAAAGACAAGAAAGAAAAGTTATTCGAAAACCTCGAAGATACCCATTATGTCATCAGCTTTGCTGCTGGGAAGGTACTGGTGAACAACCTTTTTATACTGCCTGTCTTTGATGGTAACGACTGTATCGGTGTAATGGAGCTGGGCTCACTACAACCTTTTTCTTCCATTCAGCTGGCGTTTTTTAGGGATGCTGTGCAAAAGGTGGGTACGACACTTGCGGCGGCCCAAGCCAGGCTGGTGGTACAGAATTTATTGGAAGAAACCCAGGCACAGACCGAAGAATTGCAGGCACAGCATACCGAACTGGAATCGCTCAATTCGAGCCTTGAGATGCATACCCATAAACTGCAGGCTTCGGAAGAGGAACTCCGCGTACAGCAGGAGGAATTGGTGCAGTCTAACCGGGAATTGGAAGAGCGCTCCAAATTGCTGGAGGATAAAAATGTGGAGATTGCCGAACGCAATCAGGAAATACAGAAAAAGGCGGCGGAGCTTGAACAGAGTACGCGCTATAAATCTGAGTTTTTGGCCAATATGTCGCATGAACTGCGTACACCGCTCAATTCAATTCTGTTACTTTCACGCTTGATGTCCGAAAATTCAGATGGTAACCTGAATGAAGAACAGATGGAATCGGCAGCTGTGATCCAAAGTTCGGGAAAGAGCTTGCTGACCTTGATAGACGAGATTCTGGATCTTTCCAAAATAGAATCCGGAAAAATGGACCTGGATGTACAGCCTGTATTCTTTGCCGATATAGTGAATGGATTGACGGCTATGTTCGGACCAATCGCCGCCGACAAGCAGCTCGGATTAGAAATGAACGTTGCGGAGGGACTGCCGCTGCAGCTCGAAACAGACAAGCAGCGCCTGGATCAGATTTTACGTAATCTATTGTCGAATGCCATCAAATTTACAGCTTCGGGTAAGGTTACCTTGCATATTGACCGCGAACAGTCGCAGAGAAACCGTATCGTATTTGAAGTGCGCGATACGGGAATCGGAATACCGAAAGACAAACAGCATCTGATATTTGAAGCTTTTCAGCAAGCAGACGGTTCTACACGCCGCAAATTTGGGGGTACTGGACTGGGGCTCTCGATCAGTCGGGAACTGGCGCGTCTGCTCGGAGGTGAAATCTTGCTGGATAGCGAAGAAAACAAAGGCAGTGTATTCCGGCTGATCCTTCCAGCGAAGACTTCGGATGCCGCGCCAGCTGCTTTCGGCACGGTGCAATTGTTGCCGATAGAGCTAGACTTCGCTGAAGAAGCATCTACAGCTGGAGTGCAGACTTCGCAAACAGTGAACTTACCTGCCGAAAAGATACTGGAGATACCTATCCCAGCCGATATTCCTGATGATCGCGATAGTATCGTCGCCGGCGACCGCCTTATTTTGATTGTTGAGGATGATATTGAATTCGCAAAGATTCTGCTGAAATATACGCGCCAGCAAAACTACAAGGGTATCGTGGTCGTCCGTGGTGATATCGCGCCTGAGATGGTGGCACGTTATATGCCGTTAGCCGTTCTGCTGGATATTCAGCTTCCGCTCAAAGATGGCTGGCAGGTAATGGCTGAGATCAAGGAAAACCCCAAGACTCGACACATACCGGTGCATATTATGTCTTCTTTACAGGTTAAGAGGGAAAGTCTGCTGCAGGGCGCCATAGACTTTATCAATAAACCGATGGCATTGGAGCAGATGGGGGATATGTTCCGTAAAATAGAAGATGCCCTTACGCGGCATCCAAAAAAAGTACTTATTGTTGAAGAAAATCCCAAACATGCGGCAGCGCTGTCGCTCTTCCTCGGAAGTTTTGACATTGCCTCGGAGATCAAGAGCAACGTAGATGATAGCATTGTGGCGCTGAGCTCAGACACTGCCGACTGTGTGATCCTTGATATGGGGGTTCCAGACCGTGTTGGTTACGAGACATTGGAAGCTGTAAAACGAAATCCGGGTCTTGAAAATTTGCCGATTATTGTTTTTACCGGTAAGAACCTTTCGCAGGTAGAGGAAATGAAATTAAAACGGTATGCGGATTCTATCATTGTAAAAACGGCTAACTCCTATCAGCGTATTTTGGACGAAGTGGGTTTATTTTTACATCTCGTAGAGGAAAATAGTGGTCCTTCTACCAAATCTCCGGGTAGACTTGGCTTTTTGCAGGATGTTCTGCAGGGTAAAAAGGTGCTTGTAGCGGACGACGATATCCGAAATATCTTCTCGCTCACCAAGGCGCTCGAAAAATATCAGATGACCGTGGTCCCGGCAACGGACGGAAAAGATGCGCTGAAACAGCTGGAAGATAATCCGGATGTAGCGGTGATCCTGATGGACATGATGATGCCCGAAATGGATGGTTACGAAACGATTGCTTCGATCCGGAAAGATCAGCGCTACGAAAACATGCCCATTATTGCTGTTACAGCCAAATCAATGATGGGCGATAGGGAAAAATGTATTGCCGCAGGAGCGTCTGATTATATATCCAAACCGGTGGATATTGATCAGCTTTTGTCCCTACTTCGCGTATGGATGTATGGATAATAGGTATATAAGGATGATGTATGGATCTATTATTAGTAAGGTGTTATATATAGACAATAGGGGGATACTAAAACTGCATGGATAAGAACAAAATCATATTGATTATCGACGATGATCAGAACAATATATTTGCATTGAAATTGGCCCTGAAGTCAAGAGGTTTTCAAGCGATAGGCTGCCTGTCTGCTGAAGAGGGACTTGCTCAGTTACGGGATCATGCCGGCATAGGCCTTGTCCTCATGGATATGATGATGCCCGAGATTGACGGTTATGAAGCCACTCAGCTGATTCGGAAAACAAAGAATGCCTGTGAATTGCCCATCATCGCTGTGACGGCACAAGCCATGACCGGCGACCGTGAAAAATGTCTGGCTGCAGGAGCAAATGGCTACATTTCGAAACCGATAGACATTGAACTTCTGGTGCAGCTAATAGGGGAAATAAAAGGATGATTACGGGAAAAAAAATTGTCAGCCAAGAGCAGGTGATGATGCTGATGGAGGATGTGGAGCGTCTCTATGGTTACGATTTTACCCATTATACGAAAGCCTCCTTATCGCGGCGAATCAACCAACTTTGCCTGCTGGATAATTTTGCGAGCTTTGCCGAACTGCGTTACCGAGTTGTCCACGATCCGGAATACCTGCAGCGATTTGTCGAAAAGATGACGGTCAATGTGACCGAAATGTTTCGTGACCCTAGCTTTTTTGCACATCTTCGCCAGGAAATCCTACCCAAATTGCGTACCTACGCCTTTATCCGTATATGGATAGCTGGCTGTGCAACAGGTGAAGAAGCGTATTCACTGGCCATTCTATTGCAGGAACATAATCTGCTGCACAAATCGCTGATCTACGGCACCGATATCAATCCCTCTGTGCTCGAGCAGGCAAAGAAGGCTGTTATCCCGATGGCAAATCTAAAATCCTATGTTGAAAATTATCAGCTTTCAGGTGGTAAAGCTGATTTTTCATCGTACTATACCGCGAATTATAACTGGGTGAAACTCAATCCCACCTTGCGGGAACGAATTGTATTCGCTTCGCATAATCTGGTGAATGATGCTTCTTTTAATGCTTTTCAGCTGATTCTATGTCGCAATGTGCTGATCTATTTTGACACAGAGCTGCAGGCCAGGGTATTATCGCTCTTTGATGAAAGCCTCGAGACATTTGGTTACCTTGCCTTAGGCAGTCAAGAGACGCTGCGCTTCTCTGCGCTGGCACCCAACTATGATCAGGTAGGAAACGAAAAAATATGGCGCAAGGTCAAGTAGAATGGACTACTTTTTTTTAACTGGATAGTATTAAAAAATTAACTTATTTAAAAAAATAAAGTATCTTAGTAGGATTGGAGGAAAAATGACTAAAATTCTTTTAGTTGATGACCACCGGCTTGTACGCAATGGGATACGCTTGATAATTGATACCCACGACAAGCTTACGGTGGTAGATGAAGTAGATAGTGCGGAGGATGCACTGATCTACCTCGAACAAAATACATTGCCGGATCTGGTTTTAACTGATGTGAATATGCTGGGGATGGATGGCATAAGTTTTATCCGTATGGCCAAAAAAATCTATCCGGATGTTAAGTTTGCCATATTATCCATGATTGAAGAGCCCGCTCAGGTAGCCGAAGCTTTTCGGAGCGGAGCGGACGGCTATCTGTCCAAGGGTGGCGATTATGATGAGATCTTGTTTGGCTTATTGCGCTTGGCGCAAGGTCACAAGTATCTGATGACTAATTTCGGTTTGCGCTTTATGGAAGATTATAATGTTGAGAGCAGTGCTACGGTCGATGTAGGTTCGCGCCTGGCACAGTATGAGATTTCCGATCGGGAGTTTGCTGTGCTGGAACTGATTGCCCAGGGTTTCACGGCAATGGAGATTGCGGATAAAATTTTTCTAAGCAAACGAACCGTTGAAGGACATCGCCAGAACTTGATGGATAAGACAAAAAGTAAGAATACGGCGGATTTGATCCGTTTCGCTTTTCAGCAGAAGCTTTTGAGTTAGCGCAGGATTTTTCGAATGGCGAAGACCTTAGGAAAGGTATCAGGAAATATTTTGCTAAAGTGAGTTATTAAGAATCGGGCTTCCATCTAAATGGAAGCCCGATTTTTGGGCGTCTTACGATCTCTTTTGTTTCTAGCGTGAATGCTAGCGTAGATATAGCCCATGTTTAAGTCGAACGTTGCCTGGATTTTTTGCTACTTCAGCTTTTTCAATTTTACCGTTTTTGTTGATAGGGGTATTACATAGCGATTCATCGCATCTTTGTTTATTCCTTCCACTTCATAATGGCTTTCTGGATTTACATTGAGCAGCATATTCGTGCTATATTGGTTCGCCTCCGTATTGAAGATCAGGGTGACGCTTCGGTCTTTTTGATCGTACTGTAATTCGGCAATTTCTCCGGCATCGGTGGTCAGCCAAAGATTTTCTTTTGCCAGAAAGACACGCCCTTTGGAAGCTGTAGTCAGGGCAACCTTGACCAGCTGTTTTTCGGTTTTTAGATTACCACTGAAAGCCAGCCAGCCAAATTCGGGATGGTCGACAATATAGGTTCCCGAATTGACGGCATAGCCATAAAAACCGGTTCCATAATCGCCCGAGATACCGTCATTGGCCAGTGTGGACGGGTAAGAGTGGAATGCTCCCGGGCCAAAGCCGTCTTGGGTGACATTGGCCAATGCACCCATCATGCCGGCATGTCCGATACGGAGTAGGTAGAAGTCGTCCGGATGGTCGCGGTAGGCAGTCAGGACGGGAATGGCATTGAGGGCCGAACCATAATGATGCAGCTGCCGCTCGATACGGGAGAGCTTGCCGCCATAGACAAAATCCCAGTAACGGCGCGCACTGCCATTGTAACCCCAGTGCGGAACGGTTGGCATGTAGGCGATGATGGCATTTAGGGTGACTTGAGCCTTTTCATCGAAACCAAAAAAGCGTGACCAGAGGTATACCTCTTCCTGACCGGTAGAGTCCCAGGGCATCTCGCTTCCGAATGGATAATTGAGGGTTTTCCAATGCTCTGCTCGCTTGCGCATGGCAGCTTCAAGCTTATCGGCCATGGTGGTTAATCCTTCCTTTCGGAGGTCATTGAGGACGATAAGGAAAATACTGCCTTCCATTTGACCGAACTGTGCGTAATAAGGCGCTTTTTCGACCATGGCGATACTGGTCTGGTACGCCCGTTCGAGGTACTTGTCCCAAGTTTCCTCGTTGACCAGATTGTTGTAGTTGCGGGCAAGCCTGTACATCACCCAGTGTGCTGCCGCCACGTGTGGGTAATTGTAGGACCGCCCAATGTCGTCGGCTTCTTTTTTAGGCCAAGCAGCCCAGGTCTTCCAGTTGATGTCCGAGCGGTAGGTCCCTGCGGGCATCGAGTCTGGTTCATAATAAAAAAGGCTTTTGACAACGCCATATTTCTTGTCGCCTTCTTTATGCTGGATATGGCCATATAGTGTCTCATTGACAAAACGTTTCAATTTGGCTATTTCCTGCTGATTGGGCTGTAGTACCTGTTTCATCAGGGCGGCAAGCCAGCTTGCGGCACCGGCTTCATCGCTTAGACCCGCAAACCAGGCACTCTTATTTTGGGTGATGGGCTGCTGTTCTTCATAATCGTAGGATATAACAGATGGTGATCGGTCAAAAAGATCTTTATCATTTTCATACCACTGCTTGGTAGTGAGGAAATGGCCCAGATCTTGGACGACTTCTTTTTCAGATTTGATCACTTTATAGTGTATCGTCTGTGTAATGCCATCCCGGTAGTTGATGGTAAGCCGCGCACGTCCCCAACGGTTGCCCTTCACTTCGTATTCGGTCCAGTGCTGTGTTGTACTTCCTTTTTTTGTCAGGGTCAAAGCACCTTCAGGATAGACACTGACATTTTTGACCGCTTTGCTATGCTTAACAAAAAGTTTGGCGGGATTGTCCATGGGGACAACATATCCGGGAAGCCCAACAGCAACAGGCCTATTATTTTTCAGTAACTCCGATTCAATTTGTCGGATACTTGGTGCGAGAACGAATTTTAAGGCAAAGGTCTTTGATTCATGTGGCTTCAAGAGGGTAGAAGTCGGTGTATTCCATTGTTCTACGCCTTTCCAGTCAGTCTCAGCATGGGCCTTACTGTGGATCAGCCATTCATGAAATCCCTCAAAGGTAATACTTCGGGGGGTTGGGTCGGTATTGAGCGGATTGTAGGCTTCAAAGCCTGCATTTTTATAGGGCAATACCAATAGACTAGGTCCATTGCCATGTAGACGGTTGACCTGTAGATAACCCGCATCTTGGCCGATATAGGGATCGAAAAACACATTCTGTGCATGCGCCTGATCGAGATTTTTCCAGTCCATGTTGTTATTGAATGGAAGGGGGATGCCCAGCGCGCCAATTTCTATGGTATAATCAGTTGGATTTGAAATCTCAAAGCTAAGGATCAGGTCGCCATGGTCATCTTGCCAGTTGCGGATGACCTTTAAGGGGATGTTGTTGAGCGTAGGACTAATATCCGCGCTGGCCAGGTTGTTTTTTGTAGGACTTAGCGCCTTTACGTGCTTACGCGCTGTAGCCGATGAATAGGCGCTCCAGGAGCTATCGCCCTGACGACGCAAACTGATCGTGATATCACCGATATGAAAAAATTGATTACGGTCTCTTTTGCGCAGGAGTTCAACAGGTGTATAGTCAAAGTCTTTTTCGCTTCCGTTGGGACGAAAAGAAGATAGCGTCTGCGACGCATTGAGAATGGCTACATTGAGGTTTTTGAGGGTAAAGCTTTTGGCGCCCTCTTCTACGCCTAAGGTGGCTTGCTGCGCTTTGACTGCTTTCCATACGGGGTGTTCGTCCTGCTGGCTATATACGCTGCTTGGCAACTGTGTGCATACGAGCGTAAATAGGATCCAATAGCATTTTTTAAGATTCATTTTAGATATTTTAATACTCATTATTAGACAGCTAAGGTCAATGCTCTTACAAAGATGAAGGATTGTACCCTGTATTTATGGGTAGATTTTAACCTTCAATAGCCCATTTTTAACCAGTTAGCCCTCAAAATTTGTAATGTGATGACTGAAGTTATAAATTTAATGTTAAATAGACATTTATCGTAGATTTTATTTGTTGTAAAATCTGTTAAATGGCAATATCGTTTCTTATGTACCTGTAAACTCTTATGTACTTGTAAACCTTGTGTTATCATGAAACATCATTTTTCTTTCCCTATTTTGGCAGCAATGGTTATGTCGCTAACAGGGCTGGTGGCTCAGCCATTGAAACCGTACCAACAGCCTAATGTATTGAATCCACTGCTGCCCGGATATTTTGCGGACCCGAGCATCAAGAAAATTGCCGATACATATTATATCTATGCGACTACGGATGGGAACGGTTGGGGCGCAGGCCCTTCGCAGGTGTGGAGTTCCAGGGATCTGAAGAACTGGACCATTCAACCCATGAACTGGCCCAATACACATTGGTACTGGGCGCCTGATATGACGCATGGATACGACGGACGATATTACCTCTATTATAGTCAGCCTGTAGAAATTTTTGGGGCAGTGGCCGACAGCCCAACGGGACCTTGGGAACCTTTGGTAGCCGAAGGCAAATCGATGATCCCTAATTATATGATTCCAGGTGTAATTACTCTGGACGGGCAAACCTTTCGGGATGATGATGGCCGCATTTATCTATTTTGGGGAACCTGGGGAATCTACCCCGATCATGGATGTGGGGTGGGGATACTCAACAGGGATATGAAAACGTTCGAAAAGACAGCATTGATACCCAATACGGTGGCAAAGGACTTTTTTGAGGCTCCTTATATGTTTAAGCGTAAGGGCATCTATTACCTGATGTACTCCTCGGGGCATTGCGAAGATGGTACGTATCGTGTTCAGTACGTTAAAAGTAAAACCGGTCCCATGGGGCCTTTTGAATACCCGTCGACCAATCCCATATTGATTACAAACGAGGATGGCAGTATACACGGTCCAGGACATCATAGTATTCTTGAACAGGATAATCGTTATTTCATTGTCTATCACAGGCACAACAATCCACACGCTGGGGGTGGCTTCCATCGTCAGGTTGCCATGGACGAGCTATTCTTTACGCCTGACGGCGATATTGAGCCGGTGCGGCCCACACATGTTGGTGTACCGGATTTGTTTCCAGCACTAGCAGAGCCAGTCGATTTGGCTTTTGGTAAAACCGTGACGGCCTCTTCCTGGTACAATACCGACTTTAGGCCTTCTTTTTTAGTAGACAACAACAATGGAACGCTATGGCGGGCCAAAAATAATCAGGGACCCGCCTGGGTAGCTATCGACTTAGGTAAAACAATGGATATACAGACCATAGCCATTCAGTTTGAATACCCGACGTATGCCTATCGATACCGACTCGAAACCTCTATGGATGGTATCGTCTGGGAAAATTTTGTGGATCGCTCGGATAACGACCGCTGGGCGAGTCCTATTGTAGAACATGGCAAAGCTTCGGCAAGATATGTTAGATTAACCATTTTCAACACGCAATTGAATGGACTTCCTCGTGGCGTTTGGAACATGAAGGTGTATGCACAAAAGCTTCCACAACAGACGCTATGGTCTGCAGCACAAAAGATGCCTGTGCAGGAAGTCGCAGTGGGTAATTTGATCCATATCGATGCGGCCAATTACCAGGAAGGACAATACGTAAAAGGTATTCAGAATAAAGGGCTACTCGGGGGCATATTCAGCACGGAACAGGCCCTGGCTGTTAAAAATTATCAGGGTAAAAAGGCATTCTTCTTTGATGGTGGAACTGCGCTGCGATCGACATTCGCCGTGCCGCAGTCGTTGGCTGCAAATGGCTCCTATAGTATAGGACTATGGGTCAATAATCCGGACATAGCGCGGTTTGAACAGCTGGTTGCCTGGTCGTCGGGCCAGCAGGATCTCAGTAAAGCGATTTTTGGTTATGGTACTGATGCCGGACGTGGGGCCATCACGCATGGCTCCTGGCCTGATTTGGGATATGCATCGGTTCCGGACTCAAATGTGTGGCATCATATTGTATTTTCCTTTGACGGCTATCAGGAGTCTGTTTATGTGGATGGAAAGCTGCAGCGTAGGGAAAATAGGATGCTGTTTGTCAAGCCCGGGGATGTTTTTGTCCTGGGAGCTTCGGATATACTGGACCAGCATTTTTCGGGCTATGTATCCAGTTTGCAGGTATATAATACGAGCTTGGATGAGGAGGAAGTGGTTAGGTTGGCCAATGAAGTGCCGAAATCGAATTTCTTTGCGCTGCAAACTGACGATTTAAACCTCGGAAAGCTCAGCACCTTGCGGAACCAGGGAACAGCGAAGGATACCTTAGTGACGGTTGACGATGCGGAAGTTATGATAGCCGGAAATAGATTGGCACTGAAAGGTAAGGCTTTTGAAAGTTCGGCGCTAAGGGAGATTCTTCAGCTGCAGCGGTATACGCTTTATTTTGATTGGTATGACGATGGTTCCTGGCAGCATGCTGTGCTTGTCAATGATAAAGGCAAGAAGAGCTTTTATCGCAATGGGAAGATTGAAAAGCACGTGTTTTCTGACAAACTGCTGCGGGTAAGTAAGAATACCCTCGAACTGGCTTATCCATTTCATTTCTTTCGCGCCTATGCTGGTACCGTAACATCGGACGAGGTAGACGCAAAGTTCAGTCAGTGGAAAGCGGGCCTAGCCAAGGGACTGGACGGGTATGTTCCGCAGGTGCTTTCTCCGCCGCGCCTGATCAATGCCGATCAGGTATTTGCACAGGTAGAGAAAAAGCCAGGAATGTGGTATTTATTCCGTTCTGATGGTGAGAGCTCAGGCTGGAAGCAGCAGTCTTACCATCTTTTTAAATCATCCGGACCCGGAAAATCTATCGAAGTTCTTGCGAAGGATGCCTTTGGCCATGTCAGTAAACCGGTAGTGGAAGCGATTTCGGCGCAAAAGCCGAAATTGGTGCAGCCAGCACAGGATGAAAGCTATTCAGCCAAGGATCAGGAAATTCCTTTCTGGGATGGTTATCACTACAGTGAAAAAACCGATAGCACGCAGACAGCGCTTTCCTACCTAGCTGGAACCTGGAAAATCCAGTCCAAAAATACAAAATGGGGCGATGCAGATCTTCTAGCCCCGTTTGTTTTTAAAGAGCTGGAGGGCGATTTCACGCTAGAGGTTAAGGTAAGTGATGTGGTAGGCCTGGGCCGTAAAGTACGTACATCAAGTGAAGCTGGTGTCATGATTCAAAGCATGGATCGTAAGGATGCCTATATCAGCAATTGTATTTTGACGGGATGGAACCTGGGCAACCTTTCGCGGAGCATCGGTCCACAGATTTTTCAGGAAGAGAATACAGGAACGGGCCTTAATTTTTCGCCTTACCTTCAGGTCCAAAAGGTCGGTAGTTATTTCTTTTTGCGTTGCTCGATAGATGGTGTGGATTGGAAAGATCTGCCTGGAACACCGTTTCTACGTCCAGATCTGAACGGCAAAAGACTGCGCGTCGGCCTTTACCAGATTGCCGGTAACAACCAGTTGGGCTATGGCGAATTTGAAAGACTTTGTATCTGGAAATAAATATGATATGTCCATAAAAAAACAGCATTGAACAATGTGCAATGCCGTTTTTTTATGGAAAGTTTACTGATGAAGGATCACTTGGAGTCATTTAGCGTTAAAGTGCTGATTAATGAGTCAGCTTCAATTTTCGTTATTTGTTTGCTGTATGACCCGGTTTGCAATTTATAGCGGAGATCCACCACTTTCGCTTGTATATTATAGCGAGTCATCACTTTCAGCACTTTGGTATATTGCCTCTTTTCGGCATCGTACCCGAAAGCGAAAAGATCCAGTTCTTCCTTGATGTTGCAGCCTTTAAAATAAACATTTTTCCAACGATGTCCTAAATTGCCGATGGGATTATACCAGATGATGGAAGAATCGAGATTTCTTCTGCCCCAGCTATCGGGAATGGGATACAGGCCCAGTTTCTTACGCTGTTCATTGTAATGAACGCCATATTTTTCGGTGATACAGGTTTTGCTGAAATACGACCGGATGGAAGGATAAATGGGCAATAGAATAGCAATAAAAGATAGTACGACAAATAGGTTCCGAAAAGTGGTTTTCTTCATAAGTGGTCTTTTGATGTTGCTAGGCTCGTATATTGTGCACCTTCATTGTATCTGTCTACAATGGATTTCCTGTTTTCATTTTAAATATATTAAAAAATATGGAGTGAGGCGCTTCTAAAGTAAAATTAGGGCGATCAAAAACATTATGAAAAGGTTATTGTTGTAAAAAATAAGGTATAACCTCAGGTAATGAAAATAATTCTTCTAACGCTTAGATCCTTTCTCTTTTTGTCCGTATTGCTGTTGACAGCCTGTTCGACCTTGATCAACAATGTTCAGGTACATACGTTGACAACAAATTACTGCGCGCCAAATGTGGCCTATAGATCAATTCCAATACAGGAAATCACTGCCTCGGACAGTATTCAGTTAAGGAAAATCTTTTCTTACCATGATTTTGTGCTGATCAGATATCTCAATCTGGCAGAACCTATCATCCAGTTTTTGGGGACTGCGAATAATGCTACGCTGAAATTGGCGGCCAAGCAAAAGATGATTGAAAGGTACATGCTGTTTGAGACAGAGCTGAATGCCATCGCAGCAGAGTTGGATTGTAACGGTGAGCGTATCGATAAGCTCGCAGGTTATATAGACGAACTGAATGCGAAAACGCAGACCCGTCTGACTGTGGCTTCTATACTACTGGGAGCCGTTACAGCCGTGACTGCAACCACGGTCAAAAATGATGGTCTCAACAATGGGTTGAGTATCGCTGGCGGGGGCGGCACCGCCGTATTGGGGTTTATGACACTAAACCCCAAAGGTAAAAGGATCAAGATGCAGCTGCAGCGAAATATGCTTGAAAGTATTTGGTATCAAAATAATAAGCAGCAGATCTACCCAAGCTCAGTTTGGGGAATTCTGTCCGAGAAAAAATTTAGCAACGCTGAAAATTTTTCTTTGATTGAAACAATGCGGCAGCGCTGGTTGCAATACGGTTTGGATGATGAACCGGATAGTCCCCGGCAGCAGCTTTATTTTAAGGATGGTGGAACTTTTTCAGCCGAGGAACTACATGATCTAGCCAATATGCACAATGAATTGCAGGCGACCATTCGTTCCATCCAGCAAGATATGCGAAGTTTAATACTGGCCATTCATACACTGGAATGAGGTTAAGTCCTTTCATTACTGAAATGACTAGTCACATATCTAATTTTGGTTCTAGTGGGCATTGATCTTTAGATATTTTTCAATTGCTTGCCCGATACTGTTGGCCTCGATAAATTCAACTAATTCCTGTACCAGGTTAGAAAATTCAGGATAGTCCGCGAATGATAGCTCCCAGATATCCTTATCGGACAGTAAGTCGTGAGTGGACTTTAAACCATTGATATACTGGCTCAGCTTGGGTTGGAGGTCGTCCTGAAAAACAAGCCTTCCACTGGCGGCTTCACGAATGACCAACAGATAAGCCGCAACACCAATGGCTAGACCCACTGGTGGTTTGCCCTGAAAGGAATACCATGGGGCGATCAGCGGAAACACACGCACTTTCATCTTGGTGGTATACTGTAAAACAATAGCATGCCAGCGGTGGGCAAGAAAGGGATTTTTAAAACGGTCGATCACCGCCCTGCCAAACTCTTCCCATGCTGCTTGCTCAATATGGGCATAATGCTGTAGTGTGGGGCCGATTTCGTTGAAAAGAATATGGCGGATATATCGGTCAAACGCAGGAACTTGGAAAAAGTCCTTCACATATTCTACAGAAGACAAAAGCGCGATGCCGCAGCATAGGGTATGGGTAGCGTTTAATAAACGTAGTTTAATCTCTTTGTACTGCTCGATGTTGGATACAAGTTTAACTGCAGAATCAATTGCTGCAAATGAAAGTTGTTTCTTTACGGTTTCACTGTCTGTTTCTATTGCCCAGAGACAATATGGTTCGGCCATAATAGCGAGTAGGTCTTCATAGGGGAACTTGCTGCTCGAGATACTCCCTGGGACGATACGGTCGACGAGTGAATTGCAAAAGTGATTGGCCTCTTTAATCCAGCTGACAAATTCGGAATTAAGATTTTGCCGTTCAGCTATCTTAAGGATGACTCTTTTAAGTACCTGTGCATTGTCGGGAACGAGTTCCGTCGGAATAATAAT
This sequence comes from Sphingobacterium sp. UBA865, assembly GCF_002295765.1. Taxonomy (NCBI): domain Bacteria; kingdom Pseudomonadati; phylum Bacteroidota; class Sphingobacteriia; order Sphingobacteriales; family Sphingobacteriaceae; genus Sphingobacterium; species Sphingobacterium sp. UBA865. The sequence goes on along the minus strand of NZ_DBGB01000001.1, from coordinate 69,078 downwards.
AAGTCCTTTGCTTGGATCGCCGTTAAAATGACGGAATCTGGTATAGAGATATGCAGTTACTTTAGCGGCAAAGCTTGCCGGAGGATTACCTCCGATGTCACCTTTATCTTCGACCAGACCTGCTTCTGTGGTATTGGATAGCAAGATTTCCATCTGCGGATTTGTAGCAGTTTCCAAAATTTCTGACCAGCTTTGCTGTGCCGACAATACCCTGGAAATGGAGGCATTTACTTGCTGACGATCGACAATCTTTCCATTTGAATAACCCTGCACGCAGAGGGTATATAGCGCATCCTGTGTATTGAAAGCTGAACTGTCACCTTGGGTAGTTGATTTTACAACCAAAATTCGTCCATTAAATAGCCCTGCCTGATTCGCCCGATGGATAAAATCATCGGGTAGTCCTCTCAAAAGGGAACCTGTCCCAAACTGAATCACTTTTTCGGGTAAATCGAAAATGGAGGAGTGGGGTAGATCTATATTGTGAACAGCTATATTAATCAAATTTTCTTTAGACAGCTTCATGTGGCGTAAGATTAGATTCTAAAAATCAAAAATGATGACGCAACTATTTATGACGCGCGCATATTTATCTAAGTACAAGTCTAACGGATCTTTATCTTATTTACAAATGAAAATAATCTAGCAGCCTTTATTGGTCGATATTGTACTATTTTTGGTCGATAAGCATCCTGTCTTCGAAAGGAATAGTATGCTACTTGACCTGGCTGGGACTTACCGCAAACTTTTTCTTAAATGCAGTACTGAAATGCTGCAGCGAACAATAGCCCATTTCAAATGCGATTTCAGTAACCGGTTTTTTACCCTCGAGGAGCTGGTTTTTAGCAAGCTCTAGACGCAGGTCGGAAAGATAAGAAAATGCAGTTTGATGGAATACTTCTTTAAATCCCCGTTTGAGTTTATATTCATTTAGACCGGCTATCTTTGCCAGTTCGATCAGCGAAGGTGGTGATTCCATATTTTTGACTAGATAATCGCGTGCGAATATAATCCGTTCTTTATCGTGGTCATATTTGAGGTAGGCGGAGTTTGAATGTTGGATAGTATTGAAGGACTCTGCTTGCAGGACAAGTAATTCAATGGTCTTCGAAAGAAAAAATAACTTTTTGAGATCGGCAGTGTAATTACAGTTCAAAATCGAATGAATGCAGTTCAGTTGGGATAGATCGATGTTCAAATTGGCTTTGGAAAATAGGATGGGCTTCCCTGCTACAATGCTATCGGCAAATCGTTTAAGAGATTCGTTTCCATTTTTTGATATATCCAAAAAAGCATCCTTCTGTAATTGGATCATAAAGGATTTCATTTTTAGTTCATCAAACCTCATTTTACCGGAAGCCTGTGTGCCGTAAAACAAATTGTGCTGATTTTTTTTCAGTTCAAAAGCACCATTCATCCCATCCTGTTGGATCGATGTGCTCCCTTGTAGGTTAAAATGCATGCTTACCAGTTCGGTATCGCCTGTCCAGTCAAGTTCAACGGGCCTGTCGAGGTCGGCTTCAGTATACAGGATTTTGATCCCATCAAAAATCCACTGTTTTGACGAGAGCTCACCATTAGATAGCTTGATTTTAAAGACCTCATCTTTAAAATCACTGCCCTTAAAGCTTTCTTCGTCAAAGGCCATTTTAAATGGCTTTCCTTCGTTGGTGAATTCAAATCCCATGGTTCCCTAATTTACTAGTTTTACTCCTTTTTTTGCAAGTTGATGCGATGGAAGCGAGGTAGTTTTGTATAGAAAATTAACGATAATTCCTCAACATGCAAAATACTTTTACATTCTCCAAAGCTACCCATTGGCTATTTTATTCAATTTGTGCATACTTTCTGATGAATGGCGCCCAGCTTTGGGAGACAGCGCTCATGGTGCCTGCGTGGACAGTAGCGCCGCCTTCTTCTCTGATTGTTTTTCAGAAGCCATATGCCCTGGATTTTAAGGTTTTCTGGATTGTCATGCACAGCCTACATGAAATTATCTTTATCGTCGCTTTATGTTATAATTGGAAAATAAAAAAGCGCCGGAATTTGATGGTCGCCGTGTTTTTGGCCCATCTGAGCGTTCGGATTTGGACCTTGATCTACTTTGCGCCCACCCTGATGGAATTTCAGCGATTGCCCTACAGCGATACCGTGGACCTGATCCTGAAAGAGAAAGCCATGCAGTGGCGCAATCTCAATATTGTGCGTGTGGTCCTATTTTTTATGCTCAACTTTTTATTGATCTGCGTATTGAAAATAAAAGAAAAAGACGATGAATAAAAATACAAATATTATCCGTGTCGGAGCGATACCGCTGAAAAATATCAGACAGCAGCCTCCTCTTCCTGTAACCGATTAGTTTGTTGTCTTTTAATATCTTTGATGCCTTTACTCCCCAGCCATTCCATAAAATGATCGGGATTGTCCGGTATAAAATGGATTACCTGACCATTTTTAAGAAGTAAAGAAAATATACCGCAATTAGCGATGAATTTAATGATTTCATCAGAACGATGTTTCAATAGTGAAAAATATTCCATTAAGTTTGGTTCGTTTTTTTCTTTAAAAAATAGGTTGGGTAAGATTACCCAAAATATGCGTTAAATGGTTAATTTAAACGATTGCATAAATCAACTCAAAGATGTGAAATATTGTTGATATTTCTTCAAAAGATGAAAAATTATAAGAAATTATTTTTTTCCGTTAAATTGTTTTTCGTAGCGTGCTGATCGCTGCATTGTATAGGCCTTCCCGAAAGGCTTTTCCCATAGACTTGCTGTTTTCGTTCGAAAGGTTGGCTTTGAATCTTTAGCTAAAATCAATTAGAGATGTCCTTGATAACAGGTTTTAAACATTTTTACCCTTCTTTTAATTATTCGTTGCAAAGCCTTTTTGCGGAAAGCCATAGTTTTGCTTTGTAACCAATTGGCGAATAGCCGGTCCATTTTTTAATCAAGGATCGGTAAAATCAAAAATAAAATTCTAATGATGCATCGTATGGATGCAAAGTTATTAAGTATGGACCTGCTTAAATAGGCGGGCACCAAAAAAAAATAACCAAGTACTTGCCTCTCGGGGCAAAAAAACGTCTCTGCATTCGGCTTGAGGTAAAATATGGGGTAGATCTTGAAAGGGTAACTCAGTTGCTCAAAAAAATAATGGATGAGGACGAGCAGATTCTCTCTTCTGGGGGTACTGCTGTGCAGTTTGCACAGGTAACCTCACAGGCAGTGGTGGTCGAACTCTATTTTTGGGTCAGAATATCTAAAGACGGTGGTAGTGTCAAGAGCGGACTATTAACCAAGATTTATAACGCGTTTGCTGATGAAGGTATCGATATGGCTTTGCCGATTCAACAGGTAATGCTCAATCAAACCAATAGCGAAACAAAAGTGAAACCCAATCATTAAAGTTGCTCTGCCTGATCAAATAGAGAAGATTATTTTACCATGTTATTGACTGATGGTCGCATCAGCACATTAGTTTACGAGAGTCAACTTTTGAAGAAATGGGGTAGAATGTCCTCCTTTGGGAAGACAGAAATCACTTAAGGAAATAATAAAGTCGGGTTGTTCGTGGTTCATTGCATCGATAAAGCTTTGAGCACGGCGGTCCCCATCCTGCATCAGATCGTAATGTAGATCGGTGATAACACCGAATTTTAAGTTCTGATGTCTAACATCAACTTCTCGGTTGGAGCTGTGTCAAAGTCGGTACGCATTTTTGCAAGTTTTTAAGAATTTTTTTCGGTTTATCATGGCTTTTTATTTGATATTGATTTTGGACTTCGGACAAAACCAATGATTGTTGCACATATCGCACATATCAATGCAACAAAAAGAAATATATTGGCCGTGTTGCCTGTGTAATCTATCAGCTTACCAAACAAAGGTTCACCAACGGCCGCAAATACATACGCAAACATGTTCATCACGCCGATACCTGTTCCAACAAGTTTGGTTCCAAGCAGATCTGGGCTCAGGGTCCAGAAATTGGCTTGCGGACCATACACAAAGAATCCTGAGGTAAACATGAGTATGCCCATCAGGAGGTGATTGTGAATAGGTACCAAATAAATGAGAAGGGCAATAATGCAGCTGATCATCATACCCGCAGCGATCGATTTACTTCTGTTTTTGTTAAAGACGAGGTCTGAAATGTATCCGAAAGAAACAGCACCAAGGGCCATCCCAATGGGGATGAGTAAGGTTAACCACATATTGCCTGAAGATTCTTTGTAGTTGTTGCCTAAAAAGTGGATCGGTACCCAAAAGATTAAACCATACCGTGCCATACTTTGAAAACCGATGGCGAGCGAAGCGATCATAAAGTTGCGATGCTGAAATACATGCAGATAGGACTGCTTCCAGTTTTCTTGTTTTTCTGATGCTGCAACTTGTTCTGATGTGTCTTCCTGATCCGTGATTCCTTCTTTTTTGTCAGCAGGAGTATAGCCTTTTTTTTAGGGTCGCTGTATGCGACAAAAAGAAAGACCAATAATGCGCCGGCGAGAAATAGGATAGGATAGCGAAATAGGGTACGCCAGCTTTGTTCCTGTTGGACGAGTACCAAAGCCATCAGAAAGGTCAAAACGGAGGAGCTTCCGGCAGCCATGGTATAAAAGCCAAAAGCCTTGCCACGTTCGGAGCTGCTCCACCAATTGGAAATAAGCTTACCTCCTGAGCCCCATGCCATGGATTGGAAATAACCGTTCAGCGTCCAAAGAACCAAAATAGCTGTATAAGAACCAGCGAAACTGATGGCGAGATTACAGAGAATGGACAAGCCTCCTCCAGCGACAATCATCATTTTGGGACTCCATCGATCGGCTAGATTTCCATTGATGAGCTGGCCGATCGCATAGCCCATTAACATTGCAAAACTGATCCAGCCTACTTGCTGAAAACTGATGTCTAGCTCTTTGGCAATACCTCTTGCTGCCCATCCAAAATTGTGTCGACCTGTGTAAAAGAATAAGTAACAAAACATGGTTACAAACAACATTTTCCACTGATCTTTTCTAAATTTTCTTTCCATTAAAGCTGCTCCGTTGAGGGGTGGACGAATAAACCTGCTCGTATTGGTTTGTGCGTTAACGCATAGCTTATTGCATCATTGACTTCAGCAAGTGGGAATTCACGTTCGATCAATGATTCAAAGGGATACTTTTGCCAGTTTTCAATGATAAAGTCTACAGCGACAGAGAAATCGGTATAGTTGTAATTATGCAGTCCTTTGATCGTGAGCATCTTTCGAATTACTTTTTCGGCGTCTATCCCAGTAGCGCGCTGCTTAAACACGGCACCTACGAGAACATCATTCCCATGGAGCACCAATGTATCGATGCCAAGCTCCATCGCCTCTGGCGAGCCGCTCATGTCGATAAATCGGTCTATAACTGTAGCTTCTAATGCTGTGCTGGATGTGGTTTCACGTAGATCTATTGTAGCTGTCGCGCCAAATTTTTTAGCGAGTTCTAAACGTGCAGGATTAGTGTCAGAAGCGATGATACTTTTAGCACCCATTTCCTTGCACATGGCAATGCTAACCAGTCCCAATAATCCAATGCCTGCAACATGAATGTTTTTTTTCGTAATGGTCTCTGCCAGGCGAAGGGCTCCTGCCGAAGTAGCAACAGCACAATTGATGGTGGCAGCTACTGCAGGAGAGATATCTTTTGGAAGTACTCGTATGCAGGTATTTGGCCGTAAGATGATATGGGTTGCCAATCCACCATGAAGGTCATCCATTTCGGTTATCTGACGGTGACCATATTTGTAGATCTTATCGTTTTCCTGCGGAATCTCCGGCTGATAATTGGCACTATTGGGATCACTGGAAAAAACAGTCCAGGTAATTAGGTCGCCAATCTGTAGCTGATTGCCTCGTGCATCAAGTCCGCTATGATCAGAAGAAATCGCTGCGATAACGCCCACAATCTCATGACCTAAAATCGTAGGACATGGTTCGTTTCGCAACCCACAATAGGTATGAAGATCACTACCACAAAGAGTGGTATAGCGTATGTTGACCAAAATTTCGCCATCTTTCAAAGGTGGAATAGGTTTGCTCACTTTAGCGAGCGTCGTATTAGCTTGATCAAAAACGTAATATGTTGCTAGTTGTTTCATTTTGCATAAAAATACATAAGTTATGCGATACTAAACAAAGTTTATTTATACTATATTTTCAAATGATTAAGTTTTTGTGAATAAGGTCAACGATTGATCAAAATTAATGAGATTCGTTTTAAGGTAAATTTTTTAATTAGCACGTGATTGTTTAGCTTTGATATTCCATTAGTCATTATTATTAATTTATTACCTAAAAATTGTGCAAAGCCAAACTATTATTACTTTACTTATTGTTGGAATAGTCATCAGTAAAACGCTGATAGGTGTACTGATCTACTTTTTAATCCGAAAGAACCAGTTGCTAAAGGTCGAACAGCTCAAATTAACGACTGCCAACAGTATCCTCAGTGAACAGGCAATTTGTATTCATCATTATAATGAGGAGTTAAAAATTGCTGAGAGTTTCAAGACTAAAGTCCTATCCATTGCATCGCATGATCTCAGGGCACCATTTGCATCGGTCGAAATTTTGCTGGCGATTGATGATATTTCTCTCGTTGATAAGGAGGATCTTAAACTCATTTTTTTAAATCTAAAAGGTCAGGTGGCCAGATCGCGGACGATGTTGGAAGAGGTTTTACTTTGGACAGAATCACAACTTCGAGATAAGCTTGAAAATACAGAGAACTGTAATATTCGCGATCAAATTGATGCGGTATTGGGAATCTATGCGCTAGAAATCCAACGTTTCAATATACAGATCATAAATTCGGTGAATCCAGATTTTTGCGCGCATACACATAAAGGAACTCTCGCTTTTGTGCTAAGAAATGTGATTAGCAACGCCATTAAATATGGACGAGTCGGCGGTAGCATCGTGCTGCAATTGATCGATGACCAAAGCGATCGATGGGAGCTTACCGTTAGCAATGATGGGGAAGAACTTTCATCAGAAGTCCTCCACAATTTAAATTTTGTTAATAGCTGGGACCGTAAAAGATCTGAAAACAAAAATGGTGCAGGGTTGGGTATCTCCCTCTGTAAGGATTTGATCAAACGGATTGATGGAAAAATGCAGTTCGAGAATCAGCATGGTATAGGCGTTTCTGTTCGGATCTCGTTTCCGCGGAAGGCTTATCAGGCTGTCTCTTGATAACAATCAATCTACTATAAAAGCCCGATCTATATCGGGCTTTTTTTATGAAGAATTAAATGACAAACTTAGTTTTTTATGAATGATCAGTTGGTATGAAAGATCCGTAAACCAATCATTTTGAGTCTTTTCCAGACGAAAAACACCTCAAAGGTCTTAAAAAAGTTTTACTTCTTTAGAGCTTCTAGCATAAAAAGTCCTTCAGTTTCGAAAGGGAGTTCAAGAATACGATTTTGGGCATCCATATCGACTTTAATAGAACCAAATCCAACTGCTTCCAATAGTTCGACGTCTTTGGCAGGACGTTGATGCGCACTGATGTCCAATGCCGATTTGATGTCATTGATCTGATCGATAGCGCCCGATGGGCATTCATCGTGCCTTTCGGTACTAAAGACCGTTTTCCCAAAATCGGCATCCAGGTTGATCAGTTTTCCGCCCGGTTTGAGTACACGTTCCATCTCGCGGTAGCATTTTTCAAGATCGGGGATGGTCCACGTCATCAACCTGGTGAAGACGAAGTCAAAGGTGTTGGCTTCAAACTGTAGTACTTGCGCATCCATGACCCGATAGTCTACGCGAAGTTCTAGTTCTTGGCTGACGAGTTTTGCATATTCAATCATCTGCGGGGAGAGGTCAACGGCAGTAACCTCAAAACCCGCAAGGGTCATAATGTTGGCGAAATATCCCGTAGCAGTACCGACTTCAAGTACCTTATTGCCCGAAGCCTGGCTACGGACGGACTTGAAAAACGCTAGCCAGCGTTCGGTCTCCGGCCTGGACCAAGCTTCATCCCTTTCCTTGCGCCAGGAGCTACTACGGTCATTCCAATATGCTGTTATTCTTTTAATCATCGCAATAGTGTTAACAGGTACAAATTTATCCATTTTATCAGCAACAATTGCTGGAATTTATGTAATATCTCCGATCAGCTTATTTTGGATTTTTATTCTGCTTGCCTCAGCTGCGAACATAAATATCATCAAGCCAATGCACCAACGTAGTAATAAATAATAAGCAATACCTGTTGAATGTTATACGATGACGTGGGTGATTTTGCCGAGGAAAACAAATTTTAGCTGTTTTTTGATTGTTTCAGTTCATCAATCGTCCGGTTGTATCGATCATAAATGACTTTTTCAGACTCAAAATTTGGATTAGGTTTCCAATATTCTTCGATCTGAACCGTATTTTCCCTTAAGGTGGTCTTTGAGCTCAGTAGTGTTCCTTTTCCATGGACTTCGTTTATGTCAACAGGGTTGATGGAGGAAAAATGTTTTTCTAGCATTTTCGGGATTTCGCGAAAATTGATGCAATTTTCGTAAATAACGACCTTTTTACTTGTTTTTATCAAGGGTAAGAGAACTTTCTCTATCCATCCTGGCTTTTCTGACGCGATTTGCAATGCCGGTTGTGTCAGATAAAAGCTGAACTGCGCCTGGTCGTCGCTGTGGTAGTTGCTGTAGATAATGGTCTCGATAATTTCCCAGGAGATAAATTGGGTTGTTTTTAGCAAGGGGATTTGATAGGATAGGCCTTTATGATCGGATGTTACACTTTCCTGTTGGGCGATCTGTCGTGTTATGGTTTTCTCGGATACTCGAAATCCAACGGTCATACCGTACAGGATAATACCTGGGAATAGTATGAAAAGTCCAGAAACGACATAAGCTCCCACAACTTTGCTGTTATGAACCATCATCAATATGGTCAAAGCTATTCCGATGCAGATAAACAGCCCAAGTAATAATTTAATGACTGAAAGAGGATTAAACTTCATTTGTTCAAAGCGCGTGATTTTTAGCTAAATGTACTAAAACTTCTTGATGTTTTAGAAAACATTTGAGCGTTTTGAAAAGAGGCAGTTCGTTGCTGGTATGTCAATAATTAGTATATTTGCTGCACTAGCGATACATGAAAGCGAAACAATTGATATGGATTCTACTGCCGCTGATGCTCCTGCAGAGCTTCTCGTCGGTATGGCTATGGACTGTTTTTGAATTTAACAGAGATTATATTGCTAAGAATGAGTGTATCAATCGATTCAACGAAAAGGCACTTTCCTGTAGAGGACAATGTATCTTGATGAAGAAAATGCGTGAACATGAGGAGAAGGAACAAAAGAACCTGGAATCTCGTATAATCGACGTTGTATTTATCAATAATCAGCAATGTTTTAACCTTGATATCGCTTTTTTTGAAGAAGCGGCTGCGGAGACCTTACTTCCAGCATATCAGGCAAACTATAGCTATAGACCAATCTTTACTATTTTTCATCCACCTTTGGTTTAAGTCATTTTGCTTTTCGTACGGGCTGTCGGCATATTGACTGATGGCAGGTACTGTCTATTTTCAAAAGATTTAAATCAATACATATGAATTTATATTCCCGTGTCGGGACTGTCGGGGGCGTAATCTTACTGCTACTCGCATTTTCAGTTGCTTTTTCAACTTCATCCTGTACTGCCGATCATTCAAAAAAGAACGGTAAGAAAGCTACGGATTTTATCTTGCCTAAGGAATCCGATCTGGTCCGTATAGCGGATACTGTTTGGGATGTTACCAATTATACCATATATGCGGATGCCAAACTCAACAATAAATACCATACCATTTATCTGCGTTTAAGAGATACCTCGGGAATTCCGATCAATGACAAATCCCTTGATTTCTATCCAGAAATGAGTATGGGACGTATGAAGCATGGAGGCCCCTTTGAGCATCCCGTCGCGCTCGGCGAAGGCTGGTATAGCAGCCCAATGGTTTTTATTATGGCGGATATCCCGCAGATGGGGAAGGGCTGGCAATTACATACGATACGTAGTCAAAATCGCATAAAAGATACACTTGCCATCAAGATTCCGGTTACTGCAGCAGCAACCATGCGAACAATGAGCTCTGGAACCAGAGACGATAGCCGCGTATTTATTTCCTGCCTATTGCCTGATAGCGTAAAGCAGGGAAGGCATCCCATCCGATTTTTAATGAATAAAATGGATGGTCATCATTTTCCGGTATTAGATCATTATGTCATTAAACTAAAGACCAATAGGCCTACTACGAAAACGGGGTCTTCGGAAAATTTTGCTGCTGAAAGTACAGGTAATGGTTACTATGAAGGCACTGTTAATTTTTCTATGCCTGGTCGTTGGGAAGTCATTGTCGAACTATGGAAAGCGGGCAAAAAATCAAATCAGGATGATATAAAATATCTAGTGCAGGTCACTTAATACAAACAGAATTTATTTTACCAATATACTTAAACAATAAAAATGAAAAAGAGAATCAACGTAATCCTAGGCTGTTTCGGTTTTGTAGCTATACTGGCGTGTAGCGGAAATGAGGCGACAAAAGTCAAGAAGGAAAATAGTGCCCAGCAACCTTCCGCAGTTGAGTCTGGGACCATGCTCGATTATAAAACCGAGGGCCCAAAAGGGGTGGGAACTATTTCTTCCTTCGAACACAAACCTTTTGATGCGCAGCTTGCAAATAGGGGCGTAGAACTATTTGTGTCGAAATGTGCAATGTGCCATAGTTTTGATCGTACATTGGTAGGTCCATCGTTGGACGCTGTCATCAAACGTCGTACCCCGGAGTGGATTATGAACATGATGCTAGATCCGGCAACCATGCTGGAGAAAGATGCCGACGCGAAAGCACTGAGTAAGGAGTATGGGTCGCCAATGATTAGCTTGGGCTTGAAGCAAGAAGAGGCACGTGCCATTTTAGAATATTTGCGCGAACGTAATAGCACTACAAAATAGATCGGATCAATGAAGTCACAACACTGTAGATGGTGGTTTTGTATGACAATGGCTTGGGCAATATGTGTGCAGGCAACCAATCTGTTGTGGGCATTTATTGAATTTGAGTGCAATCGTACCTATATCGAGCAAAACCTCTGTGTCAATCGTTTTGAACCGGCAGTGAGCTGTAAAGGCTTCTGTTTCCTTAGCGAAAAGACGGTTGAACAAAAGGATGTGAACAATGTGCTCGCCAAAATGAAGGGGATGGAAATATTGGTCTTTGTGCAGTATGTGAAGGGAGTCTTGCTGTACTCTCCAATAGTACCTGATGTGAAAACTGTCTATCCGAAAGACTTTGTCTCCGATACCTTCGGAGGAATACTGCCTGAAGTTTTTAGACCGCCAATCATTTGATTATTCCACAAATATTTTTTCACAGAATAATCATAAAGAAATGGTAATACGAAAAGAGAAACTAGATTTTCTAAAATTAGAAGATATTGATTCCACTTCGCAGGGAATCGTTATTATGCCTATAGCAGCTTTTTTACAAGCTAAAGCAAATCAAAATACGCTCCACCTAAGGTCTTTTTATACCCTTTTGTTTATCAATAGTGGTGAACTGTCTATGGTAGCGGATCAGAGCGTACAGATTATAGCTGCCCATGATATAATCAGCATAAATTCAAATTGTGTGTGTAGTTTTCATGCAGGTTCGTCTGTAGAAGGATACAGTGTCTTATTTACAGCATCCTTTCTCATGGAAAGTCAGAACACTGCTGTAAGAAACTTCTTTCATTTTTTAAGGAGTAGATGTAAACACGCTTTTGTGCTATCGAAAGAAGATATCATCAGTTGTCTACATATAGTAAGTTTGATGGAAACAGCTTATAATTCAGTTAAATTAAGTGCTCACGGTGTATTGAGCCGCTACTTAACCATGCTGCTCCAGATTTTGGGACGGCAAATCGTGGTCGATCATGTGGCTGCAAAGCAGGAGGAAGATGACGATAAAATCCGGAGTTTCGAATCTTTGGTTGATAGTCATTATGCGCAGCAGCGTTATCCGTCATTTTACGCAGAGCAATTGAATATATCGATCAACTATCTTAATCGGATTTGTCGAAAAAACAGATCGACGAGCTGCGGTACTATTATCCGCGGACGGATACTATTGGAGGCCGAGCGATTGCTTTATCATACCTTTAAAACGGTAAAAGAAATTGCCTTTGAACTCGGTTTTGAAAATGTACCATATTTCAGTACTTTTTTTAAAGCAAATAAAGGAATGAGTCCTGAGGAGTTTAGGAAAAATTGTTGATGTAAATATGATTAAAAGCCTTTTTCATGTAGTTGAAAAAGGCTTTACTTTTCAAAAAAAATGTCCTGTAGCCTACGCAACCTTATTTTTTCTTTTCCGATTTTTCCTTACCATCAACAGGTAAATCCAATATAGCCATTAGTAATAGATAATAACCTTTTTCCAATCCCATTTTTTGTGCTTTTTGGTGTATCGTATCCATATCTTTAGTCAATTGTTGTTTAAATTTTATTTTGCTATTTGTGTAAACAGAATCAAATGCTGTACCCAAAACTTTCCCTAGGCTCGCTAACCGTATTTTTAGGGCATAAATAACGTAGAGCGTTCATTATTTGACAAAAAAATACGGACTGCTCAGGTATTTAATACAGTGAAAACATCAGATGAATCGGCAATTAGAAGTAAAAAGTACATGAACGTCTTTGCTGTAAAACATTTTCTATGCCAGCATTGTCATACTTACGATTAATAATAAAAACAGGTATTTATGAAAAAGATAATTCCATTTGCGCTCATGTCGAGTTTATTGATGCTCGTGTCGAGTTGTGCAGCAATTGAAGGTATATTTAAAGCAGGCGTATGGTCGGGCATCCTATTGGTTGTTGTGGTAGTCGCAATTGTCATTTGGTTGATCAGCAAGTTGTTTGGTGGATCAAAATGATTTTATGAACGGGATTTTCGCTATTTTGGGACTTATTGTATTTAGGCACTTATTGTTTTTCGATGAGATATTTCCAGTAACGTCTGGGAACATGTCTTAAATGAAGCTTCAGGTTTTTGCGTGATTCAATAGAGGTACTTTTAAAATAAGTCTTCCAGAGATGCTGATAATCTTTTTCTTGAGGATCGAGATCCACTTCTAGCTGATATGGATCTTGAACCTCGTCTTTATTGTTGTTGTATACCTCCAAGATATTTTTGCCATCATAATGGAAGCCATAGTTTCGCCGTATATCATAAATTAACCAGCACTGGTCGGCGAATCGGTTTTTAAAGAAGTCTACAACCAGGGGAATCACATTGAAATCGGGTTCAACGATGGCTGTGTAGAGATTATCGTTAGACTTGACAAATCGGATAAAAGCTTTCACGCGGTGTCGTTCGCGGCTGATCTTTTTGACTGTCTGATGGATACGGAGTATGGGTGGGTATCCATAATTGCGTATATCTAATTTTCCCCTTCGAAAAAGTTCAACAATCAATTGAAATCCATTGAGCCATTCAGATTGATTATCGGACAAAAAATTATGATAAAAGATTTTTGTTTCTTGTGCTCCAAGTATTTTTTCCATTCCCACTAAAATGCGCATGGCTTTTTTAACCTCAGTATGAACCTGTCGCTTTTCCGAAAAAATACTAATTGCCATAGACTTTTCTGTTGTGGGAATGCTATCAAATTCTTTCCGTTCAAAAGCTTCAAATACACAACAGAGGTAACCGGAATAACTTCCGTCAAAAATATAGTCCATTAGAAAAGTGTTAGCTGTGTATTGGAAGCCTTGGCTTGTGTACGAGGATTACTTTCAAGAATAGACTTTCTGATGTTTTCGGGATAGTGGAAGCCTCCAGCGATGAGTGTATCCTGGCAAACCATAAAATATTTGGCGCGATTATAGGCAATTCCCATTTTTCGAAGTTGATATTCCTTTAATTTTCCATATTTGCGCGACTGTACAATTTTGTTGGCAGATTGCCTGCCAATACCCGGGATTCGGATAATCCACTCATAAGTAGCGCTGTTGATGTCAATAGGAAAGAATTGCGGGTTGCGTAGCGCCCAAGCAAGCTTAGGGTCTATTTCTAGATCGAGATGTTGATGCGTGCTGTTGAGTATTTCATGAAGCGAAAAACCATAAAATCGAAGTAGCCAATCTGTCTGATAAAGTCTGTTTTCACGTACAAGAGGCGGTGTTGTTCCAATTTGGGGAAGGTTGGAATCGGTCGCGTTGATGGGAATATAACCCGAATAATACACCCGTTTGAGATTGTAATCTTTATAGAATGTATTGGCCGCCTGCATAATCTGTAGGTCGCTCTCTGGAGTTGCTCCAATAACCAGCTGCGTACTTTGGCCTGCTGGTACAAATAAGGGTGCTTTCTTGTCTTTTTTTCGATCCTGACGAAGATTGAGAATTTCATTTTTAATAATCCCCAGAGGCTCGCGAACGGACTGATGATCCTTTTCCGGAGCAACAAGTTTGAGTCCCTCCTCAGTAGGAATTTCGAGGTTTACACTCATTCGGTCAACATATAAACCTGCTTCTTTTAATAATGATTCACTTGCTCCGGGGATGGCTTTGAGGTGGATATAACCATTAAAACGTTCTTCCGTCCGAAGTTTCTTGACAACTAACATTAAGCGTTCCATGGTGTAGTCTGCAGATTTGAAAATACCCGAACTTAAAAAAAGACCTTCGATGTAATTTCGACGGTAGAAATTCATGGTCAATTCGACAACTTCCTTCACCGAAAATGCTGCGCGTTGCACGTCGTTGCTACGTCGGCTAACACAAAAGGAACAGTCGTAGATGCAGTAATTGGTCATTAAAATTTTTAGTAGAGAGACGCAACGGCCATCTTCGGTGTAGGTATGACAAATGCCACTAGCCGATGAATCGCCTATTCCACCACTATTTTTTCGTTTACCTCCACTTGAACTGCAACTTACGTCGTATTTAGCGGCATCAGCTAATATTTGCAATTTATCATCAAAACCAAACATGATTTATTCTCCAATAATTTGCTGTAAAATTACTAATATTATTAGTAATAAATACCCGTAAAATTACTTGATTTGCCTTTTTTAGATTCGTACTATTCATCTTCAACTGCGGGAGGATGCCCAAATTTGCTAAAAAAATAAACGATTTGTGACGGGATTTTGTTCATGAATAAACTACATATTATGGCAGAGAATAATTTGAATAATAAAGAAGCGCTAGAAAAGCTAAAAGGGATCGTCGATCAAATTGATGTGGGAACAGTCTGTTCATTTCCATCAGATTCTGACTATCCCCATGGTGTTCCGATGAGCAGACAGGAAGTGGATGCAAATGGTGACATTTGGTACATCTGTTCGGCAGAAAGTGAGACGTTTAAAAATATTTCACAGGATCCCAAAGTTTCCCTATTTTATGCCGATCCCAAAACCTACACCTTTTTGAGTATAAACGGTAAAGCAAGTCTTTCGCGGGATCAGGAAAGGATAGACCGTTATTGGAACAAAATGATGGAAGGCTGGTTTAAGAAAGGAAAAGAAGATCCCAATATCCAATTGCTACAGATCACACCTGAAGAAGCGCATTATTGGGATTCAAACTCAAATATGGTCATCAACTTGTTTAAAATGTTGAAAGCGGCTGTTACAGGCAATACACAAGATATAGGTAAAGAAGGAGATCTTAATATTTAATATAAACGGAATCTATAATATCAACACAGTAATTAGCACCCTAAAAAGGTCCTCTTTTCCAAAATGAGGACCTTTTTTCTAACCAAACTTTTATCGAAAAAATCTGTTACGCGTTTCCTTTGATCACACGTAAAAGTACTGCGATGATTGCAATTACCAAAAGAATATGAATTAGCCCTCCGCCAACAAAGCCTCCAAAAAAACTGATTGCCCATATCAGGACCAAAATAACAGCGATAGTATATAATAGATTTCCCATAGTAATGAATATATATGTGTTTATTGAATAACAATACTTATCCAGCGATGGTTTAGTATTTTTTCTCTTTTTTCCACTTACGGATCCTCCCGACTGCATTTTGATAAGGTGAAGCGGTGTTAAATTGAATCATTCTGCCTAAGGTCCATTTTTCATACCACGATACACCATAAAGCTGCATGTCTGTCTTTTGCTCAATGAGTTCCACAATTTTTAAAACAGTTTGGTCTAGTTTTGCGCACAAAGTATTAAAATCTAGATTGTTATAATCCTGATAAAATTTTTGAGCCAGTTTGCCTAGCTCATTCCATTTAAAACCAGTCTCCGGAAAATCAACCTCTTTGCCATCTTCACTTTTCTTATTCCATTTGAGAACCAGCTTACCCCAGCCAATTAAATAGGAAATTAGGTTATTTATACTCATTACTGTTCCTTTAGCATGACCCTGGAGTATAAGAAGATTAGTTTGATCGTTCGGAATATCGGAAAGTTCACAGACAAGCTTGCTGTAATTTATACGGATAGCTTGAAGGAGTTCGTCTTTTGTGGTTGGTATAGCCATGGCATAAATGTGAATTATACATAAGATACAGATAATTATGTATAATTGATTAGCTTGGGATGGAAGTTGTAGAGCAGAACGTGTTCACAAGCCCACAGCAGACAATGTTTGACAATGCCTTTTGTTTTAGTCTGATAGGGTTTTTGAATATATTATTGTAATTGAAAAAACAATAAACTTTAAATTGTAAAAAATATGGTTTTATGTGTTTTTTTTGGTAAAATTTATTGTTTTATTAAAGTGGTGTTGTATTTTATTCTGTTTATAACGAATATTGTTGTGAGTATTTAGACAGGATCTTTCATAGGGGAAATACTGTCTAAGATGTACTGCCAATGAAATAATAAACTGAAAAATTGATACAAAGATGAAAAAGATTTTATTGTTACTAACCGTGGTTATGTTCGTCGTTTCGGGCGCATTCGCTCAGATTCATAAGCCTGTTAAATGGACTGTGGCCAGCAAAAAATTGAACAACAAGGAAGCTATGGTCTATGTGAAGGCCACTATTCAAGATGGTTGGCACATTTACTCCCAAAATGTAAAAGACGGTGGCCCAATTCCAACATCTTTCAATTTCGGTAAAGCTGCTGACTACGTTTTGGTCGGTAAGACGGCTGAACCAAAACCGAAGATCAAACACGAAGAGGTTTTCAAAATGGATGTGGGATACTTCACCAATGAAGTGATCTTTCAGCAAAAGGTTTCGCTGACGAAAGGAACAGCAACAGTAAAAGGTACCGTGGAATGGCAAGCTTGTGACGCTTCACAATGTCTTCCTCCAGATGAATATGCTTTTGCTGTAACGATCAAATAGTTTAATAAATAAAAGCAATTAACGATCTAAAGCGATTTGTCGCTTAGGATAATTGATAGAAAAAGGAAAATTAAGGATAAAGGCTAGGTAATCACACCTAGCCTTTTTTGTTTAAAGGGGGCTTTTGGTATAAAAAATAAGCCCTTTGGTATAATATGTTAAATCTATTTTTTACGAAATTTTAGCTTTGTTTAAATGGATTACACAAACTTACTTGAGCAGGCAGATCTTTTTTTAGTGCATAGTTACCGCAAGAACCACAACCCACAGCTATATTTTCACACCATTGAAAGGGTTCGAGATATTGTAAACGCAGTAATGACCCTAAGTGAAAAATATGCCTTGACGGCCGAGGATAGAATTGCAGGAAAACAGTCATCGGTCTAATGTAAAGGTGTGTTTTATGATAAAAATGATAAAAATAGATCGATTAAAGTTGAAGCATTGTACACTAGTTAGTTTTTTGGTCATGGGATTGTTATGTTTCGAGACCGCATGTTACGGACAAATGGGGTTTGGACTTCGGGTGGGTGGTAATATTTCGCGTGCAAGTGGCAATACATTTGGCGCCAATAGAATGGGATATCAATTGGGAGGGGATTTGATTTTTGGACTTAATAGCAAGATGGATATTCAAGTTGAGCCTAGTTACAACTTAACCAGAATTCGTGTCAATGGTAACACGGCTTCTCTTGCTGGAGGCTTATCCAAGGGGACCCGTTCGCTGAAATATCTCAATACACCCGTATACCTAAAAATTAATTTTACGAGAAAATTTTCAATCTTGGGTGGCCTAGACTTGAATATGTTGCTCAACGACGACAGGTATAAACTTAATGATGGAAAACCAGCGTTCAACAGTCGTACACGGATAGGTTACGCATTAGGGATAGATCTTGGCGCGCTGTATTTTAGATACCGACAATTCAAAAAGAATAATAAAATTGTAGACAATTGGGATGCACATATTGACCAGTATCAACTGGGATTTAAAGTGCGTTTGTTTTAAGCTAATAGTTCCACTGGTAGGTAACCTTTACAGACTTTCCTGTGCTGTAAGCTGAGCCGCTCTGATTTTGCTACATCAGGCGGCTTTAATTTTATTAATGATTTACGATTTGTTGTGGAGATGGTTATTGCTGGATATCATGGATATTTGCAGGACTAGCTCGATACACCAATCGATGTACTTGTAACGGGCTGATGGAGGATGGAGCTCCTATAGGGCTGAAGGATTTTCCCCGTTTATCAAACTAGACTGCAAATACCGGGATGCTGATCGTGAACGTACGTTACGACAAGGGGATGCTGATATGTTAAACGAGGTTTGTACTTCATCATGCGAAAGTTTTTAAGGAAGTTCACCTGTTATTGTTTTAGCGTATATCTTTATATAGCAACAATGTTGCATTTGTGTTGTTTTGTTTTTACATTTGTTTAAACGAAATTACTATGAGCAGCATTTCCAAAAAAGTTAAATTACCTGTCACTGTTTTAAGTGGATTTTTAGGTGCGGCAAAAACCACACTATTGAATCATATTCTACACAATAAGGAAGGCAAGAAAGTTGCTGTTATTGTTAATGATATGAGTGAAGTGAACATTGATGCACAAGCTGTTGAACGTGAAAATGTGCTTTCGCGAACAGAAGAAAAGTTAGTGGAGATGAGCAACGGATGTATTTGTTGTACCTTAAGGGAGGATTTGATGGTGGAGGTGGAGCGACTAGCGAAAGAAAATCGCTTTGATTATCTTCTTATCGAGAGTACTGGTATTTCGGAGCCTATTCCAGTAGCGCAGACATTCAGTTATAGTAGTGCTGACAATGGGATTGATCTGTCTACGTTCAGTTACATTGATACTATGGTAACTGTGGTGGACTGTTTCAATTTTGCTAAAGATTTTGGAAGCGCCGATACCTTATTAGATCGGAAACTGACGGATGACGACTATGACAATAGGGCAATTGTAAGTCTGTTGACTGATCAGATCGAATTTGCCAATGTTATCCTTTTGAATAAGGCCGATCTGGTATCTGAGGAAACTTTGGGCACTCTCGAGTCTGCTATTGGGCGGCTCAATCCTGGAGCCAAATTAATCCGTACACAATTTGGACGTGTTGATCCAAAGGAAATTATGGGTACGAGCTCGTTTGACTTTGATGAAGCTTCCTCTTCGGCTGGATGGATCAGAGAACTTGAAAATGAACATAGCCCCGAAACAGAGGAGTATGGTATTTCATCTTTTGTCTTTCGATCGCAACGGCCTTTCCATCCCCAGCGACTGCACAGTTATCTCAATGAGCGGTACCCACATAATATCATACGCGCTAAAGGTCTCCTCTGGTTGGCATCCCGGCCGAATCTTGCGATTAGTTTTAGTCAGGCAGGTGGCAGCGTAAGATTGGAAAGTGCAGGCTCATGGTGGAGTAGCATGCCCGAAGAGCAGCGTTATCAGTATCCCAGTTATGCCGAAATTAGCGCTGAACTTCTTAAACGTTGGCACCCGGAGTGGGAAGATCGAAAAAATGAATTGGTATTTATAGGTCAGCATCTAGATAAAGAAAAATATCTGTCGTAGCTTGAAGAATGCCTATTGACCGAAGAAGAAGGCGATGACTGGCGTTTTACTTGGTGGAAAGACGAATTTCCTAAAAATATTTAAAACCATTTGTGATCGGCATCGGTTAAAAAAGTAAGTAATGTAGGTTAGATATTGTATTTTTCGAAGGCCAGAATTAATTTTCTGGCCTTTTTTATACTGATTTGCCAGATGTTATCAAGATACGGTTATCAGCCTTCATCAATCGCGCTATTAAAAATATAGAAATCTATCCCTAAAACGCTTAATCATGATGGTCGAAAATCATCTTTATGATTCCGAAAATTTCAAAGAGTCATAGCAAAGATGTCATGGTAAAAGAACAGTATAGTTGAGGAACAATCATAGTCACTATGCATGATATAATAAACAATGAGCAGACTGCTTGATTTTAATAATACCTAAAAGGTTTAATTTTATACCGAAATCAATACTGAAAAAGCATCAAAAAAGAGTAGGCTTAACTTGAATGCAATTGAACGCATGCATACGCTGGGTAATATCTTTAAACCTGGGGTGGTGAAAGGAATTGATCTGAAAAAGTAATTGATAGACTTTCAAAAAAACAGCACTGATAGTCTAAAGATAAAACTCGCTCACGCATCAAAGAGGTGAAATTAGTAACGGGATTGTCAGAATATTAGTATGTTATTTAGAATTGTTTTAAATTACTGGTTTTCTATGTATATTTGAAATACAGAAGGGCACCCTTTCAATTGAATGCTAATTTTATATTGAATGATTATTGTTATATAAATGAATAAAGTAGAACTGTTTGAAAATGAGCGTGCAAGTGGCTATGATCAATTTGTTGAGAGCTGGATTCCCAATTACCATTATTTTTTAGATCAGTTGCCAAAGCTCCTCCGAGAAACTGAAAACAAGGATTTACTGGTGGTAGGATGTGGTACTGGAAATGAAATAGAACGTTTTGTCGACACAGCAGAATCTTGGACAATAACCGGGGTAGATCCGTCGCCTGAGATGATTAGCCAGGCCCTGGAAAAATTTGAAGCGGATGAGAATGTTCATCTTGTCGAAGGTGTGGTAGGTGATTTGGACGAAGAGAAACAATTTGGTGCTGCGACGCTTTTGCTTGTATTACACTTTTTAGAAGACAATGGCGAAAAATTGGTTATGCTCCAAGATATTTCCAAGAGAATGATGTCGCAAGCACCCTTGTTATTATTAGATATTACGGGCAATAAGGAGCAGATTCAACAAAACTTGCAGTTGTTGCGGCTTCTTCTACCCAAGGGGATAGATGAAACACAGGTCGCTCAAAGATTGCGAAGAATCGAGCACGAATTGTTGCATGTCTCGGAAGAACGATTAGTCGAGCTCTGTGAAGAAGCCGGATTTGAACCTCCTGTTCGATTCTTTCAATCATCGATTTATATGGGGTGGATAACCCGAAAAAAAGATATTATTTCCTTTTCTTAGCAAAGGGATTGAAGGAAAGCCCCGCATTAATATAAAACGAAGGACCGGGATTTGCTTCCCATACATAATCGCGCTGGGTTTTGTTTTTTTCAAATACGCGTGCACGGGGTATGGTTTTTAGTCCTGATTTAAGGGTGGCAATAAAAGATCGGCCCAGGTTATGTTCATAAGTCAGACCCGAATTGATCTCCATCTGACTGAAGGTATATACTTTTTCAGCGCCCTGAAAGTTATAGAGGTAAAAGATCGTACTATTTAAATCGGAACCTATTGAAACGCGGCCATTCCGCAAGACCTCTTTTCGAAGGTAGGCTCCTTTAGGTAAGATGACATCAAGTATCATCCCATTGGCAAATTGTTGCTTGTAGGCAAAGGTTGGTAAAACCGGAATAATTGCTGCCGGATCTATAAAGCCGATGAGGCCCACCGCCATTTGAATCTCCCGCGTAGCTTTTAGGACCACAGTAGCAGATAATATCCCATTAATGCGTTCTATTGCTTTTTCACTCCCATTGGCAGCAACCGTTGCGGTATAAAATGCTACCTTGCCCCACAAACGTGAATAACGGGTAAGATTAAGTGATTCGTAATGATAATGATATTGATGGGTTGACTGTATGGTGGATTGTGCGATGGGGTCTAAACGATTGGAGTTTACAGAAGTGAACTGATAGCCAATATTGGTACCCAAGTTCCAGGTTCTGCTCTTTAAAAAATTAATGTTGATACTACCTCCGGCTTGGTACATCGATTCTACTTTTGTTTTAGGTAAATCCTGACCTTGGAGCTTTGATGAATAACGGTATCCTGTATTGGATTCATAGGTCAAATTGAGGACCCGTGTTATGGGAAATTTGTCGGTAACCACAGCCCTCACTTTTTGCTGCACGCTATCTTTAGTCTGTGCGATGGACGTGGATAGGCTAAGTAACAGCACAAATGACCACAGAGCTTATATCCTTGAAGAACCAGATTCAGCCACATTTTTTATTCAATATGCTGAACAATGTTAAGGCTTTAATTCGAAAAGATCCGAATATGGCTACGGAGGTCATCATGAAACTATCAGACTTTCTAAGATATCAGCTCTATGAAAATAATGATGATAGGACGCTTTTGAGGTCTGAAATCAACTTTATCTCCAATTTTCTAAAATTGGAGGAAATACGCCGTGATAACCTCACAACGCGTATATCCTGCCCAGCAGAATTGGAAAAGAAAGGTATATTCCTACCACCACATCTTTTTACAGCCTTTGTTGAAAACGCAATTAAACATAGTCTAAGCGCAGGCGCTGGTGATACCTTTATTACAATTCATTTTTCTGAAGCTAATCAGCAGCTTTGTTTTGAATGTGAAAATTCGAAAGATCCCGACAGCTTATTTGTCCGAAGCAAATACAGCGGACTGGGATTGGCTAATGCCAAAAGACGACTGGATCTCCTATATAGAAATGATTATGAACTGTCGGTGTCAACGACTGAAACATTGTATAGTGTTAAACTTACTATTCCATTATGAATTGCATTATTGTAGACGATGAACCCCTGGCTAGGGAAGAAATGAAAAATTTAATCGAAGAAATTTCGTCCATTCAGATAGTCGGTACATTTTCCAACGCGATATCGGCATTAGAATGTATTAAAACAAATTCGGTGGATTTGCTTTTTCTGGATATTGAGATGCCAACGGTTAATGGACTCGATTTTGCACAGTCTCTTCCCAATGACAAGCTGGTTATCCTGACGACTGCCTATGCGCAATATGCACTGAAAAGTTACGAATTGGATGCAATAGATTATCTGTTGAAGCCGATCAATAAAGACCGCTTAGCCAAAGCGATCGATAAAGCAATAGCCTATAAAAAATTACTAGCGTTAAAAGAAAATCAAAGTACGGTTGAGAAGGCCAGTGAGGATGCACTTTTTATTAAATCGGATAGGAAATACTATAAAATTGCATTTACTGATATTCGCTTTATAGAAGCACTCAAAGATTATGTGGTTATTTATACCCGGAACAATAAACTGATTACTGCAATGAATTTGAAGACAATTCACCAGAAACTTCCGGTGAGCCTCTTTGCACGCACCAGTAAATCCTATCTGATTAATTTGTCCTTTATTGATTCATTTGACAACCATACTGTTTACATCGACAAATTTGAAATTCCGATCGGTGAAATCTATCGAGAAGCTTTCTTTAAACAATACACGGGAGGACTGCTGTAATCTACTGGCGGCTTAGGCAACTACAAAGCGATCCAGGAAATCAACTTGGATACCATAACCATGTAGGAACTTCGTCAGGTAGTCGATGGAGCACTCTTCTGTTTCGAACCTGAATATGGCATCCTCATCATCTAGATCGACAGTAGCATCTTGTACTTGTGGAAGATGAGTTTTGACCAATTGCATCAAAAACTCTTTCTTGCTTTTGGTCTTTACAGAACTTTTAAAAATCAACACTTGCCTAACTTTCATCCCGACTAATTTATATGTGTTCAAAATTATTTAATACCCTTAACGTATGGGATATCGTTACAAATCTATATTCTTCATTGCTTCACGCAACCTATATTATACGAAAGCATTTAGTTTTTATACAAAAACAAGGTTGAGCATTGAGCAGATGAATGGTGTAGATTATATTGAGGGCTAGGGATATCAATTCTAAATTTCTACAGAAAGTCGGTGCATTTTTGTCAGAGGCTACAGTGAAGTAGTTTTTTTGTTGAAATCCTATGATAAATTTAGTTGTCCTGTTTTTAAGTACCATAGTCGCTTTTTGGATCAGCGCCATATGTGGAGGGGGAGCAAGCCTTATTCTTATTCCTTTATTGAATTTTATGTTGCCTTCATCGTTAATTCCATTTTCGTTGACGATTGGTACGTTTACCAGCTCAGTATCGAGAATAATTGTTTTTAAGCGGCATATCAACTGGAAGATCTTTCTGTGGTTTGTACCGTTTTCAATTCCGGCTGTACTATTAGGTGGATATCTGATTAAATATATAGAACCTTCCTATTTGCAGTTGATTGTTGCTTTTTTCCTCATGGGAAATATCCCTCAATTGTTTAAATCAAAAAATGCAGCGTTATCTTCGGAAAGTAAGTGCTCGAAATCTTTTTTGGCAATTATAGGTTTTCTTTCGGGCTTTATTTCAGGAATTACAGGTGCAATCGGCTTGTTGTTCAATCGGTTTTATTTGAAAATGGGGCTTTCCAAAGAGGAGATTATTGCCACCCGTGCTGCAAATGAAGTGTTTTTACATCTCGTAAAACTTATTATTTATATTATTTTAGGTCTGTATTCTAAGGCAGCGCTGGGACTGGGCCTGGCAATTGCCGTTGCAACAATAGTCTCATCATTTACTGTTCAGTTTATATTACCCTACCTCAGCGACCAGGTATTTAAAAAAATAGGTTATGGTGCTATGGTGGTTTCAGGGGCGATATTGCTGACAGGTAGTTCGCGTAAGATTGTCGATCAGAATGACGTGCTGATAGCCTTAGATCGCTCGAAGAATAAAACTGAAATTGCATTGAGCTGGCGAGACACAAATTTTGTCTTGGAATTTAGTCAGACGCATGGCTTAGAACTCGAACGATCTATTCACTGGACTGGTTTACCACTCAAACTTCAGCAAAAGTATTTTGCCCTTAGCAAAAAACATAATAGTATCTATATCGAAAAGGTTATACGTTTTAGAAGGAAGGCTAGTTATGAATTTTACTGTCATAAAGAAGGTGTGTTAACACGATTGGATTAAATTGTCTCTTGCCTTTTTATTTTTAAATGCTTATTTCTACTAGTTTTAAAGTGTATTGATATATAATCTATCTATTTAGTAGATTATTGAAAAATATTCCTATATTTGAACCGAAGAATTATTTAGCAGGAAGGATATGGCAATGGAATTTTTAGCACAACAGGCACAAACGCAGCATTTAAATCAAGCTTTTTCAGGTAAAAAACAAATGATGATGCGCGGGCTATCTATGCTTAAAATTTCGGATCGTGTTTTATATACCGGTGCCCATCCAGACGATGAAAACAATAAATTATTGACATTTCTAGCGCAGGATCAGGTGGTCGATACTGCCTACCTTTCTGTTACGCGAGGTGAGGGAGGACAGAATTTTATAGGTAGAGAAAAGGGATTGGATCTGGGGGTACTTCGGGTGCAGGAGTCACTTGCGGCACGTGAAATTGAGGGAACAAAACAGTTCTTTACACGGGCAAAGGATTTCGGCTTTGCAAAATCAGTCGATGAGACGTTGGCGCGATGGGATGAAAATGGTGTACTGGCAGATATGGTATGGACTATCCGTTATTTTCGTCCCACTGTAATTGCAACGCGATTTTCGCCGAATGTCCCTGACTCGCATGGGCACCATCAGGCCTCAGCAATCCTAATGGCGAAAGCTTTTGATCTGGCCGCTGATCCAACAGCTTACAGCGAACAGTTAGCAGAACTAGCACCTTGGCAAGCTCAGCAATTGCTGTGGAATGTATATCAGGAGAGTGGTGTTAAAGATATTGGCGGAGAAGTAACACCTTTGCCAGCATATATTTCTTTGGATATTCCTATAAGACATGGCTCTTTTGACTTACATTATGGTGAAATTGCAGCAGAAAGTCGTAATCGACATCGTTCTCAGGCCATGGGAAGTTTGGCGCAGCATCACTCTAGTATCGAGTATTTTGAAGTATTAAAAAGTGCATCGATCAATTCAGAGGCTGTGAATACTATTTTTACGCATTGTTCAGTGCAAGATTCTTATGCAAATGTATTCAATCGGTTGGTGGATGACCTTATCGCAAAATGTGAGTCTGATACGGCAGAGCTTACATTGGAGCTTGCTTCGATTTTATTTTGGATGAAGATCGTTCCCGAAGATAATATTATTCATAAAAAACGAGCTGAGGTAGAACGTCTGCTACTTGATTTTGCTGGTGTCTCCTTAGAAGTACAGGCTTCTAACGCCCTATGGGTGCCGGGAACCGAGGTTAATATGATCTTGCATGCGCATATTCCAGTGGAGTCTAATTTGCAGTTGACAGCGGTAAATGTTCCTTTTATAAGGGGGGCAAGGCAAATAGATCTTCCCTCGTCTCCATCGAAAATGATCCATTTGAATGGTCAGCTTCTTGATACAATTTTACCTTCTTTTCCAACTTGGCTTAATGCTAATGGTGACGCACATAATTATACACCAGAATCGTCTGCTGATGTTGTATTGACACAATATGGGACCGAATTGTTGGTTCATCTGGAACTGGAATTTGCCGGCTTACCGATCGCGATTAAGCTTCCTGTAAGACATGCAGGTAGTCTCGTTGTCGTAGCTCCCCCGGTAACAGCAGCATTTGATTCGGATATCGTTGTGCTGTCTAAAGCGACCCAACGTTTAGTTGCTTTGGAGCTGCAATCCAATATAGCCGAATCCTTACCTTTTAAAGTGAGGTTAACGCTTCCGGACGGATTGAGCGCATTTCCGAAAGAAATTGATCTCAACATCGCAGGTAATGCAGCGGAAAAACTTTATTTTGAGTTGAGTTCAGCAGCATCACAGGAAGAGATTCAAGAGATTGGATTTGAGATTGAGACCAGTTCAGGTATATATCCGTTCACAGCTAAAAGTATTGTTTATCCGCATATTAACAAAGTAACTTACTTTCCCAAGGGAATACTACGGGTGCTGAACTTGCCAGTGAATATTACGGCCCGGAAAGTTGCTTATATTTCGGGGATGAATGATGAACTTGGAGGGAGCTTGTGCCAACTTGTTGAGCAATTGGATATTATTCCATTTGAGTCCATTGGTGAAATAAATCTCTTCGATTTTGATGCAGTGGTCCTGGGAGTACGGATTTACAATACTCATCCCTTAATTGCGGAATTTCATCAGCTTTTCCGTGACTATGTGGAGCAGGGCGGTGTATTGATAGGGCAGTATAATACGCCATATGATTTGCATTTGACTGAGGTTGGGACTTATCCTCTAGCTGTTTCTCAGGAAAGAATTACAAATACAGAAACCCGCATTTCATTTTTGGACCCATCCCATCGTATATTGAACTACCCCAATTTAATTGGGCAGCATGATTTTCAAAATTGGGTGCAGGACAGGGCACTTTTTTTACCGCAAAAATGGAGTGCAGACTTTGAACCAATACTACGGGGGCAAAACGCAAATAATCAGCATGAAGATGGTTTGTTGCTGCTTCGCAAAACAGGAAAAGGTTATTATATTTACAATAGTTTGTCTCTATTTAGACAACTGCCTGCAGGAGTAGCGGGAGCATATCGTCTTTTTGCCAATATGCTTTCACTTTCATCAGTCTCAGATACTTATTGATCAATAAGTGTTGTAGGCGAGATGATCTAAAAATTGAATCAACACATTTTCGTGGATGGATTAGAAGACCGCTACAATTAAAATGCCCCAAATAGTTACCACTATTTGGGGCATGTCCAATTTTACGATAGGTTTCTTATCAGATACTTTAATCCGATTGTATGTTATTGTACAGAAATAATTCCTAAATCTTTCACACTTCCTTTGGCCACTTGTACGCCTTCAATGCTTTTGTTCATGTAACCAGCTACCGAAGGTTCGACAACAATCTTGTAAGTGCCTTCAGGCATTCCAGGAAAGTAAAACTTTCCGGCTGAGTTTGCCAACGTACCTACAGTATCTACACCGGTAATAGCAAATACATTGGCTTGTGATTCCGCAGGACTAACTGTGCCAGTGATTGCTCCAGATGTGGCCACTGGGATGGCGCGAATAACGGGTTTAAGAAGATATTGATCGTTGCCCGTCTTTACAATCGATTTTGACGCATCAAAATCCAAAAGAAGTGTGTACGCTACATCCGGAATTAACTCATCTTGTACTTTAAGTTTAACGCCAGAGGACTGTCCGCTAGGTGTTTTTAGCGGATGTACAACGCCATTGACCCAGATTTCATTTCCTAAGTCATTAAGTTTGAGCCGAATTTCTTGGATCATACCAGATGGAACATCCTGCCCGGCGATGACGGTATCTTTTCCCATTGTATAATTCAAAATATTAAATGGATCGGCGGCGACATCTATCGTTGTGCTACCCGAAGTAGTTCGGATCTCGATCGCATCGATGTGAAGATTGATCGCGTCATAGTAACCTGGAGCATCCGTAATTTTTACTGTGACAGGTGTTTTTTGTGAGGAGGGACCATCATTTTTGCTGCAGCTGCCGAACAACACCAGGGTCGCTAGAGCAAGGAGAATAAAGTTCTTTTTCATAGTTAGTAACATTATGGTTACAGCTACGCAAAACTTATGCCATTCTATAAATAAAACAAAGTCCTTAGGCCCGAAAAAAAATAACCCCAGATGGAATTGACCATACTGAGGTTGTTTCTATACTTCATAATGATTATTAATCCTTTTTATGGAAAAAGGACTCTTTGGGAATATCAATTACCTTTGAATCATTGAGACTGTATTGAAGTTTTAGCGTAAATCCGCCTCCAGCTTCAAGGAAATCTACAGCAATTGGATGGTAGCCTGGTTCTAAAGCAATCTGTCCACTTTTCATAATCGGTGCATGCTGCCCGTCATTATTGACGACGAGCTGATCATGTATCCGCAAGACACCGCCATCATCGCAGGTGAAGTAGAAATTATAGATTCCTTTTTCCTTGACATAGATATATCCCCGTATTTTTGCACCAAATGAAGGCATTTTGATGGTATCGCTTAAAGCGACATTGCTGATCACTTCCTGGCGTACTTCGGGCCCTGTAATGGCCGAAGTGTTGGGAAAAGTTCCATTGAAAAGTGTTGCCATAAGCCCTGGGGCTATGCTATTTTCATTGGGTTTTACGCTCTTTTTCCAGGTATCATTTTTAAAATCAACCTGATAAAGTTCACTTTTTGCACCGGAAGAGGAGATTGTTGCAAAACGAATTGGCCCTTCTTTTTTAACCACGAGCGAACCGTTCAATACTGGGCTCTGCTGTGTTGGAAGGCTACCATCCGTTGTATAGTGTATTTGATTCTGTGGAAGTTCATTTACAACCTTTAGAACAGATTGTCCGTCAACAATAACCTGTGTTTCGGCGAATCCTGTGAGGTCTGGCATACGATAGCGTAAACCCATTTTGTTCCAAAGTCCAAAGTGCGCAATTACGCGATTTCTATAGCTATCATACAGCGGTTTGTTGGTCCATACACGTTCTGATAAAGCGCTTAACCGCGGGAGAATCATAAACTCCAACCGGGCGGTGGAAGGAATCATTTCTGTCCAGATATTGGCCTGTGCACCTTGGATCAGCGGTGCTTTTTGGCTGGAAATATACGTAGGTACGACATTCATATTGTACACGGCATCCAAACTGCTGCTATTGGGTAAATAATCAAAATAAAGCGGGTTTGTAGGTGTCATAATGACCCGGTGACCACGGTTTACAGCTTCTATCGGTGCATTTTTTACCCAACCACGCCAGTACATCACCATCATGCTCGTGTCCGAACTACCGTCTAATATTTCATCCCAACCAATGCTCTGTTTATTTTTTGAACGAATAAAACTGTTTACTCGTTTGACGAAATAACTTTGAAGATCATGTAAGTTCGCTATTTGCTTTTCTTTCATAAAAGCTTGAGCCGCTGCTGATTTTGACCAGGAGTCTTTTTCGACCTCATCGGCTCCGATGTGAATATAATGCGAAGGGAATAAGTCAATAATTTCGCCTAGTACGTTCTCAACAAAGGTATAGCTGCTCTCTTTCCAGGGGCTGATGGGGACAGAAAATTGCTTTCCCCAGCCCGCGGATTGGCTGTCCAATAGGAGTTCAGGATAGGCCTTGGTAGCCACCATCATATGTCCGGGCATGTCTATTTCAGGAATAATTTCTATCTGGCGACTGGCCGCATAGGCAACAATGTCCTTGATATCTTGTTGTGTATAGAAACCACCATATTCTTCCTTTCCGTTTGTTGTGCGGATCAATTCCTTCGGCAGATTAAAATCGGGGTTCTCTTTGGCTTTCACAAAGCAGGCCGAATCTTGATTGTTATAAGTACGCCAAGCCCCCTGTTCTGTTAGTTTAGGGTATTTCTTGATTTCTATGCGCCAGCCTTGATCGTCCGTTAAGTGCAAGTGAAATTTGTTGAACTTATAGGTTGCAAGCAGATCAATGAATTTATAGATATAATCTTTTGGAAAGAAGTGGCGGGCTACATCGAGCTCAACACCGCGCCATTTGAAAGCGGGCTGATCTTTTACGGTTACATAGGGAAGAGCAAACTTACCTGTTGTTCCCGAAAGTAGATACAATTGCTGGACTGTCTGTAAACCATAAAATGCGCCCTTTTCTGAAGAAGCGATGATTTGTATGCCTTTTTGATCTATCTTCAATTCATACGCTTCATTTGAGAGGCCCTGGACTTTGATCAATTGCAGCGTGGCGTTTGTCTTCTTCACGCTTTTTTTGTTCAGTTGACCGAATAGCGATTGGTTGATCCATGCCGGCAGTGACGTAGAAGAAAATGCTGGATCAATAGCGTAACCCAATTCTTGACCATTTAGCTGAAAAAGGCCCGGCCCGGCTTCCAGCTGTTGAGGAAACGGAATAAGTTGAGGAAGTATGTTTTTTTGTTGCGCAAAACTTAATGTCGGCAGGTACAGGGCACAGGATACAAGTAAGGTTGAGAAGATTTTATTCATAAATGTGTTTTTTGTGATTCACAAGTAGTTTTAGATTTTGCTGCAATATACCAATATTTCGGGTATCGGCCGGCAATTTTGGTTGATCTGTACTTCTTAGCATTATAAGCAAAGCATTTCTCCTAATATTGTTATAAATGTTTGTTCGACATTTATATATTTATTCTTATCTTTAACTTGAAAATAACCTGTATTTGAATAGGCCTATAGTATGTTTATATCTTGAATATTTTCATTGCATAATTATTTTACTGCTGTTTTAAACAAGATCGTAAAAAGTTGCCTGTGGGTTGACTGCTTTGATATTTTGCAGAGAAGCCTTTCAATAAAGTAGGTTGGTGTTGTTAATTTATTGGTGGTGGTAGAGCTATGAAAAATTTTCTTATTAGCATTGTTTTCTTTTGGCAGTTGGCCCACGTTTATGGACAGCCTAATCGCGTCCATTTTTTCTCCCTTCAAGATGGTCTGACCAATCAGCAGGTGCTGGATATTGTGCACGATGATGACGGATTTATGTGGATAGCCAGCGAGCTGGGATTGAACCGGTATGCAGGGAAGTCTTTTAAATCATTTTATGCAACAGACAAGCCGGATGGGCTATCGGTCAATAGTAATGAAATCAATACCTTGCTTTATACCGACAAGAAATTGTATATCGGAACGCGGTCCAATGGCCTGAATGTACTTGACTTACGTACAAATAAATTTAGCTATTACACACATGACGGTACTAATCCGAAATCCATCGCGACAAATGATATAACCGATATGATTGAAAGGAAAGATGGAAAACTGTGGCTGGCCACCTATCATCAAGGTGTACAGCATTTCGATCCAATAACCAAAGAGTTTAATCATTTCAATAAGAAAAATTGTCCCGGACTTCCCGAGAATAGTGTTTGGTCCTTAGCTGAAGATCGCAGTAACATGCTTTACATTGGGCATGTAAATGAAGGCCTGACAATTTTGGATCCCGCCCGTTGGTCACTGAAACGATTGACTAATCAGAATACATTGGGTAAACTTCCTGATAATGAAATTAAAGTGTTGTTTTGCGATCAGGGGGGGAATGTGTGGATTGGAACCCGTAAAGGGTTGGCTGTATATCATCCGGCTTCAGGTCAATTACAGCAAGTCCCTTTGGCAGGATTAGCAAAAAATGGGAATGAACCTTTTGTCTACGCAATCAAGGAAATTGGCAATACCTTATGGATAGGAGGCGAGTCGTCGCAACTATTTTTGTTGCAGCCGAAATATACGTTTGATAAACGTTTTGAAGGCGTGCAGCACATACAGCTTGTTGATCTTGGCAAAGGTAATAATACCATGGTCCAGCATATCACTCCGGATCGGTTCGGAAATATTTGGCTGGCGTTATATGGTGGAGGTGTAGGGGTTGTTTCGCATATGGCTCCTTTTTTTAGTGTTTTTCCTTCAGACAATATGTTACCTGACCGATTGGCAACAGTGAGTAATGTATTAACTGGTGAAAATCGGACTCGACTGGTAACTGAGGGCTCGGGTATAGTAGAAATGAATGCTGGAGGCCGTTTGTTGGGACAAATTACCCAAAAAAACGGATTGCCCGACGATTTTATACTTACGGCATTTAAGGATCGGCATCAGCATGTATGGATGGGATTGCGGAAGGGCGGGATTGCTGTCCAATATGCTGGATCTTCCGATTGGCATATGATCGATTTAGGGGAGTCGGTGACCGAAGTTCGTGCGATATATGAGGATCATTTGGGGCACATTTGGATTGCTGCCCATCAAGGTCTTTTTATATACGATGGAGTGGCACACCATGTTCAAAAGCTTCTGATCAATAAGCCTATGCTTGGTGATTATGCACCGCGAACGCTAGTGGAAGATGGTCAGCACAATATGTGGGTAGGAACTTATGGGCAAGGACTCTATGTATATAATTCCGACCGTAAACTGCTTCGTAAGATGGACAATAAGAGTGGATTGCGCAATAATACAATCAATCATTTGCTACGCGATAGAGATAATAATATTTGGATCGCTACAAACCACGGATTGGCCATGCAGGATGCAGGTAAGAAAATCGGTGATCTCGCAGTATTGTTACCCCCGGAAGGTAATGCTTGGCTGTTTGTCAATGGAGTTGCTGAGGATCATACCGGAAATATTTGGTGCGCAACCAAATCGGGGATGTTGCGCTATGTCCCGCAAGAGAGGCGTTTTCTCCACTACGACCAATCCTTTGGTTTACCCTTGGGTGGCTTTATCAACGGAAGCGTTGGAAAGGATGCAGAAGGACGCCTGTATTTTGGGATGCAAGAAGGGATGTGTTATTTCAATCCCACAGCTATTCCATCCGATTTACCTAGTTCACCTGTAAGTGTGAGCCGATTTATTGTTTTTCAATCGGGCGAATCCAATGCGCAGGTTGATAAATATCCGTCGGGCACAAAGACTATCACGCTCAATTATGAGGAAAATAGTTTTCGCATCGAACTTGCTGTCATGGATTTTGCTTTGGATGGATTGGTCGAATTTGGGTATCAATTGGAAGGACTCAATAATGACTGGATTTTTTTGGGCAATGAGACAAGCCTCGATTTTCGTAATATTCCCTATGGTGAGCACGAGCTGCTCATTCGTACGCGAATGAAAAACGGTCAGTGGTCGCAAGAGTATCAACGGCTGCTGATTAACATCGCGCCACCTTTTTATTTGAGCTTACCTGCTAAGGCATTTTATATGCTACTCGTGCTTCTGATTGGATATGTGATTATATCCTTTTATTTCAAAAGGATGAAAGCCGAATCGGAACTCAAACTTAAAGAACGGCAACATCTACAAGACGAACAGCTGCATGCCGAGCGGATGAACTTCTATACGCATATTACCCATGAATTACGTACACCCCTGACGTTGATCCTGGGTCCCCTTGAGGATCTGTCGCAAGAAAAGCAGCTTGCTGAGAAACACCGTGCGTTGGTTCAGACGGTTCAGAAAAGTGCCAATAGACTTTTCACATTGGTCAACCAGCTTTTGGAGTTTCGGAAGGTAGAATCGCAATTTAAACCCTTTGTTCCCGAAGCAGGATCCTTGAGCGAAATGCTCGCCGATCTGACACATAAATATAAAACATTGAATCACAAACCTGGTCTTCGCGTATCGTCCGAGCTCCCTGCCGAGGATATACGTACGTCGTTTGATGCAGAAATTGTGCAATTGATTGTCGACAATCTATTGTCGAATGCGTATAAATACACAGCGTCGGGCTATATTAAACTAAGCCTGCGCTACGAAGGTGCAGATCTAAATCATTGGGCCATATTGTCTGTAGAAGACACGGGGGTTGGTATTGCCGAAGAAGATATTGAGCGGATTTTCAAAAAGTATTATCAGATTCCAGGCACAGGTACGCAAGGTACAGGAATTGGCCTTGCTTTGGTCAAGGAACTAGTTGCAATACATCATGGAAAGGTAGAGGTAAGTAGTACGTTTGGGCTAGGCACTACATTTACGGTCAAGCTAAAAGTAGATCAAGTTGTCGCACAAGAAAGCGAACCGCCCACGGCTTCGCAGCGCCCCCTGATTCTACTGGTCGAGGACGATTCGGAGCTCAGGGAGTATCTGGGAACTACCCTGCAAAGGCATTATGATGTGGTACTTGCTGAAAATGGAGCTGCGGGCTATAAAACGGCGATGGCACGAATACCTGATCTGGTGATCAGTGATATTATGATGCCCGATATGGATGGCTTTGAGCTGGTACAGCAGCTCAAACAGGAACGCAGTACAAGTCATATTCCACTGCTACTATTGACGGCGAAAAACACCGATGCAGACCGGCAACGGGGCTATGATCTGGGGATAGACTCCTATCTGATCAAACCTGTTACGGCAGCTTTACTCTTCAAACGTATCGACAACCTATTGAGCCGACAGAAACAGATCAATGAACTGATTTTGGAAAGTTTAAACAGCAAATCACCCTATTCAGATGATTATACCGAGCAAAAACCTCCTGAGGAGCTGTGGCGGGAAAATGAATTTGTTCAGGATTTTATGCAGATTGTCGAGCAGCATATGCAGGATGAAGTATTGGACGCTGCTGCCCTTGCTGACCGAATGAATATGAGTCAGTCTACCTTATACCGCAAGTTGAAGGGGATCACAGGTAAAAATATCAATCAGCTGGTTCGCAAGATACGTATCCATAAGGCTGCGGATCTACTTCGGACGGGGAAATATAATGTGACTGAAGTGTCGTTTATGGTCGGAATCAATAGTGCGATTTATTTTCGGCAGTGCTTTAAGGAAGAGTTTGGCCAGCTACCTTCCGAATACCAACGAGCCGACAATAAGATCCGGGTAACGTATTAAAAGAATACACAAAAGCTCATAATGCCCCTGCTACTCCTCCGTGGCGAGGGGCATTTTTTTTCGCATAAAACAGCCTCCCCATGGCAGACCGATAAAAGCAGGCTCAGGTTTCATCAAACAGGAAATATGCCTTAAATATATTATAAAAGCTGTTTTTGACTGAAAATTATATGATTTTTGACGGATTTGTATATGATGTAATGCTGCAAAATGGGCTAAGTTTGAGGTATTATCCAATTATAAAATCTAGGTAGGGGTGGCAACGATGCAAAAGAAATAACCAAAGTAGACCATAGTTTACCATCATATTGTCTTGTCCGGCTAGATTGTATTATTTACTGCTTAATTCGTATTTAAATTTATGAAAAACTTAAAGATTGCTTCTTTTTACACCATGTTGAGTGTGATGCCAACATTGCTGTATGCGCAGGAGAAGGTTACGGGACAAGTTTTCAACAAAGCAAACGAGCCTATCGTTGGTGCGAGTGTACTCCTCCTAGAAGGGGGAAAGGGAACCTCAACAGACAAATCGGGGAAATTTGAGCTGAATGCCAACAAAGGAACGCTCGTTGTGTCATTTGTTGGATATAAGACTCGCCGAGTTCCATTGGATGGAACAACAAATTTAAAAATCCAGCTCGAGGCAGATGAAAATGTTTTGGAGGATGTCGTCGTTGTTGGTTATGGTAAACAGTCCAAACGTAATATTACGGGGGCAGTAAGCAATATTAAATCAGAGGATATTGTACGGTCATCATCGACGACAACTGCTGGGGCTTTGGCAGGAAAGGTGCAGGGGATCTCCGTGCGTGCCAAAGACGCGCGTCCCGGTCGTGGTGCAGCGATTGAAATCCGGAATATGGGCTCGCCATTATATGTAATTGATGGGGTTGCCTACGGAGGTCAGGAAGGTACGGACTGGGTCGGTACACAGAATGGCTCCGGAGCAGATATCTTCAACTCGCTAAATCTCGAAGATATTGAGAGTATCTCTATTTTGAAAGATGCCGCAGCGGCAGTATATGGATTCCGTGCTTCTAGAGGTGTTGTACTTATTACCACCAAAAAAGGAGCAAAAGGAGAAAGTGCAAAAATCAATATTAATGGCTACCAAGGCTGGCAGAATTTGACACGTTTTCCGACCATGGCAAACGCGAAACAATACACGCGTGGATTGGTTGAGGCTGCGCAGAATGAAAACCGCGATCCGAAGACGGTTTATACGCCCGAGGAGTTGGCTAAATGGCAGGCTGGAACAGAGCCTGGCTACCAAGGCTATGATTATTATGATATGGTGATCCGTAAGAATATCCCACAGCGATACATCAATGCCAATGTCACCGGTGGAAGTGAAAAATCAAATTATTTCCTGTCATTGGGCCACCTCAATCAGGATGCAATGATCAAGGATTTCAATTATAAGCGAACCAATTTCCAGGCCAATATGGAAGCTGAGGTACTCAAAGGACTTACTGTCGGGACGCAGATTTCAGGAAGACATGAGGGAACCCAGGATGTTGGCTTACCAGGTGGAGATGGCTACTTCTCCTCGATTTTGGCTATTATGAAAAATAGACCGACGGTAGGCCCTTATGCAAATGACAATCCAGAGTATATCAATCATACCAATGATTTTCCCTATAACCCCGCGCTCTTTAGTCGCGATATTGCCGGCTATAAAGACAATAAATACCTTGCTGGAAACGTGAATCTCTTTGCGGCCTATAAGACAAAATTTGGTTTGTCTGCAAAAGGAACTGTTTCTTACAATTATACCAATAATAAATTTGAAGGCTTCCAATATACCTATGATGTATATCGATACGAAAATAATGCCTATAAGCGAACTGGCGGAAGTGATGCTGGCTGGCGTTACGATACCACGAGGGAGATTGTTTCTCGGTTTGCGCAGTTCCAGATCGATTATAACAAGCAGATCGGCGATCACACTTTTGCAGGAATGTTAGGCTATGAGCGTTCAGACTGGGACCGGACGTATAAAGCGTTGGGCGCAAATCCTTCGAACAATTATATCCCGTTGTTGAGACTGTCGGAGCTCAATAGTTTGGCCGATGAATGGGCTTACGAGGCTCGGGCTGGATATATTGGCCGTATCAATTACAACTACAAGGGCAAGTATCTTCTGGAAGTTCTGGGCCGTTATGACGGCTCCTTTAAATATTATGAGGGTAAACGCTGGGGATTGTTTCCAGGAGCATCAGTAGGTTGGCGTATTTCGGATGAGGGGTTCTTCAAGCCTTTGAAATCCGTCGTGAGTGACCTTAAAATCCGTGCTTCGATCGGGCAAACCGGACTTGAAGAGGGTGTGGGAATGCATGATTACCTTGCCGGATATAATTGGGCGGCTGGAAGTGCTGTCTTAGACGGAGCCTATGTACCCGGGGTACAGCCAAGAGGTTTACCAGTGCGCAACCTCTCCTGGGTTAAAAATACCAATTATAATATGGGGGTCGATGCAACCTTGTTGAATAATAAGCTGACATTGACGGCCGATATCTTTAAAATTATCCGTACTGGATATCCTGGAAAACGATACGATGTCCTATTACCAGCTGAAATCGGTTATGACCTTCCCAATGAAAACCTCGGCAAAAACGGCTATTATGGTGCGGAAGGTATCATTACCTATACCGATAAGGTCGGTGAACTTAACTATGTTGTCAGTGGGAATATGACTTTTTCACGTTATCGTGACCTAGAAACCTACAAGCCTCGTTTCAGTAATTCGTGGAATGAATACCGTAACTCGATTGAAGACCGCTGGGGTGGCGTATGGTGGGGATACCAAGTTGTCGGAAGATTTCAGTCGGAAGAAGAGATCCGCAACCATCCGATCAATAATGATGGTCAGAACAATAGGACACAACTTCCTGGTGATCTGATTTATAAAGATGTAAACGGCGATGGTGTTATCAATGATATGGATCAGCGTCCGATTGGTTATCCGACAGGTTGGGCACCGATGATGAGCTTCGGTGGCCGGATAGGACTTGACTGGAAGGGTATCAACTTAAATATTGATTTGGCCGGTGGTGCGGTGCAATCCTGGTTTCAGGATTATGAGTTACGTAATGCCTTCCATGGTGGTGGTAATTCTCCAGCCTACCTGCTGGAAGATAGATGGCATCGCAAAGACCCTTATGATCCAAACAGCGAATGGATTCCGGGACGCTACCCTGCGATTCGTAACGGCAACTCAGGTCCCAATAGTCGAAACAGTGATTTTTGGTTGACCAATGTGCGTTACCTCCGAGTCCGCAACCTGGAGGTTGGATACAATCTGCCAAAAGCATGGATTCAAAAGATTAAGGCCGAAAAAATACGGTTCTATATCAATGCTTCAAACTTGATTTCGTTTGACAATGTCAAAGACTACCAGATTGATCCCGAGATCGAAGCGAGAGCAGCAGTAGTATATCCACAGCAAAGGGTATTTATG
This sequence comes from Sphingobacterium sp. UBA865, assembly GCF_002295765.1. Lineage (NCBI taxonomy): Bacteria > Pseudomonadati > Bacteroidota > Sphingobacteriia > Sphingobacteriales > Sphingobacteriaceae > Sphingobacterium > Sphingobacterium sp. UBA865. Next base: position 30,140 of record NZ_DBGB01000001.1, on the reverse strand, counting down.
GTTGGATTTAATATGACTTTTTAACATGAAACTACGATTTAAACTTACCTACATAGGCGTTGCTTTATTGACCTTGTCCTCGTTGAGCAGCTGCAATCACGACGATTGGTTTGACCGGGATTCAAAATCATTGATTACCGATGCACAGCTTTGGAATGATCCGAAACTGTTGACTTCACTCGTCGCCAATTATTACGATAGAATGCCAACGTTACATGGTGTTTTCAATACAGGAGGAATGACCGAATTGGATGATGCGATGTGGTCGGGACATCGCGATCAAAACTGGCGTAACGATTACCAATTTGGTGACGATTACGGTCGCTATTGGGACTATGGACTTATTCGGGATCTGAATCTTTCCCTAGAAAATATCGATCAGTTCAGTACACAATTGTCTGATGCACAACGCAAGCAGTATAAAGCCGAATTACGCTTCATCCGCGCTTTTGTTTACTTCGAACTCGTCAAACGCATGGGAGGGGTTCCGATTGTCACTACGCAACTTATCTATGACTTTAGCGGCGATCCAACACCATTGCAGGTGGCACGTGCCAAAGAGTATGAAGTCTACGATTTTATTTACAAAGAACTGGAAGAGATTAAGGAAGATCTCGCCGTCTATAATGCCAGTAAGACCAGAGCCAACAAGTATACGGCATTAGCTTTGGAAAGTCGGGCAATGCTTTATGCGGCATCCATCGCGAAATATAATAATCTGATGGCCTCACCGATAACGATTGCAGGGGGAGAAGTGGGAATTCCTGCCAATATGGCTACTGGGTATTATACCAAGTCGCTGGCTGCCTCCAAGGAAATTATGAACGGTCCCTATGCGCTTTACAATGAGAATGCCGATAAAGGTGCCAATTTTTATGATATGCTCAATAAGAAAACTGGTGCTGAGGTCATCTTTGCAAAGGATTTTGTAACGAGTTTAAAAGTTCACCGCTTTGCTTATGACAATATCGTCAGAAGTCTGACGGAAGACAATGAGTCGTCATCGACGATTTCGCCTTCATTGAGCCTTGTAGAAAGTTTTGATTATCTAGACGGTAGCAAAGGTACATTACATGATAAAAACGGCGCAGGAAATTACGTAGCCTACCAAAATATCAACGATATTTTTGCAAATAAAGATGCCCGTTTGTTTGGAACGGTGATTTATCCGGGAACTTCATTCCGCGGACGTGCTGTAAGTATTCAGGCTGGAGTGGCAACTTGGGGGGCGAATGGCGCTTACCAGTTTACAGCAGCCCCACAATTGGGACAGAATTATGCGAGTGGTGGTTTGTGGACCGGCTTTGATGGACCGCTTTATGATGCACAGGACGTCAGCAACACCGGTTTCTATATCCGGAAATTTGTCAGTGATGCGCCGGCGGCCAGCACACGTGGTACATCAGCTGCTAACTGGTGGCCGTGGTTTCGTCTGGGTGAAATTTATCTCAACGCGTCAGAAGCTGCATTTGAGCTGGGGCAGACTGTAGATGCAAGAACTTATGTCAATAAGTTGCGGGAAAGAGCAGGATTTCCGGCCAATAGCATCAGTAACCTAACGATGGATATCATCCGTAATGAACGCCGTGTCGAACTTGCCTTCGAAGATCATCGTTACTATGATCTTAAAAGGTGGCGTATTGCACATTTGGTGTGGGACGGATCTGAAAATGATCCCAACGCGGTTGTATATGGACTATATGCTTATCGTGTCGTGCGTCCAGGGCATGCCGATGACGGTAAGTATATCTATGAACGGGTAAGACCTGCGCGTTTCAGAAAGGCACGCTTTTTCCGTATGGCCAATTATTATGCGTCCATTAGTCAGGATGTCATCAATAAAAATCCTAAAATAGTTAGAAATCCATTCCATTAATCTAATTGAACCATGAAAATAAAATTTTTAAGCTTATTGATAGCTTTTGCAAGTCTACTCGTTGTAGGTTGCGAATATGATAATTTTGAAGCTCCAAAATCAACCCTTTCAGGACGCGTTGTTTATGAGGGGAAGGCGATTGGCGTTCGGAATAACGGCCCTCAATTGGAATTATGGCAGGATGGGTACCCGCTTCGCTCAGCAATACCCGTATATTTTGATCAGGATGGCTCTTTTTCTGTTAGTCTTTTTGATGGCGAATACAAATTGGTGCGGAAAGGAGATTCACCATGGCTGCAACAGGCAACTGATACGGTTTTGGTACAAGTGAAGGGCAATACGACCATTGATGTACCTGTAACACCCTATTTTACGGTGACAAACGAGTCTTTTCAAAAAAATAATAACAGTATTTCGGCTAACTTTACGGTGAACAGAATAGTAGGTACGGCAAATTTGGAGTTTGTGCGTCTTTACCTCGGTAAATCTGTCTTGACAGATCAGGTACAACGCGAGCTACGTGTGGACGCCAATTTGGCTAACGTTGCTTTTGGTCAACCGACGAGGATTGTCGGAGAGTTGCCGGACAATTTGAAAAACCTCGATTATGTGTTTGCCCGAATAGGGGTGAAAGCTACGGTATCGGGAGAGTACTACTATACTGCCGTTCAAAAAATAGCTTTAAAATAGGTACTGACGACAATTTAAATGGTCAGATTACGAAGCCACGGGATCAAATCCCGTGGCTTTTAGAGATGCAAAAATGTATAGACGCAAAAATATGCCAATGCTTATTTCTTCAACTAAATCTTCATGAAAAAAAACAGAATTTCAATCTTAATTACCTTATTTTTAATACATGCTACGTGCGGTGTTTTTGCACAGGCTTATCGCAGCGGACCTACCGACAAAGATTTTGCAGGTTACTTATTTGCCTATTTCAAAGGGAATGCTGTTGTAGACGAAGCTGTTTGTTTTGCGATCAGCACAGATGGCTATACCTATCGCGCGTTGAATGATAATCAACCTATCCTGGATTCGAAGATAATCAGTAAAACCGGCGGTGTTCGGGATCCGCATATTCTCCGTGGCGAAGATGGAAAAACATTTTATATGGTGCTCACCGACATGACTTCCTCCAAAGGCTGGGATTCTAATCGGGGTTTGATCCTGCTAAAATCCGAAGACCTTGTGCATTGGTCCCATCAGGCAATCGATATACAGCAGCGTTTCAAAGGTCAGGAAGCGTTGAAAAGAGTATGGGCGCCCCAGACTATATTTGACCCTTCGGTCGGTAAATACATGGTGTACTGGTCCATGCAGCACGGAAATGGTCCAGATATCATCTACTATGCTTATGCAAACAAGGACTTTACAGATTTTGAAACCGAACCTAACGTGCTGTTTCTTCCAAAAAATGGTAAATCCTGTATCGATGGCGATATTATTGCAAAGAATGGTTTGTTCTACCTTTTTTACAAGACCGAAGGACATGGAAATGGTATTAAGCTGGCGATAACTGATTCCCTGACTTCGGGTAAGTGGATTGAACAACCGGGCTATAAACAGCAGACCAATGATGCTGTGGAAGGATCCAGTGTCTTTAAACTCAATCAGTCGGACAAATATATCCTGATGTATGATGTCTATGGTAAGGGGAAGTATCAATTCTGCACCTCTGAAGACCTTGATCGTTTTAAAGTAATCGACCATCAAATTGACATGGATTTTCATCCACGGCATGGGACCATCATTCCTATTTCAAGACAAGAAATTCTGGATTTGACCACCAAATGGGGGAAACCCAAAGATATGGAATTCACATTCAGAAAGAATCCAGTATTGGATGGCTTTTATGCCGATCCGGATGTCCTCTATTCCAACAAAACAAAGAAATACTATATCTATCCAACGAGTGATGGCTTTGACGGTTGGGGTGGTTATTATTTTAAAACTTTTTCTTCCACAGATCTAAGTCATTGGAAAGATGAGGGTGTGATTTTGGATCTGAAAAAAGATGTTGCTTGGGGGCCTCGACATGCATGGGCACCTACAATCACGGAAAAGAAAGTCAAGAACGATTATAAGTACTATTATTATTTTACAGCAGCGCAAAAGATCGGTGTTGCGGTGGCCGATTTGCCTACCGGACCCTTTAAGGACGCGGGAAAACCGCTGATCGATTTTAAGCCTGAGGGTGTCAATGGCGGGCAGGAGATTGATCCGGCGGTGTTTAACGATCCCAAATCTGGAAAAAGCTATCTGTATTGGGGAAATGGCTATCTGGCTGTTGCTGAACTCAACAAAGATATGGTTTCCATCAAAAAAAATACAGTAAAGGTACTCACTCCCGATAAGACATTCCGCGAAGGTGCCTATGTTGTCTACCGCAAAGGACGCTATTATTTCTTTTGGTCAGAAGATGATACCCGGAGTGAAAATTATCGGGTACGCTATGGAACTGCAACTTCCCCTGATGGACCGATCACTGTTCCGGCTAATAATTTAGTCTTACAAAAAGATTCTGCGGAAGGGATCTATGGCACTGGGCATAATTCGATTTTGCAGATTCCCGGTAAAGACGAATGGTATATTGTTTACCATCGATTCAATTATCCCAAAGGTATTGATATGGGCGACGCAGCAGGATTTAACCGGGAGGTATGTATGGATCGTTTGTATTTTGATGATCAGGGCCATGTCTTGCCTGTTGTTCCAACGCTTTAATCACTTGAACCTAATGCAAAAAAGTAAAATGAATAATCTCATAAAAAAACTATCCGTCTTAGCTGTTTCTATTGGTATGGGCATCAGTGGCCTATACGCACAGGCTGGATTTGGTGAGGCCGAAGCGATCAATTCAGACTGGCGTTTCCATTTGGGTGATATCCAGTGGCAGGCCAGCGCAGAAACGAAGCGTGGAGCCTGGCAGCAGGTCCGTTTGCCCCATGATTGGGGCGTAAAATACCCCCTCAGTCCAAGTTTAGCCAGCGCGACAGGCTATTTACCCGGCGGTATTGGCTGGTATCAAAAACAGCTCCTGATACCTATGGCAGATCAGGGCAAAAAAATATTTATCTATTTTGAGGGGGTATACAACCGAAGCGAGGTGTTTGTCAATGGCAAATCTGTTGGAAAACGCCCCAACGGCTATATATCCTTTTCTTATGATATCACGTCATATATTGAGTTTGGAAAAGAAAATACCATCGCTGTTAAGGTCGACCACAGTAAAAGTGCCGATTCAAGATGGTACACGGGATCGGGCATTTATCGTGACGTTTGGCTTGTAAAGGCCAATCCCTTGCATATTGATCAATGGGGAGTATATGCCTATCCCGAGCTAAAGCAAGGGAAAGGAATGTTAAATACCGAAGTGACCGTTGTCAATAGTACGTCCAACGGCAGTGCGGTTACCGTTGTGCAGGAGTTGATTGATGCCGCAGGGAAGGTTGTCGCTAATAAATCGGAGAAAGTGAAGGTTAATGCTGCCGCTAAAGCGACGATACAGCAGCAATTGACGGTTGCAAACCCTAAATTGTGGAGCTTGGATCAACCCAATCAATACACCTTGCGGACAAGCGTATTGCAAAATGGAAAGCAAATTGATCAGTCGGCAATCAAAACGGGCTTCCGAACTTTTACATTTGATCCAAACAAGGGCTTTGCTTTAAACGGCGAATGGATGAAAGTCAAAGGCGTGTGCCTACATCACGATGCCGGTGTGCTAGGTGCTGAAATGTATACCGAGGTATGGCGTCGACGGCTGCAGACATTAAAATCTTTGGGTGTCAATGCCATTCGAACCAGTCATAATCCGCAAGCATCCTCGCTTTACACCTTATGTGACGAGTTGGGGCTGTTGGTTATGGATGAGGCATTTGATGAATGGGAATTTCCAAAACGGAAATGGCTGCAGGGCTGGAATGTCGGGACCCCCGGTTTTGAGGGATCGTATGACTTTTTTGAAAGCTGGGGCGAGCAAGATCTTGCAGATATGGTCAAACGGGATCGCAATCACCTCTCGATTTTCGCCTGGAGTATAGGGAATGAAGTGGATTATCCAAATGACCCTTATTCACATCCTGTCCTTAACGGCGAGAAGAAGGAGGGTGGTTTTACACAGGCTTCGTATGGCGGATACAAAAAGGATGCACCAGATGCGATGCGATTGGGTGATATAGCGAAACGCTTGGTTGCGGTTGTGAAAAAATATGATAAAAGCAGAGCTGTTACAGCAGGGCTTGCAGGTGTGGCTATGTCCAACGAAACGGCCTATCCGGGGGCACTCGACATTGCAGGGTACAATTATACCGAAAGTCGTTATCAACTGGATCATCAGCGCTATCCAGCACGCGTGATTTTCGGAAGTGAGAATCGGCACGATCTTCCGGCATGGCTTGCCGTACGCGACAACAAGCATATATTTGGCCAGTTCTTGTGGACGGGTATTGACTATCTCGGAGAGTCGGGGCGTTGGCCTTCACGTGGATTTTATTCGGGACTGCTGGATTTCGCAGGTTTTATTAAACCGAGGGGTTATTACCGCCAATCGCTGTGGTCCGATAAACCAATGGCTTATTTGGGAACCTATCCATTGAAGGGCGGAGCAACGACTACCGATGTCTGGTCTGCATTGGAATCCGAACAGGGGCAACGGAAAAATGAAGCGCCCTCCATGGATGCCTGGCCAATTTGGAACTATCAGGAGGGGCAGCAAATCAGGGTGGTCTGTTACACCAATAGCCCTCAGGCGCGATTGGAGCTTAATGGTAAGGTTGTTGGCGAAGAGAAAAATTACGATGAGAAGACAGGTATCATCTTTTGGGATATTCCCTATGCAGCTGGTAAACTAGAGGTTGTTGGTCTGGACACGAATAAAAAAGAAGTAGTTCGGCACACTATCGAATCCAGTGAACGTCCGGCGGCGATTCAGGCGACGGTGATAGGAGGGAAAGCGATTGAGAGCGGTGGCATTTTGCAGGTTGCCTTGCAAGTGGTGGATAACAAGGGACTTCCTGTGGTCCTTTCGGAAGATGAAATCACCTGTGATATTGCTGGACATGCGCGATTACTGGGTATGGAAGCGGGGAACAATGCAGATATGGGCGACTATACCGATAATAAACAGCGCGTTTATCATGGAAAAATGATCGTGTATGTTCAGGCTTTGGGCAAATCGGGCGATACAATTAATATACGATTTACCTCGTCTTGGTTGACAATGGCAAACGTAACCTATAGCATAAAATAATTAACTCACTTGTCTTTATTGAACTTCTGAACTAAAAAAGCACCGGAAAACTCCGGTGCTTTTTTTATGCCAAAATCTTATAGGATGTCCATTCCACTATTGGAAAAATTACGGTTTTATATATTGCTCACAAAAAATATAAATCGGCCAAAGCCAGTTTGTACTTTGCTGCTACCTATATAAAAATCAACAAGGTTATTTCCTNNAGGAAATAACCTTGTTGATTTTAGCTAATTGTTTATTATATCTTGCTCAATAGAGCAAACAAAGCTTTAGCAGTTTCTTCCGAAGACCCAGGGTTTTGCCCGGTAATGAGATGACCATCTTTGACTACATAACTATGCCAATCTTCCCCTTTGCTGTACTGACCACCCAATTTTACGAGTTCATCTTCCACTAAAAAGGGAACAACATCCGTTAGTTGAACCGCTTCTTCCTCGCTATTTGAAAATCCGGTAACTTTTTTGCCTTTGATCAGTGGCTGACCATTACTATCCTTGACATAGCGAAATACAGCTGGGGCATGGCATACGGCAGCGACAGGTTTGTTGTGGGCCCAAAATGATTCGATCAATGCAATGGATGTCTTATCATTGGTTAAATCCCACAAAGGGCCATGGCCCCCAGGATAGAAAACAGCATCATAATCCTGCTCATTGATATGATCCAAAGGAATGCTATTTGCCAATTTTGTTTGAAGCTCCTTATCGGCATCAAAACGTTTGGTTGCTTCGGTTTGAAAATCCGGGAGTGCACTTTTAGGGTCTATCGGTGGCTGACCACCTTTAGGCGATGCGATTGTGACGTCCACTCCTGCATCTTGTAAAACATAGTAAGGTGCTGCAAATTCCTCAATCCAAAAACCTGTTTTTTCTCCCGTATCTCCCAATTGGTCATGTGATGTCAATACAACCAATACTTTTAATTTGTCTTTTTTCATATTAAATAACCAAGTCTGTTAAAAAATTATATGTTTAAAACGATAGTACAAAGTAGGGGATAAGTTGCCAGAGCCCTATGTGATATACATCACAATTTAGCGAATGGTTTTGCTTTTGTGATATAGATCACATTATTTGGCTTGGTATAGCCTGCTCAGTGTTTCGCGGGAAACACCCAGATATGCTGCAATCAAATGTTTGGGAATGAGATTATAGAGTTCAGGATATTGCTGCATGAGTTCCTCGTAGCGGCTTCGAGCATCGTTGTTCAGCAGTGACATTATTCTTTTTTGCAGCCCAATATATCCTTTATTGGAACGCCATCTAAAAAAGGTTTCAACTTCGTGAATTTCCTTACATACTTTTTCACGGTCTTCGTTCGATAAGCAAAGAGTGTCTGCATCGCTGACACAATCTAAATTGACCGTAGCTGGGCCTTGGTTATGCAATGCATTATAATCGGAAGCCCACCAGGTTTTTGTGGCGAACTGTAAGATATGCATCTTTTGTTCATCGTTGGTGAAATAGGTCTTTAAACAGCCATTTAGCACAAAATACTCTTGTTCCACAAGGTCTCCTTGACGGATAATCATTTGTTTCTTTTTAAAGGAGATCGGTTTAAAAAAAGAAAAGAAGTAGTCGAATTGTTCGTCGTTTAACTGGACGGTTTTGTCGATATGTTGTCTCAGAATTTCACGCTCGGTCATAGCTAACAGTTACTTGATCGATTTAAAATTAAACAAAATCTCACAATGATAGCGAAGGGCTGCATCAAGTTCTCCTCAGATTCAAAATTAAGAAGGGAATAACACTACTTTTACAGGGGGTAACAAGGGGTTNNAACCCCTTGTTACCCCCTGTAATATATTAAGATAATATTAATTTGATTTTAACTTGTTCCTAGACAAAAACGCAACTTGAAATCCTTTAGCCGCGCTGCTAAATTTCCATGTTTAACCGGTTTAGTGATTTATAAAAAATGATTTTTTTAAATTTTATTTTGTTTATACAAAGTTATTTTCTATTTTAGTGTTGCCCATTCAAGGGCACTTTTCATAAAATAGGTTAATAATATGGCTAAAACACCCGGAGTACCCCATGCTTTCGGGTGTTTTTTTGTTTTTTACCCTTGCGTTATTCCTTGGATATGTCCTATAAATTTAAATGCTTAAGAACCTATGTCTTGCCTGATTGGCTCATTAGTTAAATATTTCCGTTTTAATATTCTAGAATAATCGCTAGTAATCTCATGATTATGAAAACTTATTTCGCTGTATAACGATTCTGCTACAGTGTTGCTAATTATAATGACTTTGAGTAAGTTTAAGGAAAGAGCCACAATAAATAAATTATGTCGATCGTTGACAAGCAAACCTTAGCGGATTTAAATGTTACCAACAGTAGGTATAAGGATATGGTCGATTTTTTCGATTGTACAGTTACGCTAGGTGGGCGGGATATGTTGTATAGTTATTTTCTTAAACCTCTTTCCTCTAAATTGGAAATAGAAAGCAGACAGCATCTAATTCTTTTTATGCAAAAAGTTGAGATTTCGGATCTATTGGATAAGTATATGATGCAGGATCTGGAGCAATATTTGTCTCTGCCGCAAGAACCCTATTCATCTTCCAGGGCTACTTATTATCTCGAAATGGTGTCAACGAATTTTTTGTCTTTGGATTTTAAAAAACGCGAGATACTTATTAAGCGATCTATTCACGAGATCGCTAAGATTACAGATGGTCTTGCTATTTTTTTAGCATCTGCAAAATCAGAAGGTCATAGTTTAGCTATTCTCAAAGAATATCGTAAGCACGTAGATTGTGTTTTGGAAGATATCGATCGGGATGAGTTTAAGCAGTTGCTGAATAACAAATTTTCTAAGGAGCTGATGATCAAATACGATTATCTTTTTAGAAATATAAAACGAAATGCAATACGTGAGATTTTCGATGTTTTGTATCATTTGGATGCTTTGTTCAGTGTAGCAAAAAGTATCAAAGGAAAGAATCTTGTTTTTCCTCAAATTGAGGAAAAGACAGGGGGAGAGGATATGATCACCATACGTGGAGCTTATAATTTATTTATTGAAGATGCCATTAAAAATGATGTAGAAATAAAAAAAGAAAACAACCTTTGGTATCTGACCGGAGCAAATATGACGGGCAAATCTACCTTGTTGAAGACAATTGGAAGCTGCGTTTATCTGGCACATCTTGGTTTTCCGGTTTCAGCAGATGCGATGAAAACAGTACTTTTTGACGGAATATCGGCGACCATAAATTTAGGTGATAATATAAATGCAGGTGCAAGTCACTTTTTTAACGAAGTATTACGGGTTAAACATTTGGCGGAATTATTGGCATCCGGTAAACAAATGTTTATTCTCATGGATGAGCTATTCAAGGGGACAAACCATAGTGATGCCAGTGAAGCAACCCTGGAGTTAGTCAACTGTTTGAAAGGATACAAGAACAGTGTATTCTTATTGTCCTCACATATTACGGAAATTTGCCCCATACTGTATAAAGATGGTATTGCACTGAAATATTTGGGGGTTCAGTTGGATGAACAGAAGGGTATTATCTTTACATACCGACTTTTGGATGGTGTTGCCGAAGAAAAGTTAGGCATGTGGTTATTGCGCAAAGAACGGGTATTTGAGATTTTAAGGGAATTTGATTTGGGAATACAAAAAGAATGAGATTATTGTTATATTGATTATCTTGTTTCAGTTTTATAGTCTATGGTAAACTTTTGGTCAAATCGAATCAATTGTTTAAGCATTTTTTTAGGTGGTAAAATTGCAGATATCTTTGGATCCAGTAGACTTGACGAAGTAATGGGGAACGAACCAAATAAACAATGGGGCTCGGTAATACTGTTGAAAGCAAATAAAATCAAAGTTTTAAGCAAGTATCTGAAAGTCGCGTCAGTAAATGTATTGGCAAACTAAAAAGATGAATTACTTTAAAAAACAACTCTATATCCTGTGTCTACTAGGCGTGTTGGGCCAGGCAAAGCAGAGCTATAGTCAGCAGCTGCCGCTATTTAACAAAGAAAGCAACAGCCTGTCTGGAGACTGGCTAATAGGAACTCCCCATGCGAAAGCAGGGCTCTTCAAGACGAAAGAAGGTCATTTGGTATTTTCCAATGGCTTGGTCAGCCGTACATTTACGACTTTTCCAAATGTAGCCAGTATTGGTTTGGACGAATTGACTGGAAATACAGCATTTCTAAGGTCGATCCGATCTGAAGCCAGTGTAACAATCGATGGGTTTACCTTTGATGTCGGTGGATTGGAAGGATAAAAAGTACATAATTACTTACTAAAAGAATGGATACCGAGTTTAAAGGCTAATCCCATGGCTTTTAAGTTCCATGATTATAAAATTGAAGATACAAAACCCCGTTTTGGCTGGAAAAAGAGGCCAAACTGGATGCCTAAAGAGATGCCTTGGCCAGTGCCGGGCAAAGAGCTGACATTTAACTATACATTGGATCAACAGGCGATCGATGCTCTTGCCGCAAAGAGCAAAAGTGACCAAAACAGATCATTGCTGTTGGAAGATAAATTTCAGCGTTTAGCGTCCGACTGGAAGTTGATAGTGTCAAAATCACATGCACGTAATTCCTTTGTCAATGAAGAAAAAGTGGGCGAGATTATGGCACTGGAGAATGCGGCAGTATTTGCTGAAAGAGCGGTTCCTCAAGACGCAAAGGTACTCGTCGCCAAGATGAATAAAGGTACTGATCAATCCAACGATTGGGGATTGGGTTTTGGGCTAACACTAACGAATAGTAGCCCCAGACTTTATTGGCGAGCAAGCGAAGGCAAAGTAGTCTTTTTTGATGGCAAACGCGATAACGGAACCTTCGAAGTTGGTAAAGCAGATCAGCTATGGTTTAGATATGAAATAGCGGATAAAGAATTATTGGCACAAGCCTCTTTGGATGGACAACAATGGCATACTGTCGGTCATCTTTCGCTAAAGTCAGGTGACAAGATACAGTTGGTTCGTGTCGGAAAAATGGATCCAAACGGCGAGAACAAAGATGGAAAGGCTTCTACAAAGGAAGGTCGCTCCAAAATAGAAGGTTTTTGGGCATACGGTGATTTTTCATCCCAATTTGCAGGCGATCTGTCCAGTAAACTTGCTTATATGAAAAACGTTACGGTACAGGTTCATTATGATCTTTATGATGACATGCCGATCTTTAGTAAGTGGATTACTGTGAAGAATCAGTCGGACCGGGAAATTGTGGTTAATAGCTTTAAGAGTGAGCAATTGGCTGTATTTGAGCCCGAAAGTTCGGTAGATCATAGAAGCCGTTGGTTATACCCTAATATCACCGTGGAAACAGATTATACATTTGGCGGTATGAGCGAGGAAGTCGTTTATTCCTCGAGTCTGGAGTGGAAAAAAGACCCGCTATATACCACACAGGTCCACTACGACCGGGAGACACCCTGTCTGTTGGAAGTTGCACCTAAAATGGGACCCGAACAACAGGTTGCTGCCGGTGGAGAATTTGCAAGCTATCGGGTTTGGGAGCTGTTGAACGATAGCTGGGAACGCGAACGTAAGAGCCTTGGATATCGAAAAATGCTGCGCTCCATGGCGCCATGGGCAACTGAAAATCCAATATTGATGCATGTACGGAGTTCGGACAACGAGTCGGTAAAAAAGGCAATTGATCAAGCAGCGGAGGTTGGTTTTGAAATGGTGATTATGACCTTTTGGTCTGGATTCAATGCCGAAGATGATTCTCCCGAAAATCTCAAGCGTATGAAAGAGCTTGCTGACTATGCGCATAGCAAAGGAATTGAACTTGGAGGCTATTCGCTCCTGGCCAGTCGGCATATTGATGCTAAAAATGACGTTGTGCTACCTGAAGGCATGCATCCTCGCTTTGGAAGTTCACCCTGTATTGAGAGTGAATGGGGCCAGGCTTACTTCAAAAAGCTGTATAACCTGTACGAAAGTTCGGGACTGGGTGTATTTGAGCACGATGGCTCTTATCCTGGAGATTGGTGCTATTCCACCGATCACCCCGGGCATCATAATGAAAAAGACTCGCAATGGAATCAGTTTAAACGGATTACTGATTTTTACAAATGGTGCCGTGAAAAGGGAATCTACCTGAATATTCCGGATATGTATTTCTTGAACGGCGGCAACAAAGTAGGAATGGGCTACCGCGAAGCGAATTGGTCATTACCGAGGGCACAACAGGAAATTGTGGAAAGACAGAATATCTTCGATGGTACCTGGGCGAAGGCACCATCGATGGGGTGGATGTTTGTTCCATTGGTAGAATATCAAGGTGGCGGCAAAGAGGCAACGATAGAGCCTTTGAAGGATCACCTGCCTCATTATGAACAACGCTTGGCCAATCTATTTGGCGCAGGTGTACAGGCTTGTTATCGTGGACCACAGCTTTATGACTCCCCAGAGACGAAAAATGTAGTAACCAAATGGGTGAATTTTTACAAGAAACACCGTGAAGTTTTGGACAGTGATATCATCCATGTGAGACGTCCTGACGGGATGGATTATGATGCTATTTTTCACGTAAATCCAGCGGGAAAAGAAAAGGGATTACTAATGATCTATAATCCATTGGACGAAGCGATAACACGAAAAATTAAGGTCAACTTATACTATACCGGACTGAAAGGAAATGTGCAAGTGGTTGAGCAAGATCAGAACAGTAGGACAATGCCATTAAATGCAGCCTCGGAAGGGATCTTTGAGGTCAATATACCAGCAAAAAGTCAAACTTGGTTTGTGATTAAGTAAAGAGTCTTCTCATCATTGTGATGAGAAGACTCTTTTTTTACCCGATGGGATAGGGCATTCTATACGTTATTCAATATGGAGCAATTTTTTGCTCTGTTTCGAACGACCATTTTCATTAAAATCCTCCACCTAAAAATAGTAATCCTAATCGCTGTTGAAACTGCGGGCATCAAAGTTGTCGTCGTAGACGATGATCGCATTTTATCATAATTCATTGCCGGCTATTTGCCGTCCTCTTTCTTGGGGGGGCATTTTACAGACACGCCCGTTTCGAGTGTCAGTTCACCGGTCGTAGGGTTATAAATATCCTTGGATAGAATAGGAATTTCACCGGCAACTTTACTTTGTTCGGGGTTGTGTGTACGGTTATGGTAAGTCGGCACTTTTTCAAACTTGACCAATTTACCATTAATGCGTAGATTTTTTTGAACAATGGTTACTTTAGGTAATTTGTCGTATCGGATGACATTTAATCCTTCAAGATCCCTCGGCCTTTGTGCAAAATCGATGAAATACTTGTATTGCTCTAAGAACGATGTGATATGCCCTTTCATCTGAATCTTTTTACCCGGGAAGGCCAGTGAGCCTACATTGACCACTTTTTTTGTGCTTAAATCTTCGACATACATAGTGACCCAGGAATGTTCATAATCGCCCCAGCTGAAATAGGTTTCTTTAGGCTTAATAGGAATTGGTATAGTGTAAAGGGGATAAGATGAGGCTATCGGGAAAGACATATTCCGTAGCCATCTTCTTCTTGAGCTCTTCATCTATACTGCTGTTTTCATATTTTTTTTTAAGCTCCTCTTTGCTTTGGGAAAAGGTTATGCCGCTGAATAAGGTAAGCGGTACAAGCACTACCAAGATATTTTTTATCAATTTCATAAACAGTTTTAATTGCGTCCACCGATATACTTTTTTTTCTTATAGCAGTAAAGGGCTAATTAACCAGCCGATTAAAATAATACAATAAACGAATCGTAAATCATTTTTGGCGAATTGTAAACGGTGGCTTGAATCGCTGACCGAGCACTTTATATTTGGATACAAGAAATGCCGAAACAAATTCTGACGCTTTTGTAGAGTAAAAAATGAGCCAATCTTAATTTGTTAATTTATTGTGCTGCAGATTTATGTGCGACATTTTAATTTTAATTGTCATAGTAGATAGTGCCTTACACGTAAGGTAAATGTTTTTCATAGGTAGTAAGCCGTAAAGGACTCCCGTCCTTGCGGCTTTTTTGTGCCTATTGGTCAGTTGAAGAATGGCTGACATATTCCTATAATTAGTTTGCAACGACATGTTATATGTCTTGGCTGTTTTAGGCTGGGATAAAAAAAATAAAAAAAGTCAAAATTCCTTTAGGACGTTTTGTCTTTCCCGTTGTCATCATTGTATAAATGGAGATTTTGGCCGTTAAATATCCATTTGAAATGCAACTACTATGAAATTTTAGCCTATTAATCATTTTTAGCATGGCACTGACTAATAAAATATTCCAGCAAAGTGAGATTGAAAGTTTTGAATTCAATCACAAAGTCTTAAAAAACTGTTCTTTTATCGATTGCAAGATAAAAGGGAAAAGCTTCATGAACTCCATGTTTCGTGATTGTAAGTTCATTCGCTGTACCTTTGTAGACTGTAACTTTCAGTCTGTTGTTTTTCAGGAATCTGGGCTTTGGATGGAAAGTACATTCGAAGCGAATGATTTTTCGAAAGCCATCATTGGAAATCTAAAAATTGAAAAATCGTCCTTCCTTTACATTTGACAAAACAACTTTCGACGGGACGAATTTGATTCATGTGGTATTTAAGGGAAAGATCAGTTCTTCATGGTTTTATGGAATTCCTTTTACAGAAGATTTATATTCCACCAATCTTTTTATTCTCAAAAAAGCCAAACCATTAAAGACTCCCTTGGTAAATTTTGGTCATGCAGAATTAAAGGACGTTATATTTTCTCGAGGGCTAGATCTCTCCAGTACAGTTTTTCCAAACCAAGAGCATCTTAAAATCATCAATAATCCCAGACGTTTTTTTGATAGTTTCCTCAAAAGGTCAAGAGAAGTGTTTACGGATAATGAATCGTTGGTTTTCTGTCGGGACTTGGTGGATAATGTCTTGTATAAGCCCGAAAATAGGGGGATGCCAATTATATTGGTCGATCTAAATCAGTTTTACCCCTCATTGAATGAAAATAGAGATCGTCTTATTGTTGATCTATTAAAAGCAGGATAATCATATCATTCTATATATAATTGTTAATGCAAAGCCGTTTGGAGTTCCCAGCTCTAGCGGCTTTTTCGCTCCCGACCTGCTTATGCCTTTATTCGCTCCTGTCATTACCTTTGTTCGCTCTTGTCCCTAGTAAACACTTAGCTGAAACCTTGTGTTTACCTAGTGAACTAGGTTAAGACTGGGCGATTCATAGGGATTTGCTAGGTGAATTCCAAAAGCAAGGCAAAAGCAGGGTAGAAGCAGTGCAGTCAAAAGGCCGTGCAAAGACCAAATCTGATGATTGAAGTTAAAATGCAACCTGCTGTATCATAGTTTTTTTATGTTTTTGTATATATAAGAAAATTAGGTATATTTAATTACTTTTTTAAGATGAACGAATGAAAGATACGAAGTTATTAAAAGGCACTTTACAAACGATTATTCTGAAGCTATTGTCTGGAACGGAAAGAATGTATGGCTATGAAATGACCCAGCAGGTAAAACTCTTAACAGATGGGGAGTTTATCCTCACTGAGGGAGCGCTCTATCCTGCATTACATAAGCTAGAAGCGGAAGGGCTTCTGGATACAGCAATAGAAGTTGTCGATGGAAGAGCAAGAAAGTATTACTCCCTGACAGTGAAGGGAAAAAAAGCGCAGATAAGTAAAATGAAAGATGCGTTGACCTTTGTGGAGAAGTTGCAGGTTATTTTGAACACGAAACCAATTGTATCATGACAGAAAAGAAATTGACCAAAGCGGAGTTAGGTATTCTGATGGATTTTATCCGTTCTAAAGGATATCATTATGTTGATGTTCAACTTGAAATTTTGGATCACTTCGCCTGTAAGGTAGAGGAACTGATGTCTTCAGATGCCGGCATGTATTTCAATCGAGCCATTGATCTCGCTTATGCCAGTTTTGGAGAGGCAGGGTTTGGAAGCATTGCAGCTAGTTATGAATTGAATCTGCAAAGAAAACAGATCAATAAATTTCCTGCTGATTTTTTACAGTTCGTCAAGCATTGGCATAGTGCAATTTATATCGTGTACTTCACATTGTTCTATTATTTTGTGCCGCTCGATGCAGATGCTTTTTGGACGGGATTAAAATTAGGGATGATTGGTACACTAGTTTTTTATATTCCAGTATACCTATTGCGGCATCGGCCTCGAGGGAACAAATACTGCGTTTATCGCAATTATCTTGGTTTAACAATACCGATTATGGTTTTGATCATCGGGTTGGTTTCTTCGGAATGGATCGTTAATTATGTTCCTTTAGCTTTGTATCGTGTTGTTATTCTTATTTTTATGTATATTGGATTAGGAATTTTGTCTATCTTTGAGAAGAATCTAAAGGCCATTGTCCGACGGGTAGATGAGATCGAAGTGCTGCACCAGAGCTGACGATTAATTTTTTAAATTATGAAATATCTTTTCCTGTTGTTATTAAGCATTTGTTTTTTGTCCAGTTGTGACAAAGAAGATAGTGATTTTGACGCTAGGGAGATCGGTGATGGAACAATGGCTAAAAGGTATCAATTTGTAGGGCGTTCCGTCGGGTTTTCGGTTAGCCAGATCTACGTGGATGGCACTACAGATAAAAACTTCTATTTGGGGACAGTTTGGGGATTAAAAGATACTACGCCGCAACTAAAACTAACTTCCCTTCGCAATTATAAACCTTTCAAGAGCACAATTTCTTCTACACAGCCAACTTTAGCTCCAATCCGTATCATTCCTGGATTTGATGCTGTGCGAGCTTTCGCTAAGAAAAGCAAGGGGGAACCGGCTGTTTTGAGGCAGTCGTCTGTAGGGGCATTTTTCGATTATAGAGCGATACGCTACCATCTTAATAATAGCCCTGACGTAGATAGTGTACTCAAATTGGTCCGTCACCATGATTCTACCACGATAAAAAGAGCTAATAGCCTGTTATTGCGTCGAGAACATATTACATTTAGTCTCCATGCAGATCTGAAAGACTATGAACAGGCTTTTAGTAAGGATGCACTAGGGAAGTTAAAAAAATCAGGATATAATCCCTACTATGTTTCGTCAGTCAACTATGGTACCCACTCGATTATGATGGGAGAAAGTGATTTTCCACGTGGTGATCTTAAAAACGTATTGGAAAAATTGCTGTACAATCAATTTCTGACAAAAACCGACGAAACGGTGTTAAATCGTTCCGATGTGCTGGTTTATTTGCGTGGTGGACGTCAAACTAGTTTTATTAGACGCGCTACAGGTTTGGACGCTATTAAAAAACTTGTCATTGATTATAAAAATGAACTTGAACTGCAACAGAATAGCTTTGACTACCCCATTAGCTATAGTCTAGGAAACCTTAATTCCTATGGGGACCTTAAATTCTGGTACTCTTATGATTTTCTCGTCCGTGAGGAAAAAGAATGATTTTTATTTAAACATTTGGATAATTAAAAGGATATTTTTTACATTTGGGCTATTGTCGCAAACGGCATCATAGCGCAGTTTCCTGTCTATCTATTTTAAACATGGCATAACCATTAATTAGCCTTTTTGCTTCAATACCATTATTAGCTAAAAACAATTAAAGAAGAACTATGGAAGAAACAATTAAGACATTGATCTACATTCACGCGTTTTTTGGTGGGGTAGGATTGATTACCGGCCTGATCAGTGTGGCTGTAAAAAAGGGAGGAGTAGCGCATAAGAAAATGGGGATCATATTTTCCTATGCGATGGTGATTAGTTCTTTAATTTCACTTGTTATTGCGAGAATGCCGGGCCACGAAAACACATTTTTATTTTTGATCGGTATCTTTACCATCTATCTCATTCTGGCGGGTAATCGCGCGTTGACTTTACGCAGTAAGATTAAACAACAGGCCGATTGGAAAGACAAACTTATTTCGGCTACGATGCTGCTTGCATCGGTTGGTATGTTATGTCTTGGTTTAATTGGATTAATACAGCAGGTGGCAAATTCTGTTTTATATGTCTTTTTTGGTGGTTTTGGTGCATTTATGAGTATTCGAGATTTTCAGCTGTTTAAAAGTTTCAAAGAAAAGAAAAATGGCTGGCTGGTCAGTCATTTGGGTCGTATGGTAGGCGCATTGATTGCGTCGGTGACTGCCTTTTTAGTTGCCGGGATTCAGCTTGGTTCAACGCTGGTTTGGATTACGCCAACCATCATCGGCACCTTGTATATCATCTATTCCAATAGAGCATTGAATAAAAATAAAGTGCTTCGTGCGGATTTGCATTAATCCAGCGAGTTAAACATTTGAATTGATTGAAGAAAGGCCTAAGTTTTTTATTTAGGCCTTTTTTAATGCTTGATCTTATGCTCATGAAACCTTGTCAAGAGGTTCTTTGTGCCTTTTTTTTACTCCTACTTTTGATCCAGTTCAATGCAATAGTGCTAGGTTCGCTAGATGCCGAAAGGCTTGTATTGTGATCTAATAAAGGAAATAGGCAATATTCGAAAGGCTTTCCTTGTGCTTTAAGTGCATTGAGATGTTCAATGGATAAACCTACAGGTATTTGGATATCTTTGGATCCAAAAAGCCAGAGTCCTGGAGTTGTTATTGTTTTAAGTGGTGTCATGGGATCGGTATTTGTAAATTGATAGCGATCCGGATCATTTGCCACATGTTGTCTAGCATCGGCTTCCGTATGTTTATCCCAAAAATCTTTTTTCCCATTCGTAAAGAACTGGAAGCGAAGCTGCTCACGGGCAGGGATGACTGCTCCACTGTACAAGACAAAAAAGTCGACCAAAGGATTTTGGTTGGTAGCTAAGGGAATGATCCATCCTGCTTGGCTGAATCCAAGTAGTCCCATTGGAATGTTCGTCTTCCCGAGTTGCTGATGGAATGCTTTTACCGCTGCTTGTGCATCTTTGGCCAGCAGGTGGAGGTTGGCAGAGTCGATATTATTTGTACCGACCTCAGGGCCAGCGTAGGTTCCCTCAGATTTACCAACTCCGCGCTTGTCATAAGTAAATACAGCAATACCGTTTTGAGCCAAATATGAGGCAAACTCCATCATCCTTTTCTCTTGTCCAGAACCATGGATAAGGACAATGGCCGCATGGGCACGGCGAGGCTGAAGTATGGTTCCTGTTAACTTAATACTCTTACTTTTAAATACAATATCTTTTGTAGACCAGTCTAAAGATTGGGCTTTTGCATGTTGCGCGAAGAGCAGGCAATACATGGCGACGAGAAAAGGTAGCGTACGAAGTGTAATCCGCTGTAAGGGAGCATAGTTCGTCAGGGAACAGTTTAATGAGGAGGATTTAGGCATAATTAATTCGGTGTTAAATTTATTTTTGTCTAAAGTAACGAGTTTAAATTTAAAAAGTTTGTGCTTTTCGGTGGACTGTAGGTTTGAATCGGTAAATCGTCCTGTTTTTGCTGTAAATGGCGGATCAAAATTCCCTTGAATCGTCTGCTTGGTTCTTTGCAGATAGCAATGTCCATTCTTGAAAAAGGTTTACAAAAGGTTTAACACGGCTTTTACTTTACGGTTGGTCTAATACGACTCTTACTTCACAGCTGGTCTTTTACGGGGTTTTGATTTGTCTATATTTATTTGGGTAAAAACTAGTGGTCAAATTTGATTTTATTCCGTTTTATAATCGTTATTTCTACGGAACTTATTTGGTCTTTATTCGCTTTCATCCGAATGAAGTCCGAATGAGGTCCCTATAAAGTCCGTATTAGCTCCCTGAAAATTAAGAAATTTGTAAGAAATAAAATAGCGACGGAATAAGATTCGTTAACAGTGTTTTAAGTTTTTCTTTCTTGTTTTATAAGGTAATATATCCTTTATCAAAAGTTAACATCTGAAAATTACTTTTGATTTGAATGAAGCGATTGTTCCTGCGGTAGTTTTCCTTAAGGAAAACTCAGCAAGTAAGAATAACTAAGCAAGGACAACCATAAATCTTATGAAAGAATACTATGCACATTTTCTGCAACATGATTCCTCTCTTAGGGGAAACCGATCTTAGTACTGGACTCCTTATTGTTTTTGCCCTTTGTTTATTTGCCGTTGTGGCCTTTGAATTTGTCAATGGCTTTCATGATACCGCGAATGCTGTTGCAACGGTCATTTATACCAAAGCACTTAAACCAATTGTAGCCATTCCTTGGTCTGGTTTTTGGAATTTTCTAGGTGTTTTTGCAGGCGGAATAGCCGTGGCTATGGGAATCCTTAAATTGGTGCCTCTGGATACCTTAATGGCACTCCCGGTTTCCGTAGGCGCTTGTCTGGTCCTTTCTGTATTATTGGCTGCTATTATCTGGAATTTGGGGACTTGGTATTTTGGTATTCCTTGTTCGAGTTCACATACCTTGATCGGTGCCCTTATCGGGGCTGGTATAGGCTTCACCTGGTATTACGGTGGCAGCGGTGTCAATTGGCATAAGGCTGAGGAAATTGGTCTTTCTTTGATTCTGTCACCTTTGATTGGCTTTGGTCTAGCGGTGATATTGATGCTCTTTTTGAAGCATGTCGTCCGTTATAAAGCACTTTTTCACATTCCACAAGGGGAAGATGACAGACCCCCATTTTTAGTACGGGGTATTCTTATACTGACCTGTACATTGGTCAGTTTTTTTCACGGAAGTAATGATGGACAAAAAGGAGTAGGGCTGTTTATGCTGATCTTAATTGCATTTCTTCCTGCCCGTTTTGCAATAAACCATTCCGTACCAGATGCGGCTGTCATTAAAACGCTCGATCAAACGGAAATCGTGTTGCAGACAATTGCTTCAAGTAATGTTGTTCAGGGAACGATGTTTGCACATGTCCATGAAGAGATTGAGCAAGTCAAGTTGCATTTGATGGATAAAAGTGTAACGGATAAAGCTGGGACGTTCAAATTCAGAAAAGAGGTTGAAGGTTTGGTCAAATCGATTGCTACATTGGAGAGCAATAAACGGATCAATATCAATGCTGAAAATCGACTGGAGCTCAATCGTAAGTTGGGTGAATTGAAACATCTTACGGACTTTGCACCGATTTGGGTGATCTTAACGATTTCGGTAGCACTAGGTTTGGGAACAATGATCGGTTGGAAACGTATTGTAATAACAATTGGTGAAAAAATAGGAAATGAACATTTGAGTTATGCTCAGGGGGCCTCAAGCGAGATTGTCGCAGCTTCGACAATTGGTATCAGTACCGTATTGGGTTTGCCCGTTAGCACAACGCATGTGCTCTCAAGTGGTATTGCTGGTTCAATGGTAGCTTCTGGAGGAAAGAGCAATTTAAATAAAGGAACACTCAAAAGTATCGGTCTTGCTTGGGTACTTACTTTACCTGTGTCGATTGGCTTGGCTTTATTACTATTTGTATTCTTCCATCTTTTTATTTAGTTGATTGTTATCTGAATGTTTTTGTCATCCATTGACTTTGTACACATGGCTATTGGCAGTTTAATATTAAAACTTAAAAAATGAAACAAATTCTCGTTGCCTCTGATTTTTCAATCAATGCAAGTCATGCTTTGCGTTATGCCTTGTCTTTGGCTTCTCGTTTGCATATGGAAATTGCTGTTGTACACGCCATACACCCGACAGAAGGGATCAACAACAGTACTTATAACGCGATCTTTATAGAAGATTATTACGCTAGAAAACGAGCTGCTTTGCAAGAATGGACTGATCAGGTGGTTCAGGAAAATAAATACAATGGCCTTAAAGTGAGATCTGTTGTCGAAGTAGGTTATCTGCGTAATGTAGTCACAAAGTATGTTGAATATACCGATGTTTCTTTTTTGGTAATGGGAATCACTGGGGCGACGGGCATTAAGGAAATTGTCGGTAGTAATGCAAGTATGGCTGTGACAAAATTGCGTATTCCGACCTTGATTGTACCTCCTGAAAGTAATCTGTCCGCTATTCCGGTCATTACATTGGCAACGGATTACAAAACCACAAAATTGTCTGTGCGTGATGTCAAAGCGCTCAATCGTATTTTAAAACTTTCGGACCCCAAGAAGTTGGAAATTCTACATGTTTCAGAAAGGGATTTGGACGAAAAGCTGGTGCGTAATGGGGAGAAAAAAATGCGTCAGTTGCTTCCTAACGTAACTATCAACTTTAACTATGTGGATGAGGATGATACACGCCCATCGTATGCGATCGTTGATTTTGTGGAAAACAATCAGACCGATATTCTATGTTTGGTCAAACGCAACCATAATATGATTTATCGTTTATTTGCAAGTAGTACGGTGAATGAAGTTCTGAACCGATCGGTTAAAGCGATTTTGGTGTTGCATGAATAGTCTATGTTGAAACTTTTTTACGCTATATATCAAGCCGTTTTGGATTTTCCAAGCGGCTTTTTTTCAATGACAAAATGATGGATTGATAATTCAGAAACCAATTTTGAGCCAGCAGGCAATCAGTATCACCTTAAATTAACCTAAAAATCTCCACAAGTCATCGTCCTGTGGAGATTTTTCACTATAGTCCCTTATAGTGCGCTGAAACTTTGCATATTTTTCCATGTACGTCTAATTCCATATATTCCGCGGAAAGCGAATCGTTGACGCTTTTATAGAAAAGTACCATGGAGTTTACGCCCGTAAGTATGTGGTAAAGCTCAAAATGAAGTTCTGGATATTTTTCCAGTGCGCTTTTAAAATAAGCTTTTAATTCTTCTTTGTTCTTTATATTTCCCGCCGTATTCACACCCATTTTCTGAATAATGGGGGAGCGAAAGTCAATGTCTTCACTATAGTGTCGCATAATTGTATCTAGATCGTGTTGGTTCCAGGCATCAACCCAATGTTGCGCAAGATCTGCAGGCTGATTAAAATTATCTAGTGTATTCATGTTGTATTAAAAATTAATCGATGTATCTGACGGAATTGTCAAACCAAACCGCTTAAAGCAATATACATAATTTAACTGTTTTATCTGCCGTAAGGATGGATAAACCGTTATTGACCCACAATTTGTTGGAATCGCTAAATTGAACAAACGGTTGCGTTTTGATCAGAGTTGTCAATGCTGATAATTCTCGTTATTATCGTAAGGTTATAGTCTGTTCGTAAGCAGATTGACTATAGTTTGTTCGTTTATAAAATAAGAAAATTGTGAAAAAATATCTATTTCTTGCGGGTATTCAGGTAATGTCAGTGCTAGGGTTATCAGCCCAAACGACAAGGTCAACTGTGCCATTACAGCTATTGGGTACCCGGAGTTGGATCCGTGTAGACACGAAGGATAATCAACCGAGCATGTCCGGAGCGAAAGTCTTTTGGGCAAAAACGAATAAGAAACCGCAAACAGCCAATGCGATATTAGCAGAAGGTGCCAAACGTTATTATATTCAGCAGGTGGAGCCTGAAACGACCTATTATATCTGGATAGAATCTGCTACAGGAAAATCCTTGGCGAATGGAAAAGTGTATACGAGCAAGAAGTGGCAGCTGGATGATACTGAACTCGATGAGGAGCAAAAGAATCCAAGCTCAAGAGCTGTTCCTATTGGTATGGAAGTCTATTGGCAGGATGAATTTAACGATCAGTTACTTAATCGGAATAAATGGACGACCAACTATTTCTCGTCCCTGAACTATCTGAATGAAAAATCCAAGGATGAAATGTTGCATGATCGTTTGCCACAACCCGCTTATACTTTAAATGGATCAGCGATCAATCTGTATGTCAATGATACCATTCCCAAGCGGATTTTTACGGAGGGTGGCAACCAAAAGATTTCATCCATCCAAACCTACGATTGGAAGTCCAATGAAAATCTATTGGACAACAGCAAAGGTGGGTACTTTGAAGTTAAGGTGAGACGCAACCGCCAGGGTAATCCAAAGGGAACAAATACAGCTTTTTGGTTTGATTCACCAGGACCAGATATTCGTTATTATCTTCAAGAAGGATCTGAAGTGGACGGAATTAAAGGCATTCGTCCCAAGGGACAGCTTTTTGAAATAGACGTTTTAGAGTATATTACAGCTCAATTTGTGATACATGGACATGTCGATCAAAAAGGGGTATTTCAACGTAATCTTGCTACACATATTGCGGAGGGGTATGAACATGTGGGACAATGGGTAACACATGGGGTATTATGGACACCTACCAGTATTAAACATTATATCAATGGAGACCTGATCAAGGAGTATAAGAATAAAAATCAGATTTATTCACCCAACCACTTTTTGAATGTATTTCTTGGAGCCTATGGTTCTGAAGGCGGAGTCAATATGGAGGTCGATTATATTCGGGCTTATAATTGGCCTTTAAAGGATGGTAATGAACTGCCGAATCCGGATTTTGAGGGCAAGGCTGGCCTTGCACCTTGGGAAGGAGCAGCGGTCATCGAAGAAGGGCGTGGAGAAAAAGGCAGTAAAGCGGTCGTACTTGCGCCGGGTCAAAAAATAGAGCAATATGTTTATTTGAATCCTCAACAAGACTTCAAGCTTGGCTATTGGAGTAAAGGAGGTAAAGTTCAGGCGGAAGTGGATGATGTTGCTGTCGTAACAGGAAAGTTATCGACTTTAAAGACTTTAATAGCTGATTCAGGAAAGAGAGGTGGAAAACAGGCCGTTGATTTTGTTACTGGCAAGGAGATCAATCCGAATAAAAAAATAGTTCGGATCGGATTTATCAATATAGGAACGGAAAAGGCATTATTGGATAATATCACGTTGAAAAAAAGATAGTTATAGTGTTGTTTTCTTAGTAAATAACGGCTCTATGTATATCACGTAGGAGCCATTTTTATGTTTTTTTATGTGGTAAATGTTTCTTTTGATATGCTGAAGGTGACATATTTGTCTGTTTTTTGAAGAAATGAGAGAACGTAGCGGAGTCCTCAAAACCCAATTCAATTAGCGTAGTCTTGATTGGATTGGCCCCCAAACTCAGCAGGTGTATAGCTTCCTTTAACAAACGATTATGAATCAGTTTGAGGGGGGTAGTCTCCATGTATTGCTGTGTTTGTATCCAAAGAGTTGTTGCAGTTATATTCAATAAATTTGCGTAATAAGCGACATGGTGTTCTTTTTTATAATGAAGTTCTATTAATTCAAGAAAGCGATTCAGGATGGCTGGATAAGTATATGGTGCTAAATTATCGATGTGTTTGGTTAAGGAGCGGTTAATCTCTAGTAAGCTAGTTCCCAAACGTGATAAAATGAGTGATAATAGTGGCTGATAACGAGAGAGTTCCTCACGGATCTTATCGAATTCATAGCGAAGCCTCTCAAATTCATATGCTGCGATCTGAAGTATCGGATAATCTTTAAGAAGTTTTATGTTGATTGAAAGCGTATGACATAATTTTTCAAAATTTTGCCAGGGAATTCTAAAATGATAAACAGCGGTTTCTTTGAAAAAATAGAAAGAACTTGACTGACCAGGGAACATTAAATGAATTTGATAACCCATTATATTATGTTGCCCCTGATCAATCTGACGGATACCTCCTCCCGAGTGTATTAAGATAAGGGTCAGCACCTCTTTGCTTTTGAGCATATGGCAGGTGTGTACTCTGATATTCCGCATTCGATATAAAAAACCGAAATGCTCTACCTGTTCGTCGCATGTTGTTATGTTTGCAGTATTAAACATAGTTATTTTGGTCTGAGAGGCGTTAAATGCACGATTTGTTTATTCAATTTTGCGATTCTTATCTAACGATTATAGGGATATTCCTGTACCCAATGGAACTTGCGCTGCTTTAATTCGAAAGTTTGCACGTCTTGTTTAATCAGTTTAATTTGCGCTGTATGGTCATCGAAGGCTTTTGTCAGAAGAATATTTCCATCTTGGTTGATTTGATAATCAAATTGATAATTGTTTAAGGTGATTTTCTTCCCCGCAGCATCAATTACAACGCTCTCTCTTTGCGGGCTATAGTCTGTGTTGCGTATTAAGACCTTATTGTTATCAATTTCGAAAACAATAAGTCGCCAATTTTCGGAGATTGTTTTGCGTGGTGTTCCCGCTTGATCAATACGGTAGATTCCATATAGTGGTGACGTCGTTAGGTACTCAGCGATCATTTTTTTTGTACTTAATATGCCCATGCCCTGTTGCACTATAAAGAGAAGTAACACGGCCAATTTGATGATAAACAAACTTTTTCTTTTCCAGCTTTTATTGAATAGGAGTTGTTGAATAGGAAGTAACTGTACAGGTTTTCCTGAAATAAAAATTTCGCACAATGCTTTTAAGTAGGGAAGCAGTAGAAATATGGAAAATAGCAGGAGTGCTGTGGAGACCATTTTGACAGGAACATCATAAAAATAATTAACAGCCATAATATTGATACTTGTCGCAACCGTAATAAGTGCACCCAAAACCATCATTTTTCTGAAAAGCAATAGGCCCGATAATATTTCAATTGAACCGATGAGTATATTGTAGCCTTGAGAATAACCGATATAAGTCCATGCGAGGCCCATGGGGGAATACTCGCCCAATGGCTGCAGGAGTTGTGTTAACCTCGGCGGCTGCATTTGCATATAGAAGACTTTGATGAGACCATAGTTGATGAGCATAAAAGCAACATAATAACGTATTGCTGTGGTTAACCAGTAAAAAAGGATCCTATAGTTCGCTCTTTTTCGATCTAATATGGACCATAAAGCTGCCCCGACTAATGCTAGTAGGAATAAGATCAATAAGGATATCCAGGCATAGGAGGTATCCCCACTTCCGTTGATGAAGATGCTGTGGTCGTAAGAATAGCCCAATATATTTTCTGCAAACCAGGGAGTCAACTTTTGCATAAAATGGTTGAGGGGAGAGCTGATATAGCCATATAATGGATAAGTGCCGTTGTTGAAAACAAGAATAAACGACAAAATGAAAATAAAAGAAAATCGAAAACCTAATTTTCTAAAGGCAGGCCAACGTTCTGGACCGTTTTCGTTAAGAATAAGCATGATTAAAGTTTATAGTATTTAAGTTAATATTTTTTGGTAAAATAGACCGTATGTTTGTTGAAATAAATAATCGATTAAATAGTAAATAATCATTACGCTATATTTGGACAGAAGTTTTTATCTTGCTCCTAAAAAATAAGAATCATGGACAAGATCAGAGAATATTTCGAATCGCTCGTTGTCATGAATGATACGGACTGGGAAGTATTTTCCGCTAAGCTTGTTAAGATGGAGTTTCCAAAAAAATCACTGATTTTGGAAATCGGAAAAACTGAACAGTATTTATCTTTTATTGAAAAAGGAATTGTACGTTTCAATATCCCAAAACTGGACTATGATTTTACTTTTGGATTCGCTTTTGAAAACTCTTTTGTAAGTGGGTACGATTCCTTCTTGACACAGCAGCCTTCATCGTATCATCTCGAGGCAATAACAGATTGTATTTTATGGCGGATATCGTTTGAGGATCTCCATGCGGTATATCAAACAACAACGGTTGGGAACCTAATTGGTCGGAAAGCGGTTGAGGACATTTTTCTAAAAAAAATGAAACGGGAACTGACGCTACTCGAAGATTCGGCAAAAACCAGGTATATCAATTTGTTGCGTGAGCAACCCGAGTTGATTCGCAATATTCCCTTAAAATATCTGGCTTCTTATATTGGTATTAGGCCGCAATCATTGAGCCGGATCAGAAAAGGAATTTATTAACAAATGTTCATTGATAACAAAAAGAAGGGTACCTATTTTTGTTATAAAAAAGATGAAACCATTTTTTGTATTGATCGTTGTCTTTGTTGTCTCCAATTTAAGTACCCTGTTGTTGAAAGGCACGGTGGATTATTTTTTTTCGGGCAAAATAGCACTAGCCGTTATGTTGCTGTTTACATCATTGGGGCATTTATTATATACGGAGGGAATGACCTTGATGCTACCCGAATTTATTCCATTTAAAAAGGAAATGATCTATGCAACCGGACTGTTGGAAGCCCTTGCTGCTATTGGGCTATTTGTCCCGCAGATGAGCCGCATAACGGGAATCCTTTTAATTGTCTTCTTTCTACTGGTATTACCCACAAATATCCGGGCAAACTTGAAGCATATTAATTATGAGACGGCTACTTTCGATGGACCTGGTCCAAACTATTTGTGGTTTCGTATTCCGTTTCAAATCTTGCTTATCGCTTGGACTTATTATTTTGCGATTCGTTAAATCAAGTTTCTTAACTAAAATATAGCATTAAATTAATATGGGTTTGTTTAGTTTTATTTAACAATTTTTTATTTTTGCTAAACTTTTAGGTTTAATCAAATGAAAGAAGCAATTAAGATGATCGTATTTGACATGGCAGGTACGACAGTGAACGAAAATAATATTGTGTATAAGACGCTTAGAAATGCAATAAATACGGTAGGAGGCTATGAACTTACATTAACGGAAGTATTGGCGCATGGCGCAGGTAAGGAAAAGTTACAAGCGATCAAAACAGTACTTAAAAATAGCCTGAATCTTGTTGATGATGAATTGGCACAACGCATGTTTACGTTGTTTTTAGGGGAGCTGGAGCATGCTTATGAAGTGGAAGAAATTTATCCAAATACGAATGCTGAGGAGCTTTTTGCCATATTGAAAGACCGTGATATCTTACGTGTGTTGAATACGGGATATGACCGAAAAACTGCGGAGTCGCTTTTAGAAAAGCTTAACTGGAAAGTAGGAAAGGATGTAGATGCATTAATTACAGCGTCTGATGTGCCTCGAAACAGACCTTATCCAGATATGATTGAATTAGCGATGCAAAAATTTGAAATTGCTGATCCAGGTGTTGTCTTAAAGATTGGAGATTCTATTATCGATATACAAGAGGGGCAGCAAGCAGGCTGTGGTTTAAGTATCGGTATCACAACCGGTGCACATAATGTGGCTCAACTCAAATCCGCAAATCCCGATTATGTGATTGATGATCTACTGGAAATTGTTCCAATACTTGAAAAGAAGAATATCTCCAATACAGTTGTCTAGTTCTTTGACACTGTTGAATAAAAAAGAAGCTGTCTCAAATTTATTGAGGCAGCTTTTTTATTAAATATGGCTATGCGATAGATTTGTGAGTTGTTTGTTGATT